>JBKGHI010000300.1:0-9791 GCA_046520405.1 Myxococcus sp. 1LA
GGGGCTTCATCGCCACGAGCCAGGCCGCGCCCAGGCCCACCAGCAGCGCGCCGCCGCCGAGGAGCAGCCCCAGCGGCTTGCGGCCGCCCTTTTCCGGCGCCTCCTCCACGGAGATGTCCAGCGCCACGGTGGCGGGACCGGAGCCGGCCGAGCCGTGGGGACCGCTGATGGGCCCGCTGCCGACGCCGCTGATGCCAGCGCCCGCGAAGCGCGCGCCACTGAAGGCGCCGCTGACGCCCACCGTGGACATGGTGCGGCGCATGGCATCCATGACCGCGTCCATGGACTGGTAGCGGTCCGTGGGCGACTTGGCCAGGCACTTCATCACCAGGGCTTCCACCTCACCGGGGATGCCATGCTCGGGGTAGAGCGAGCCGAAGGCGGGCGGCAGCTCGTTGATGTGCTTGACGATGACGTCGATGCTCTGCGCGGCCAGGAAGGGCGGCCGTCCCATCAGCATCTGATAGAGCACCACGCCCAGGCTGTACACGTCACTGCGCGGGTCGGCGATGTTGCGCGCCTGCTCCGGCGCCATGTACTGCGGCGAGCCGAGGATGATGCCCGCCTGGGTGATGGACGTGTCCTGCGGGATGGGCGCCGCGTCGCCGATGAAGGACTTCACCAGGCCGAAGTCGAGCACCTTCACCACGTCGTGGTCCGTCTCCTGGTTGAGGACCATGACGTTGGCGGGCTTGAGGTCGCGGTGGATGAGGCCGACCTTGTGCGCCTCGCGCAGCGAGCGTGCAATCTGCTGGGTGATGTTGAGCGCGCGTGGCCACGGCAGGGCCCCACCTGTGTGAGGAGCTGACCCAGCGTCAGTCCCTCCAGGTACTCCATGGCGATGTAATAGATGCCGTCATCCGTCTTGCCGTAGTCGATGACGGTGACGGTGTTCGGGTGGCGCAGCTTCGCGGTGACGCTGGCCTCCAGGAAGAAGCGCTTCTGGAAGCCGGGGTCCTTGCCCTCGCCGTACTGCGGGTTGAGCACCTTGAGCGCCACCAGCCGATCCAACGGTGACTGCACGGCCTTGTAGACGCGGCCCATGCCTCCGGCGCCAAGCGTCTCCAGGATGCGGAAGCGCTCGTTCAGGACCCGGCCCAGCATGGGGTCCGCGACGTCGGGTGGGGCGCCATTCGTCGGGGCGTTGCTCTCCATCATGACTGCCCCCACCGACCGGTAAGGCACGTGACACGCCGGTCGAACATGAGGGTAGATGCTAACACTGCAATCCTCCACCTCCCAAGCGACCTGCCGGGTTGGCGCAGTGCGCCACCGGCCGAGAATCCGGCTCGGGCGCGACAACGTTTCACAGGTGACACACGTGAGACACCGCGTGACGGGGAGTGCGGAGAAAGCCCGTTCCTCGCGCACTGGTGGATGCTACGGACACGTAGCGCGTTAGGGTGCGGCCCCTCATGAATGCCCGCGTGTCCGAGCTGCTGTCCCAGGCGCCGCCCTATCCCCGCCGCGTGGTGTGTCTCACCGAGGAGACGACGGAGGTGCTCTACCGGCTGGGCGCGGAGGACCTGGTGGTGGGCGTGTCCGGCTTCACCGTGCGTCCGCCCCAGGCGCGCAAGAAGCCGCGGGTCAGCTCGTTCCTGGACGCGAACTTCGAGCGCATCCTGGAGCTGAAGCCGGACCTGGTGCTGGGCTTCTCCGACTTGCAGGCGGACATCGGCCGCGAGCTGGCGAAGCGGGGCGTGCCCGTCTACCTGTTCAACCAGCGCTCCATCGCGGAGATTCTCCAGTCGGTGCGGCTGACGGGCGCGCTGGTGGGACGGCCCGAGGCCGCGGAGGCGCTGGCCGCCGAACTCACCTCGAATCTGGAGCGCCACGCGGACGCGGCGGAGTCGTTGCCGCGCCGGCCGCGCATCTTCTTCGAGGAGTGGCATGAGCCGCTCATCTCCGGCATCCGCTGGTGTTCGGAGCTGGTGGAGCTGGTGGGCGGCGTGGACGTGTGCCGGGAGTCGCGCGCCTCGCAGGGGGCCCAGGGCCGCATCTTCACGCCGGAGGAGGTGGCGCGGCGCGACCCGGAGGGCGTCATCGCCAGTTGGTGCGGGCGCAAGGCGAAGCGCGAGAGAATCATCGCCCGCCCCGGGTGGACCGGGGTGCGGGCGGTGGTGGATGACCAGCTCTACGAGGTGAAGAGCTCGCTCATCCTCCAGCCGGGGCCGGCCGCCCTGTCGGACGGCGTGGACCGGCTGGCGCGAATCGTGTCGGCGGTGGCGCGGGGCGAGCAGCTGCCGCCCCTGCGCGAAGGAGAACTGCGTTCGGCGGGCGCCTAGAAGTCCTTGATGCGGTCGGCCAGCGCCGCGTCCTCGACGAAGGCGTTGGAGTTGCCCTGGATGGTGGAGATGCGGCGGTTGCGCTCGACTTCAGCGGTGTCCACCTTGTCGAGCTTGTTCCACGCCTTGAGCACCGCCTCCTCGTCGTTGGAGATGGACTTGTTGTAGGTGGCGGAGAAGTAGAACATCGCGCGCGCCACGTTGCCCTTGTGGGAGTCGGGCGGCTCGAAGACCATGTTGCCGCGGGCGTCGGTGCCGAACTTGGCGCCGTTCTGGCTCCACCGCTCGTTCACCACCACGCCGAAGGGGAAGTTGCCGCGGCGGGAGTTGGCCTTGCTGTCGGTGGGGTAGAGGTGGTGCAGGTCGCTCTTGGCGGCGCCCGTGGCGCCCTTCGACTGCGGCCACGTGTGCTCGGTGTTCATCACCGAGTTGTTGGGAATCTTGCCGCCTTTGACTTCGATGCCCGTGTAGACGCAGACGACGTTGCCGTTCTCGTTCACGTCCAGGCTGGAGAACATCAGCCGACGGGCCTCGTTGTAGCTGACCACCTTCTTGCCGGACGAGTAGTCCTGGAGCGCGTCCAGCAGCGCGCCGTCGCGCAGGCCCTCGAAGAGGCCACCTTCCGGCTCCTCCGGCTCCTCGGGCCCCGTCACCGGCGTCTCGGGGGTGATGTCCAGGCCCCACGACTTCAGCGTGCCGGTATCACCGCGCGCCGCGTCCTGCACCTCCAGCGTCCAGGTGCCCTTCGTGGGCTCGCCCTTGAACGCGGACAGGTCGAAGGCGCCCGCGAGGTCATCCGCCGAACCACCCTGGCGGTTGGACACCACCGCGCTCTTGCCGGACGGCGAGGTCAGCGTCACCTTCAGGTCGCCCCGGTAGGTGTGCTCGATGTCCAGGTTCAGCTTGAGCGACTCCACCGTGGCGTCCTCGGGGACGTCGATGGTGCTCTCAATGGTGGTGTGGTCCTTGATGTCCGCGTTGGGCGTGGTGCTGTGGACCAGCGACGCCGCCCGTGTACCTACCGCGGCCTTCAGGTTGGATGCCGCCGCCTGCGTGGCGGAGGGCGTCTGGGGAACGAATTCCGCGCCGAGCTTCGTCAGCATCGAGGGCGTGGCGCCCCCGAGTCCCGGCCGCGCGGGCTGGAACGAGCTGGTGTCCGCGGAAGAGGTCGTCCGGGGGGAGGACGTCGTCTCACGGGTGGTTTCGGTGGTCGGGCGAGCGAGGAGGGGCGAGCGGCGGGGGCCGACGACGCTGGTCATGCCGTCATTATCCACCCAGTGGGCTTCGCGGTTGCTTCCCCCATGGATATTTTTGACGCGACCGTGAAAACGGGAAATCCAGCGATGTAACAGCGCGCGGCATTGTCCCGGGGGCAATGACGCTGCTCATGACAGGATGCCTGCGTGCCGCTTTTGCTGCCTGCGCTGCTCGTTGCCACGTCCCTCGCGGCCGCGCCTTCCAACCCGGAGGGCGCCTCCGACGCCTCGTCGGAGCAGGGGCTGGCATCGGCCATCGACAACTACGAGGACGCGCTGATTGACGAGGCCCTGGCCCGTCACGGGCGGGTGCTGGCGCCGTCTCCGGACGGCAAGATTCTGGAAGAGGTGTTGGTGGCCACCGAGGACGTGGTGGCGGAAATCGACCCCTTCCCGGACTTCCTCAACATCTTCCACGCCCGGACCCGGGACGACGTCGTGCGGCGCGAGGTGTTGCTGGAGGTGGGCAAGCCCTACTCGGAGCAGCTCGCGCAGGAGACGGCGCGCAACCTGCGGGGGCTGCGCCTGTTCTCCATGGTGCGCCTGGTGCCGGTGAAGGGCCGCACGCCGGACACGGTGGCGCTGATGGCCGTCACCAAGGACATCTGGTCGCTGCGGCTCAACAGCGACTTCGCGGCGGTGGGTTCGCTGCTCCAGTACCTGAAGCTCCAGGGCACGGAGCAGAACTTCCTGGGGCGCGGCAAGCGCATCGCCGTGGACTTCGTGCTGCGGCAGGACACCCTGAGCCTGGGGCAGAGCTACACCGACCCGCGCGTGCTGGGCAGCCGCTGGTCGCTCAGTGAGTCCATCGCCGTCATCCAGGGCCGGGAGACGGGCAAGACGGAGGGCTCGCGCGGCAGCCTCGCGGTGAGCCGGCCGCTGTATTCGCTGTCCACGCCGTGGAGCGCCAGCGCCTCCGTGTCCTGGAACGTGGAGACCAACCGCGTCTACCGGGGCGCGTCCATCTGGCAGTTGCCGTTTCCGGGCGGGCCCGCGGTGCCCTACATCTACCGGACGGAAGAGGTGGTGGGCGGCTTCTCGTACACGCGCTCGATGGGCACCCGCTACAAGTGGAACGTGGGCGGCACGGTGGGCGCCTACCACTACGGCTACGGCGCGCCGTTGGCGTCCGGGCTCACCCCGGAGCAGTCGGAGTGGTTCAACCGCAACTACCTGCCGCGCGCGGAGGACGCCGGCTACGTGGGCCTCAGCCTGCGCGCCTTCGACGCGCGCTACGAGGTGCTGCGGGACGTGGACTCGTACGTCCTGGCCGAGGACTTCCAGATGGGGCACTGGGTGTCCGCCACGTTGCGCTATGCGCCGCCCGTGTTCGGCGAGCGCAGCCACTTCGTGGAGGGCGGACTGGCGCTGCGCTACCGCCTGCGGCTGGGGGACGCGCTCACCACCGCGTCCATGTCGGGGGCCATCCGCCGGCCGCTGGGGCCCCGGGGGGTGTGGACCAACCGGCGCTGGGCGGCGGAGCTGATCGAGGTGTCCCCCAAGGTGCTGGGTGGCCGCTTCGTGGCGCGCGGCCTGCTGGATGTGAATATCGATGACTTGTTCGACCGCATCCACCTGCTGGGCGGCGCCAACGGCCTGCGCGGCGCGGGCGCGGACGCGTACTCCGGCCGGCGGCTGCTCCTCTTCAACCTGGAGTACCGCAGCCGGCCCATCGTCGTGAAGACGGTGCACCTGGGCGGCGTGCTCTTCTGGGACTCCGGCAGCGCCTTCAATGACAGTCCCACCATGGTGCACACGGTGGGCGCGGGCCTGCGGCTGCTCTTCCCGCAGTTCAACGTCCTGCCCTTCCGCGTGGACTTCGGGTACGTGCTCAACGATGCCCGGCCGCCTCCAGGCAGCCGCTTCTCCTTCGCGGGCGGGCAGATGACGGACGTGCGGCCCAACTTCATGGAGACGCCGCTGTAGCGGGCCGTGCGCGGTCGGCGCGGCTCACGGGGGCTCGGTGCGGAGCAGCTCCCGGAACAGCACCTGGGCCGCGTCGCGGAACAGCTCACCGGACGCGAGCAGCCCGCCGCAGTGGTGGGGCTCGCGCGCCAGCGTCAGCGCCACCGTCTTGCGCAGCACCGCGTCCCAGAAGGGCTCCGAGTCCTCCGGAAGCAGGAACTCGCGAATCACCTGCTGGGGCCACGGCAGCACCGTCGTGGGGTCCGCGTCGCTCAGCGAGGTGAAGCAGTCCAGGTCCACGTCCAGCAGCACGCGCCCGGCCGCGTCCAGCACGTCGCGCACGGCGTCGCCGGGGGCAGGGCGGCTGTACGCCTCCGCCGCCCGGTCCACCGTGGGCACCGTCACCAGGCGGTGTGGCCGGCCGCGGCTGTCCACGTAGGTGTCGCCCGTGAAGGCGCCGCGCGGGCGGGCGCGGGCGATGAGCAGCGCGTCGCCCACCAGCCCCGCCTCCATGGCCGCGAGGATGTGGTCGTAGTTGCGGACGTCCAGGGCCCAGCGGGCGTGTTCGTCCAGGGCGCGCAGGCCGGCCGTCCGGTCCGGCACCGCGGCGGGGGCCCGGGGCACCACGGTGTCCAGGTGCCGGTCCAGGCTCACCAGGAGGGCGGGACCTTCCGATTCGCCCAGGGCGCAGGCCCAGGCGGGCAGGGCGAGCCGGTGCGGGTCGAACACATAGGCGTCCTGGGGGCCTCGCCCGCCGCCCAGGCCCAGGCGGATGACGCCGGCCAGGCGCAGGTGCCGCGGAGCGTCGTCTTCCGTTTCCATTGCGTCGGGAATCCTCCAGCGCGCCAGGCGTTTGCTCCGGCCGCGCGGCCGCCGAGTGTAGGCTGCCCTGCACCTTTCCACGAAAGGAGCCCCGCCCTTCGCGGGGATTCGACGACGCATGCGCCACGTCCTCACCGCCGCGCTCCTGCTTGCGAGCGCCTCGTCCTTCGCCCAGGAGCAGAAGCCCCTGACCATGTCCAAGACGCAGCGGTCGCAAGACCCCTTCCTGCGCCAGTTCTCGGAGACGCGCCGCTTCATGAGCGGCCGGCCCGGTGGCGTGCGCATCACCCCCGACGAGAAGAGCATCCTCTTCCTGCGCACCCAGCCCACGTCCAACGTGCAGACGCTCTACGCGTTCGACGTGGAGAGCGGGCAGACGCGCGAGCTGCTCACCCCCGAGGCCATCCTCAAGGGCGCCGAGGAGACGCTGACCGTGGAGGAGAAGGCCCGCCGCGAGCGCATGCGCGTCAGCGCCCGGGGCTTCACCAGCTACCAGGTGTCCGATGACGGCAACCGCCTGCTGGTGCCCCTGTCCGGCCGCCTCTACGTGGTGGACCGCGCCAGCGCCAAGGTGACGGAGCTGAAGACGGGCCCCGGGACGTTGGACCCGCGCTTCTCCCCGGACGGCAAGCAGGTGGCGTACGTGCGGGACAACGACGTGTACCGCATCGACGTGGCCGCCAACCGCGAGCAGCGCGTCACCAAGGGTGGCACCGAGGCGAAGTCGCACGGCGTGGCCGAGTTCGTCGCCCAGGAGGAGATGGGGCGCTTCACCGGCTACTGGTGGAGCCCGGACGCGAAGTCCATCGCGTACACGGAGGCGGACACGACGGACGTGGAGAAGCTCACCATCGTCGACGTCATGCACCCCGAGCGCGGCGGCGAGGAGTTCGCGTACCCGCGCCCCGGCAAGGCCAACGCCAAGGTGCGCCTGGGCATCACCCCCGTCACGGGCGGCCGCACGGTGTGGGCGCAGTGGGACGCGGCCAGGTACCCGTACCTGGCCACCGTGACGTGGCCCAAGGGCGGCCCGCTCACCGTGCTGGTGCAGAACCGGGAGCAGACGGAGCAGAAGCTGCTCGCGGTGGACCCGCGCACGGGCAAGGCGAAGGAGCTGCTGACGGAGACGGACAACGCCTGGCTCAACCTGGAGCAGGCCTTCCCGCTGTGGCTGGACGATGGCAGCGGCTTCCTCTGGTACACCGAGCGCAATGGCGGCCCGGAGGTGGAGCTGCGCAAGGCGGACGGCTCGCTGGCGCGCAGCCTGGTGAAGCCGGACGCGGGCTTCCGCTCGCTGGCGCGCTACGTCCAGGCGGACGGCACGCTCTACTTCAACGGCGGCCCCAACCCCACGCAGAGCCACCTGTGGCGCGTGAAGGACGGCGGCGCCCCGGAGAAGGTGACGGCGGGCGGCGACATCGAGTCCGGCGCGGTGTCCAAGAGCGGCGCGCTGGTGGTGATGAACGGCCACGGCCTCAAGTCCATGCCCAAGACGCTGGTGGTGCGCGGCGACGGCACCCGCGTGGGCGAGCTGCCCTCGGTGGCGAAGGAGCCGCCCTACACGCCCAACGTGGAGCTGCGGCAGGTGGGCCCGCGCCGCTTCTGGACGTCGCTGGTGCGCCCGCGCGACTTCAAGCCCGGCAAGAAGCTGCCCGTCATCGTCGAGGTGTACGGCGGCCCCACCACCACCGTGGTCCACCAGAGCATGGCCGCGCACCTGATGTCGCAGTGGGTGGCGGACCAGGGCTTCCTCGTCGTGAAGATTGACGGCCGGGGCACGCCGCTGCGCGGCGCGAAGTGGGAGCGCGAGGTGAAGGGCGACTTCGCCGGCGTCACCATTGAAGACCAGGCCGAGGCCATCAAGGAGCTGGCCAAGGAAGTCCCCGAGATTGACCTGGCCCGCGTGGGCATCTCCGGCTGGAGCTTCGGCGGGTACATGGCCGCCCTGGCCGTGCTCAAGCGCCCGGACGTCTTCAAGGCCGGCGTGGCCGGCGCCCCGGTGGTGGACTGGCTGGACTACGACACCCACTACACCGAGCGCTACCTGGGCGTGCCGCAGCAGAGCCCGGAGGCCTACGAGAAGAGCTCGCTGCTGACGTACGCGAAGGAGGACAAGCCCATGGGCAAGCTGCTGCTCATCCACGGCACCGCGGACGACAACGTGTACTTCTTCCACACGCTGAAGCTGAGCGACGCGCTCTTCCGCGCCGGCAAGCAGCACGATTTGCTGCCGCTCAGCGGCCTGACGCACATGGTGCCCGACCCGCTCGTCACCGAGCGCCAGTGGGAGCGCGTCATGGACCACTTCAAACGCAACCTGTAGGCCGCGAGCGGCCCCGAGGGCTTGAAAAAGCAGAGGCCCGGTCCCCCTTGCTGTGGGGCCGGGCCTCTTTTCATCGGCCAGTCCGGGCGGAGTGGCTGACGGACGCGTTAGCCGGCGGCGCGGACGTTCTGCGCCTGCAGGCCCTTGGGGCCGCGCGTGACTTCGAACTCCACCTTCTGGCCCTCGGCCAGGGTGCGGAAGCCGTCCATGTTGATGGCGGTGTGGTGGCAGAACACGTCCTCACCACCGCCGTCCTGGGTGATGAAGCCGAAGCCCTTCGCGTCGTTGAACCACTTCACGGTACCGGTTGCCATTGCACTTCCTTCAGTCTTGCGGGGCGGCGCGAGGAGAGCCGCCCGTTCTTCCCGCCCCCCGACAACCGGGAGACACTCCCAGTTGTAGTGAAACGGCCGGCTGGAAGTCCAGCCGGCCGCCAGGAATGCAAGTCTTGCCCGGAGACCGGGCCTGAAGTCAGACGTCGAGGAGCAGCCGCTCCGGGTCCTCGATGCACTCCTTCACGCGCACCAGGAACTGCACCGCCTCGCGGCCGTCCACCAGGCGGTGGTCGTAGGTGAGGGCGACGAACATGATGGGCCGGATGACGACCTGGCCGTCGCGGGCCACGGGGCGCTCGACGATGTTGTGCATGCCCAGGATGCCCGTCTGCGGCGGGTTCAGGATGGGCGTGGACAGCATGGAGCCGAAGATGCCGCCGTTGGTGATGGTGAACGTGCCACCCTGCAGGTCGGCCAGGGCCAGCTTGTCGCTGCGCGCCTTGGTGCCCAGCTCGCCGACAGTCTTCTCCAGCTCCGCCAGGCCCTGCTTGTCCGCGTTGCGCACCACCGGCACCACCAGACCGCGGCTGCCGCTCACGGCCACGCCGATGTCGTAGTAGTGCTTGAAGATGACGTCCTCGCCGTCAATCTCCGCGTTGATTTGCGGGAAGGCCTTGAGGGCCTCGACGGAGGCGCGGATGAAGAAGCTCATGAAGCCGAGCTTCACGCCGTGCTTCTGCTGGAACTTGTCGTTGTACTTCTTGCGCAGGGCCATCACCTCGCCCATGTCCACCTCGTTGAAGGTGGTGAGCATGGCGGCGGTGGACTGGGCCTGGATGAGGCGCTCGGCCACGCGCTTGCGCAGCGGCGTCATCCGGACGCGCTCCTCGCGGGCGGCGTTCGGGCGGGGGCCGGCGGCTGCGCC
>JBKGHI010000301.1:0-9779 GCA_046520405.1 Myxococcus sp. 1LA
CGGCGGGGGCCGCGCCTGCCGCGAGCGCGTCCCGGGCACGCCATGGGCGAGCCCGCATGGCGCGCGACGCGGAGGAGCGCCCGGCGGGGCCAGCATGCCCGGCACGCCGCTGAGCGACGAGTTGGAGCGCGAGTCCAGGTCCGCGTCCTCCGCGAGCTGGTCCAGCCGCGCCGGGTCCGTCTCGCTCGCGATGCGGTCCGCGTAGAGCTCCCGGAGGAAGGCGGCCAGGTGCGCGCTGCTGGAGGGCAGGCGCAGGTTGAGCGCGTAGTCCTCCAGCGCCAGACGGAAGGCGCCGCAGTCCGGGTAGCGCTGGTCCGGCGAGGGCGCCAGCGCCTTGAGCACCACCTCGTCCAGGCCCGGCGGCAGGCGGGGGTTGAGCTGTGACGGCTTCGGCACCTGGCAGTCCTTCACCAGCCGCAGCGTCATCATGTCCGACTCGCCCTTGAAGAGGCGCTTGCCGGTGAGCAGCTCCCACATGACGACGCCCAGCGCGAACAAGTCGCTGCGCGCGTCGATGGACAGTCCGCTGGCCTGCTCCGGGGACATGTACGGGTACTTGCCCTTGAGGACGCCGGTGGCCGTGTTCTGGCTGCTGGTGGCCGCCTTGGCCACGCCGAAGTCGATGACCTTCACCCCGCCGTCGAAGCCGACGAGGATGTTCTGCGGCGACACGTCCCGGTGCACCAGCCGCAGCGGCTTGCCCTGGGCGTCACGCGCCTGGTGCGCGTAGTCCAACCCGGCGGCCGCGTCCGCGATGACGCGGAGGATGAGGCCCACCGGCAGTGTCTTGCCCTGCGCGCGGGACGTCTTGTCCAGGCGGCGCACGTCATCGCCTTGCACGTACTCCATGGCCAGGCAGTGGCGGCCCTCAATCTCCGTCAGGTCGAGGATGGTGATGAGGTTCGGGTGTGTCAGGCGCGCTACGAGCCCCGCCTCATCCAGGAACATGGAGAGGAACTCGTCGTCCTCCGCGAGGTGGGGAAGGATGAGTTTGAGGACGACAAGTCGCTCGAATCCCGTCCCGTGTTCGCGGGCCAGGAACACCTGACCCATTCCCCCAGAGGCAATCTTGCGAAGTAGCTCGTACTTACCGAATGGCACAGCCATGTGTGCCGACCAGGATATCGCCCTTTCTTACCTCGTGGGAATTGCTCAGTCGCGAATTACCCCACAGGGTTGGGAACGAGCAGGCGAGCAGGCGTGAAGGACCTGCCCGGCTTTCCGGGGTGAATCAGGCTTTCATCTTGTAGCCGGAGCGCAGCACGCCGTAGGTGAGGGCGGTGGCCACCACGGCGACGGCGAGCAGGATGCCGCCGCCGCCCACGGGCGAATAGATGCTGCGGCCGAGCATGCCGTAGCGCAGCCCCTCCACCATGTAGACCATGGGGTTGAAGAGGCTGACGGTGCTCCACGGCGCGGGCAGCTCGCGCACGGAGTAGAAGACGCCGCCCAGGAAGGTGAGGGGCAGCATGACGAAGGTGGGGAAGAAGTTGATCTGCTCGAACTTCTCCGCCCACACGGCCGCGAGCATGCCCAGCACGCTGAAGACGTAGGACGACAGGACGAGGAAGTACGCGGCCACCCACGCGTGCTCCAGGCTGAAGCCGGTGAAGAAGGTGGCCACGGCCCAGGTGAGCAGGCCCACCACGAGCCCGCGCACCATGGCCCCGCCGATGAAGCCCGCCATCAGCTCACCGGGGCCCAGCGGCGCCACCAGCAGGTCCACCACGGTGCCCTGAATCTTGGTGATGAACAGCGAGGAGGAGCTGTTGAGGAAGGCGTTGTTGGCGATGCCGAGGAACACCAGGCCCGGCACGATGAAGTGCAGGTAGGGCAGGCCCTCCACCGTCTGGACGCGGCCCGACATGGAGACGCCGAAGACGATGAAATAGAGCGTGGTGCTGATGAGCGGCGAGAGGACGGTTTGCCCCGGCACGCGCATGAAGCGCCGGACCTCCTTCGCCAGAAGTGTCTTCATCCCAAGGACGTTCATGATGAGGGCTCAGGCGGCCTGCTGAGGGCGGCCGCGAAGGATTTCGATGAGCACGTCCTCCATGCGGGAGCGGCGCGTCTCCACGTCGGAGATGAGCTGCCCTTCGGCGTAGAGGGCGCGGAGCAGCTCGCCGGACGGGGCGCAGCCGTCGCGCTCCACGTAGGTGAGGGCGCGGCCGTCCTCGCTGAGGCGGGCGGCGAAGCGCTTGCCGGCCTCGGACAGGCCCGGCTGCGGCTGCTCGAAGGTGATGACGACGCGGCGCTCGCCGAAGCGGCGCAGCAGGGTGGCCTTGTCCTCCACCATGAGGAGGCGGCCCTCGTTGATGATGCCCACGCGGTCGGCCAGCTCCTCGGCCTCTTCCAGGTAGTGCGTGGTGAGGACGATGGTGGTGCCCTCCGAGGCGAGCTTGCGCACGTAGGTCCACAAGTCGCGGCGCAGCTCCACGTCCACGCCCGCGGTGGGCTCGTCGAGGAACACGAGGCGGGGCTTGTGCACCAGCGCCTTGGCGATGAGCAGCCGGCGCTTCATGCCGCCGGACAGCGCGCGCGTGTACGCGTCCTTCTTCGCGTGCAGGTTGAGGGCGGTGAGCACCTCGTCGATGCGCGCTTCATCCGCGGGGCGGCCGTAGAAGCCGAGCTGGATGCGCAGGGACTCGGCCACGGTGAAGAAGGGGTCGAAGTTGATTTCCTGCGGCACGAGCCCGATGTCGTAGCGAGGACCTACTGAGTCCTGGTCCAGGTCCTTGCCGAAGACGCGGATGCTGCCGGAGGACTTCTTCACCAGGCCGCAGACGCTGCCAATCATCGTCGTCTTGCCCGCGCCGTTGGGACCCAGCAGGGCGAAGATTTCACCGGGCCGGATGGCGAGGTCCACGGTGTGAAGTGCCGTGAACTCTCCGTACTGCTTGGAGAGTCCCTGGAGTTCGAGGGCGGGGGCGGACATGGCGCGCCTCCTGTAACACCTTCGCTCGCGCTTCGCTCGGCTTGTGTGCGGGCAGGTGGAGGGGAGGCGCCGGGCAGGGTGGCGCGTCGCGTTGTCCACCCGGAGTAATTCCTGCATCGCGATTTCCTGGAGCCTGCTCCCTTGGACCTGGAAGACGGCGAACGCGGCGGCGCCTTGCTCCACGTTGGCGAGGCAGCGCACGAGCGAGTGCTGGCCTCCGGGATGCTGGACGGTGCTGGCGTAGCGCCGGTGCAGGTGGCCGCAGAGGACCAGCCGCGGTTGGAGCGCGTCCACCAGCAGCCGTGCGTAGTCGTTGCCGACGAGGTCGTGGCTCGCGCTGCGGCGTTGTCCCTGGAAGTCAGCGGCCTCCTCGAGCGGGATGATGCCGGAGGGCCAGTCATGCAGCAGGAGCACGTCCGCGCGTCCGAGTGCGAGGAGCTGTTCGACATCCTGCTCGTTGAAGAAGGTGAAGTCCTTGTTGGAGGCGTCGCCCATCGAGGCCAGCGGCGGGCGGGACTTGCAGAAGGTGGCTTCGCGGTGGATGCCGGACAGGCCCGCCACACGGAGGTCGTTCAGCTCCACCACGCCGCTTCGTCCCAGGTAGTGGCAATAAGGCGCCAGCTCCGCGCCCTCGGGGTGCAGGTCGAGGTGGCCGTAGGGCTCGTGGTTGCCACCGATGAAGTAGACGGGCCAGGGAAAGCGGCGCCGTCGCTGGTGGTAGGCCGCGAAGTCACCGAGGTGCCGGTACTTCAGCGGCGCGGACATGGTGGCAAGGTCGGCGTCGTGACGGTGGGGCTCGAAGTCACCCACCTGGAGCACGAACTCGAGCGGCCGGCGGCTGCGCTCCTCCCAGGCGGTGAGGTGGCTCACCATCCGGTTCATGTGCCCATGCACGTCGCCCACCGCGGCGAAGAAGAACGTCTGGGAGGAGGACATGGGGGTTTCCGTTCCTGGTATCTGGCTGGCCGGCTTCTGTGGCCGGCGAGGACGGGGGCGTTGCTTCAGGGCTGACGGGAGTCGCCGTGCGTTGCGGTGTCAGAGCGCTCCGCCGAGCTTCGCGCGCAGACGCCGGAGGCCTTCGTCGATGCGCTCCACCGTCACGCCGCCATAACCCAACACCCAGCCATGGCGGGTAGGCGCTCCGGCGAAGTAGCGGGAGAGTTCCTCGATGCCGATGCCCGCGTCATGGGCTTTCCGGGTGAGCGCCCGCTCCAGCCGGGCGCCGCCTTTGGGGAAGGTGACGCACAGGTGCAGGCCGGCGACGGAGGGCAGTTGTTCGAAGGCGTCGCCGAAGTGGTGGCGCAGCCGCTCCGACAGCCGCGTGTGCCGTTGCTCGTACTCGCGCCGCGTCTTGCGCAGGTGCCGGGCCAGCGCGCCCGTGTCGATGAAGCGCGCGAGCGCCCCCTGGGCGGGAAGCTGGCTGTGCCAGTCCGTCACCTGCTTCGCCAGCCGGAGCTCCCGTCGAAGCGAGGGCGGCGCGATGAGGAAGCCCAGACGCAGCGCGGGGACCAGCACCTTGGAGAACGAGCCGACGTAGAGGACGCGGCCCGAGCGGTCCAGGCTGTGGAGCGTCTCCAGCGGGCGCCCGCCGAAGCGGAACTCGCTGTCGTAGTCATCCTCGATGACCACCGCGTCTCGCCGCCGTGCCCAGTCGAGCAAGGCCCTGCGACGCGCGGGGGACATCACGATGCCCAGAGGGAATTGGTGGGATGGCGTGACGTACACGAGGCGCGTGTCGTCCGGCAGCGCCTGCACGTCGAGCCCCTCCGCGTCGACGGGTACAGGCACGACACGGGCTCCGTGGGATTGGAACAGGACCCGAGCGGGCGGATAGCCAGGCTCCTCCACGGCGACGCGGTCTCCGGGCTCCAACAGCACCCGTCCCACCAGATCCAGCGCCTGCTGTGTCCCATGGGTGATGAGCACGTCCGACGCTTCGGCGCGAACGCCTCGGGAGATGCCCACGTGGCGTGCCACCGCCGCGCGCAGCTCGGGGTGGCCGGACGGGCCGGCGTAGGCGGCCGTCATCACCGAGGCGCGCAGTTGCCGCGCCATCAGCCGACTCCAGGCCTCGAATGGGAACAGCGTGGCGTCGGGGATGCCGACGCGGAAGTCGTACGGCGCGGAGGGCAGGGCGGGCGGAGGCACATGCAGCGCGTTCCAGATGGCGCGCGGGCGCAGCTTCACGCCGCGAGTCGTCGCCGCGCGGGCCCCTCGCTCCCGGGACGCGTTCTGGACGAAGCTGCCCGCGCGCCCCCGGCTGACGAGCAGGCCTTCGGCGGTCAGCCATTCATAGGCCACGCTGACCGTGGTGCGCGAGACACCCAGCCGTTGGGCCAGCTCTCGCGACGGGGGAAGTTGTTCGCCGTCTCGAAGGTGCCCGTCGAGGATCCGCGCGCGCAGGCCCCGGTATATCTGCCCCGCGACGTCCCTGCGGTCCTGGAGGTCGACGTGAAGGTCCATGGGCAGGTCCCATAGTTTGGCCCAGTGAGATTCGTCAATTCTGGACCGGCGGGAGGGCCAGGGACGGCGCAATGTGACGGACATGAACGACACGTCCTTGTCTGCTGCGTCCTCGCGCCCGGTCGACCCCGAGCGCATGCCCTGGATTCCCATGGGCCCCCCAGGCCTCTCCTTCAAGCCGCTGCGCTTCTTCCGCGATGGCTCCGGCTCGATGTACCTCTTCCGTCTGGAGCCCGGCACCGTCATCCCCCGGCACCGCCACACCGGCGAGGCGCACGGCTTCAACCTCTCTGGGACTCGCGAGTTGCTCGACACGGGCGAGGTGATTGGTCCCGGTGGCTACGTCTATGAACCGCCGGGCAACGTCGACAGCTGGCGGGTGACGGGTGACGCGCCGGTGGAGCTGTTCATCACGGTGCGCGGGGCCATCGAGTACCTGACGGAGGATGGGCAGGTCTCCAAGCGCAGCACGTCCGAGGACCTGCTCCAGCGCTACCGGCGCTGGTGTGAGGCGAATGGAGCGCCGTTCCTGGCCACCCTGGAGTGAGTTCCCCCTGCGCCTCGATTGAATTTTCTCCGGAGAGGGCCGTCCTCAGTCGCGCCGCCGCGATGCCAATGGCACACGGCGGCATCCCCGCCCGCTGCCCTCCGGAGATGACATGTTCGTGCGTTCACTGCTCCTTCCCGTCGTCGCGCTGTCCCTTGTCGGCTGTGCTGGAATGACGGTTACCCGGACGGTGACGGGGCCTGACGGCAAGACGGTCGTCACGAGCTCCGACCCCGCGGAGCAGGCCCGCATCGACGCGGAGGCGCGTGAGCAGGAGGACTACGACAAGGCCATCGCGGAGGCGCCCCGGCGCTCACCTCAGGCGCCCATCGAGGTGGCCGTCTTTGAAGCGACCGTCGCCGAGTCGCTGGCCAAGTCGCTCGACCGGAAGCAGCTCAATGACTCGCTCGTGGCGGAGCTCTCCGCGGACCCGTTGCTGCGCGTCGTGCGCGTCACGAGGCTCCCCAGCAGCGCCACGCGTTCGGGTGCTTCCGACGCGGACCGCATCGCCGCTGCGCAGGCCAAGGCCTCGCGCCCGACGTGTGGGTCCTGCCGCAGGTCTTCCTGGAGGACGCGGTGGGGACGAGCGGTGGCAAGCTTGTCTCGATGCAGGCGTTCACACTCCGCGGCAACGTGCGGTCCGCGTACGGCACGGGTGCCGCGGAGCCCAAGGAGCGGGGGACGATTTTCCAGAACGTGCAGGTGGTGAAGAGCGCCGCGGCGGCGATTCGCACCGCCGTCGTGAGCCAGCTCGGTCCCAACCTGCCCGACCGCGAGGCGGTGGCCGGGCTCACGAAGGCGCGGCAGCAGAAGAAGTTCGATGCCATCAAGGAGCAGGCCGGAATCAAGCCCGAGGACGACACCAACACCCGGCTGCGGAAGCTGCTTGGCATGGAGCAGCCGGAGGCGGAGCAGGCCGCCACGACGGAGTAGGCACCGTCCGCTTTTCCACGCCTGCTGGAGGGGCCAGGGGGCACGGGTTCCGGGCTGCCCCCACCTGACGGGGCCGGTCGTTCGAGCCCCAGGGGGTTGGGGGACGCTCTCACCTTGAGTGCGCTGTTGCACCCTGGTATCCGCAGAGCCCCTCACTCCGCCTCAAAGCAGGAAGGCCCAGATGGCCCAGAATTTCATCTTCACGATGCAGGACCTGCGCAAGGTCAAGAACGGCAAGGAGATCCTCAAGGGCATCTACCTCTCGTTCTTCCCCGGCGCGAAGATTGGTGTCATCGGGCCCAACGGCTCCGGTAAGTCGACGCTGCTGCGCATCATGGCCGGCGTGGACACGGAGTTCTTCGGCGTGGCCAAGCCGGACCCCAGCGCCAAGGTCGGCTACCTGGCGCAGGAGCCGCAGCTCGACCCCTCGCTCGACGTGAAGGGCAACGTGGAGCTGGGCCTGAAGGAGATTCGCGGCACGCTGGACCGCTTCAACGAGGTCAGCGCGAAGTTCGCCGAGCCCATGAGCGACGCGGAGATGGAGAAGCTGCTGGCCGAGCAGGGCCGCCTCCAGGACGCCATCGACGCGGTGAATGGCTGGGAGCTGGACCGCACCATCGAGATGGCCATGGACGCGCTGCGCCTGCCCCCGGGTGACGCGGACGTGACGAAGCTGTCCGGCGGTGAGAAGCGCCGCGTGGCGCTGTGCCGCATCCTGCTGGAGAAGCCGGACCTGCTCCTCCTGGACGAGCCCACCAACCACCTGGACGCGGAGAGCGTCGCGTGGCTGGAGCAGGCGCTCAAGGAGTACAAGGGCACCATCGTCTGCATCACCCACGACCGGTACTTCCTGGACAACGCGGCCGAGTGGATTCTGGAGCTGGACCGCGGCGAGGGTGTGCCCTGGAAGGGCAACTACTCCAGCTGGCTGGACCAGAAGCAGAAGCGCCTGGAGCTGGAGGAGAAGTCGGAGAGCCACCGCCAGAAGACGCTCAAGCGCGAGCTGGAGTGGGTGCGCGCTTCGCCCAAGGCGCGCCAGGCGAAGAGCAAGGCGCGTATCGCGGCCTACGAGGAACTGCTCAATCAGTCGCAGGACAAGCGCGATGCCACGGGCGAGGTCATCATCCCGCCCGGCCCGCCGCTGGGGGGGCTCGTCATCGAGGCCAAGGGGCTGCGCAAGGCCTATGGTGATCGGCTGCTCATCGACGACCTGAGCTTCAAGCTGCCGCCGGGTGGCATCGTGGGCGTCATCGGTCCCAACGGCGCGGGCAAGACGACGCTGTTCCGGATGATGACGGGCGTGGAGTCACCGGACGCGGGGGAGCTGCGCATCGGCGAGACGGTGAAGCTGGCCTACGTGGATCAGAGCCGCGATGCGCTGGACGGCGACAACACGGTGTTCCAGGAGGTGAGTGGCGGGCTGGATCACCTGGACCTGGGCAAGGCGGGGCAGGTGCCCAGCCGCGCGTACCTGGCGGGCTTCGCCTTCAAGGGACAGGACCAGCAGAAGCGGGTGAAGGACCTGTCCGGCGGTGAGCGCAACCGCGCGCACCTGGCGAAGATGCTCAAGAGCGGCGGCAACCTGCTGCTGCTCGACGAGCCCACCAACGACCTGGACGTGGAGACGCTGCGCAGCCTGGAGGACGCGCTCCTGAGCTTCGCGGGCTGCGCGGTGGTCATCAGCCACGACCGCTGGTTCCTCGACCGCATCGCCACGCACATCCTCGCGTTCGAGGGCGACAGCAAGGCGTTCTTCTTCGAGGGCAACTTCGAGGACTACGAGGCGGACAAGAAGAAGCGCCTGGGCCCCGAGGCCCTGGAGCCGCACCGCATCCGCTACCGCCCGATTACGAGGAGCTGATTGGGTGAATGCCCGGAGCCACCGTACCGGAAGGTGCGGTGGCTCGACGGTGCTTCACGTCAGCAGGCGTCGATGCACTCCACCGTGTAGAACGGCGTCACGTCCTCGGTGTTGTAGCAGTCCGGGTTCGCGCAGGAGCAGTGCAGCGTCATCACGTACTCCGTGAGCGCCTCGTCATTGTAATACGTATAGGTACAGGCCAGGCGGGACGACTGCGCCTCGGCAGTGGGCGTGTAGCCCAGGCTGCCGACGCCAATGCCTGCCGGAACCGCCAGTGCCGCGACCGCCATGAGCAGCTTCTTCATGTCTCTCTCCGGGGTAACGCGAACTTCGGGGGAGAGCAGACATTACTGCTTCAGGGCCGGTACTCCCAATGCCAGGGCTCGGACGGGACGGTGCGCACGAAGCCGAAGTTCTTCGCGTTGTTGGCCAGCCACCGGTACGTCGAGGTGCCCGTGCCGCCCGTGTTGATGTCCACCGCGATGCCGCCCTGGTGGTTGGAGTAGCCCGGAGGCGCGGCCAGGTTGCCCGTGCCATTTTTGTACGCGCGGTACAGCGCCTCCTGCTCCGCCATGCTGCGGAAGCCGCTGTTCACCTTCAGGGTGATTCCCTGGGCGCGGGCCGCCGCGTACATGCGGTTGTACGCCGCCGCCGCGTCCGAGCGCATCTCCTTGCCGTTGGGCACGGGCGACAGGGAAATCTGCCGCGGCTGGCCATTCACGTAGCCCGTGACGACCCGGCCGCCGCCGCCTCCGCCCGGGGGATTGGTGACGGAGCCCTGGACGTTGATGCCCAGCTTGTCCCACGTCTTGGGACCGACGATGCCGTCCGCCGCCAGGCCGCGCGACTGCTGGAAGGCCTTCACCGCCGACAGCGTCTTGGGGCCGAACACGCCGTCCGCCGTGCCCGATGAGAAGCCCAACTGGTTGAGCCGCTGCTGGAGCGCACGCACCGGCTCACCCCGCGCGCCGTTGCGCAGCGTGGGGCCCGAGCCGCCGCTCGCACCCGCCGAGTTGAGCGCGTTCCACGTCTTGGGCCCG
>JBKGHI010000302.1:0-9747 GCA_046520405.1 Myxococcus sp. 1LA
CCGGAAGGCCGCCGCTGGCGGACACGGCCATGGCGGGCACGGCGGCACGGGTGGGGCGGCGGACGAAGAGGCGCCGCCCCCGCGCTTCGACCAGGCCGTGTGCTGGCGCGAGCTGGAGCGCTTCGACACCGCGGTGACGCTGGAGAACTTCCGTGCGTGGGCGGCGCCGCTGCTCGCGTCGGGGGATTCGCTGGTCGCCGACTACCTGACGGAGCGCCTGAGGGAGCTGATTGGCCAGGACGCGGGCCGCGCCACCGAGGTGCTGTCCTGGGCGCGCACCGCCGGGCCCGACGAGTTCGAGGTCCTGCTGTCCGCGCTGCGCGGCTCGGAGGCGGTGCATCACCCGCAAGTGGCCACGCAACTGCTGGCGCAGGGCATGGACGCCACGCTCGACGGCGGCCGGCGCGCGGGCATCCTGTCCGCGCTGGACACGCAGAAGCGCTTCGAGCCCGCGACGCTGGGCACCCTGACGACCTTCGCGAAGGACGCGGTCTCCGGTGAGGCGGGCTGGACGGCCACGCGCACCATCGCCCGGGTGATGAAGCGCGACTTCGAGGCGCAGGGCAACGTGGCGCCCTACATGGACGCGCTGCTCACCATCGGCACCGAGTCCCCCGACGAGCAGATTCGCTACCTGGCGCTGTCCACGCCCATGCACGCCACGCCCGTGCTGGATGAGGACGCCCGCGCCCGGTACACGCGGGTGCTCACGCAGGAGGGCAGCCCGGACGGGCGCGAGGCCGCCGCGCACAACCTCTCCATCTCCGGCGACAGCGCGGAGGTGCTGTCGCTGTTCGCCGAGTCCTTCGCTCGCGAGCGGGAGACGTGCGTGCGGTGGGCCCTCTTCCGCTTCGCCGCGCGCGCCTCCGGCCGAGACGCGCTGCCCGTCATGGCCCAGATGGCGATGACGGACCCGCGCTTCCAGCCGCTCTATCAGACGTTCGAGCAGCTCTACGCCAGCGGCCTCCACGACTTCGTCCGGCTCTGGAACAGCCTGCCCGACCAGGACCCCTTCGGCTGCCTCGCCGGCCACGACTGAGCACGGGAGTTCCCATGACACGCCTCTGCCTTCTGCTCACGCTCACCTTCGCCACGCTGCGCCCCACCGCCGCGCGCGCCGAGGACGCGGCCCCGCCGCCCGCGCTCCGGGCCAGCACCTGCTCCGTGCAGGGGCTGATGAATGACATCCGCCGCGGCCTGGGCTCCGGCTCGCCGGCCTACCAGCGCTATCTGCGCACACTGCTGCGCGAGGCCGCCGTCACGCTGCCGGACGCGGAGCTGCGCGACGCCTTCTCACGGGAGACGGACCCCGTCATGGCCGAGCACCTGGCGGCGGCGCTGGTGGCCCGCTCGGAGCGCGAGGCGGACGTCTCGGCCATGGACGCGGTGGCCCGGCGCGCATTGCAGGACGCGGACCCGGCCATGCGCGCCGCCACGCTGCGGGCCATGCGGCGCACGGGCGCACTGGAGAAGACCGGCGACCTGTACGAGCGCATGGTGCGAGACGAGTCGCCCCAGGTGCGCCAGGAGGCGGCCACCAACCTCATTGAAGACAACGCACACGTGTACGCCGGCCAGTACGGCCCGGCGGCGGACACGGCGGTGACGGCCGCGGTGGCTTCCACGGACCCAGCGGTGACGGCGCGCATCCTGGACAACCTCTCCACGGAGCGCATCAGCGCCGAGTCCGCGGACCGCATCACCTCCCTGCTGCGCAGCGGTGACACGAGCGTGCGCAAGGCCGCCGTCAACGCGCTGGGCGGCGTCCCGGCGGAGCAGATGCAGGCGCCCGCGAGTCGCTGCTCGCGATGTACCGCGAGGAGCCGGACGAAGGCGTGCGCAAGGCGCTGCTCCAGAGCGTCGCGCAGCTCGGCTTCGAGGGCGCGATTCCCGACCTCCAGCGGCTGCGGGCCATGGACCCGGGCCTGGCCCGGGAGGCCGACGCGTGGATTCAGGTTCTCGGCATGGGCCTTCAGGAGTGGAGCCTGCTCCTGAGGGAGAAGCAGCGGTTGCAGCAGGCTCCATGACAGGCAGTCCACTGAAAGGAACACCTCATGCGTAGCAACACCTGGAAGTCCTCCCTGGCGGCGCTGGCCGCGGTGGCGCTCATCCCCGCGTCCGTGACGGCGCACACCGTCAAGGGCACCCACACGGGCTCGGTGACGGCCCTCACCAACTACAGCAGCGGCACCTTCCACGGCGCGGTGGACATTGGCGCCGGTGGCCGGTGCAACTATTGGGGCGCGGAGACGGGCGTGGTGGGCTCGCTCTACTGGGCGGTGACCATCCGCACCACCGGCATCGTCTGCAACGGCAACGGCAGCGGCAAGCAGAACGAGGCGCGTCACGTCTGGCAGAGCGGCTGGACGTTCCGCCAGTGGCACTGGATCAAGACGGCGGACTCGCGCAACCGCACGTGTGACCGCTGCCAGGTGGGCAACATCGGCGGCACCGGCAACTCCACCGGCCCCCACGCGCACCTGCAGCAGGACAAGCTGGGGACGAAGAACACGTCCTGGTACCGGGGCTACGTCAGCGTGGGCAGCTCCGTCACCCGCGCGAAGACCATCGGCGTCCTGGACTGACGCACCGGCCCCTGTGGGCCCACGGGAGGCCCGGACACGTCCCCCATCGGAAGGTCCGGGCCTTCAGCTCGCGCGGCGCTCAGCCCAGCTTCATGCCCTTGGGGCGGGCCAGCAGCCGTTCGATGTAGGCCTCCAGCGCGGGGCGCCCCGTCTTGCTCCCGAAGATGCGCATCCAGATGAACATCGAGCCAATCATCACGTCGGCCGCGGTGAAGCGCTCACCGAACAGGTAGGGCCCCTGGCCCAGCTCGCCCTCGATGACGTTGAGCACCGTCTCGAAGTCCGTCCAGCCCCGCGCGGGCCCCGTGGGCAGCTTCATCAGGTGGTCGCCCATGGCGGGCTCGAGCTGCGACGTGGAGTACACCATCAACGACAGGTAGCGCCCCCGGTCCTTGTCACCCGGCTTCGGCGCGAGCTGTGCCTCCGGGAATTTCTCCGCCACGTAAAGACAGATGGCCGTGCTTTCAAACAGCCGCGTGTCACCGTCCACCAGCGCTGGCAATTTCCCAGCAGGGTTGATTTTCAAGAACTCAGGCGACTTGTGCTCCTTCTTGTCGAAGTCGATGGGGACGATTTCATACGGCGCGCCACACTCATCCAGCATCCACTTGGCAATGACCGCGCGGCTTCTGGGGTTGAAGTAGAGCTTCATCGTCATCGTCGGACCTGACCTTTCCAGTGGAGGACCACGCCGTCTCCTACCAGAACACCGGCACGCCGCACGGCATCATGCGCGTGAAGAAATCCACCGCTGGACGCTCGCCCCCTCGTCAGACTTCGATGGTGGAATCCATGCCGATGAGACACGCACCCGACTGGGTCCGCTTCGCGAGCAAGCACTGGGAGCAGTCCCCCACGCGGCTGCGGCTGGACACCCCGCTCATCCCGCCTGGGCAGGCCTTCCAGGGACTGGTCTCCGTCAGCGCGCCCTTCCGCTTCGGTACGCGCTTCCGCGCCCTGCCCGACGTGCGCTTCTTCGCGGACACCGACCGCCTGCGCGCACCCGGCACGCTCCTGCCTGGGGAGACGGACGTGGACGCCGCCGCGTACCTCCAGCGCGTCGGGCGCGAGCTCGGCACGGCCCGCGGCTTCCAATGCCTCGTCGAACAACCGCTGATGTTGGACTACGCGCAGTGGGAGCGCGTGCGCGCCTTCGTCGACGGCGTGCTGGCGCAGGTGGGCGTCCCCGTGTTGCCCATCATCAGCGACCTGTGGCTGGGCCGCTTCCAAGCGCCGCCCCAGGGCGCCGCGCGCCGGGCACACCATTCCCGCTTCACCGCGGTGCTTCACGGGCGGCTGCGCGCCCGCCAATGGACGAAGGACCTCCGCAAGGCGCGGACGGTGGAGGCCCACGCCGGGGACGTGCTGTATGCGCCGTCCGACGTCTGGCAGGAGGAGACCAGCGACGAGGGCGCCCTGGTGCTGCGGCTGTGGATTCCGGTGCGCGGCAGCGACCCACGGGAGGCCGTGAAGTCGCTGGCGGTGAAGCTCCTGGAGGCACAGGGCGAACAGGATGACGCCGTGCCCTACCTGCCCTACCCCGGGAAGTCAGGACGCACGCAGGTGCCACGCCTGGCCCACGCCGCGAGCGCGCTGCACGACGTGACGCACGGCCCGGACCTGCGACAGGTGCTGCGCATCACGTGGGCCCAGCGCGTCAGCGCCTCCGCGTTGGAGCCGGCGCCCCCGCCGCGTGCCCACGAGCCACTCGACGAAGACGCCTTCGTGCGGAAGACACCGCCGGGCCGCGTGGTGCGGATGCTGGACAGCCCGGGGCAGTGGCTGTGGGCCGTCAACGGCCACGCCTTCGCCGGCCCGGGGCCCTTCGCGGTGCGTGTGTTGGACGCGCTGGCGCCGGGTGTTCCCGTCCGGGTGGGCGCCCTGTGCGGCCTGGTGCGCGGCGCATCCCAGCGTGAACAGGCGAGGGCCCTGCTGGAAACCCTTCATGCGCTTCGCGGCATCGAGCGCGTCTCCTGGGAGGAGGCCTGACGCATGGCCCGCATCGACATCCAGCGCCGGTTCGACTGGGACACCTTCGTCACGCGCTACTGGAACCGTCGCCCGGTGCTCTACCAGGCGACGGGCGTCAATCCCTTCACCGAGGCGGACGTGTTCGACGCGGCGCTCGGGGCCTCGCGCGGCGCCATGAACCCGCCCACGGCGCTGGAGGCGCGCACCGACGTCCAGTTCACCATCGACCAGGGACAGCCCGTCCAGTTGGGGCCCTGGCTTCCCCGCGACACCGACGGCGCGCTGGACGGCTATGGCGCGCGGCTCGCGGACTCGCTGGGCACGCGGCGCTACGCGCTCATCATCTCCCTGCTGCATTCGCACGGCTTCGGGCTCTGGTCCCGGGAGCGGGCCTTCTTCTCCGAGCTCTGGCGGCGCGTGGGCTTGCCGCTGTCGGGCGGCATCACCACGCTGTTCCACGGGAACTACGAGCACAGCCCGGTGGGCGTCCACCTGGACCGCTTCACCACGTTCCTCTTCGCCCTCCGGGGCCGCAAGCGGATGCGCTTCTGGGCAAAGCGGCCCTGGGACATGCCCGTCACCACGCTGGCGGACTACGCGCCCTACCTGGAGAAGTCCTTCACCGCGGAAGTGGGACCCGGCGACATCCTCTACTGGCCCGCCAGCTACTACCACGTCGGAGAGAGCGCGAGCCGGGACGTGGCCACCAGCGTCAACGTGGGCATCCCCGTCACCGGGCACCAGGCCCGCTATGACGTGGAGGACTTGCTGAGCGCGGGCCTCGGTGACGGACCGCGAGGACAGGCGCTGGTGCCGGGCGTGCTCGACGGCGATGGCGTCTTGCCACGTGAGCTGCCCGCCGCCCTGCAATGGGCCGCCAACACATTGCGTGAAAACAGCCGCGACTCACGGACCCAGGAGCACATCCGCTCCTTGTGGCTCAACCGGCGCTCCGCTGGCGGCTTCGAGCCCCTACCGCCTCCCGCGCGCCGCAGGCCGCTCAAGGACACCGACATCCTTCAGGGGAATAAAGCCTTCCCCATCCTGGTGGAGAAGACAGGCACGGGGTGGTGTTGCTCAGCCAACGGCAACGCTTTGCATGTTTCAGGCCTTCGGCAACCCGTGAATAAACTTATCGCGGCATTGAACACGGCACGCGCGGTGCCCGTGGGTGAGCTCTTGCGCCCATTTCCCTCACGGGGCGCCATGCCGCTCCGCGTCTTGAAACCACTGCCCGCGACGCGAGCCGGCATGCGACGCATGCTGGAAATTCTACTGACATTCCGAGCCATCCAACTGGCCGGCCGATAACGCGGCAAGCAAAGACATCTCATCTTGACTCAAACGAATTACACACTTTACCATGCTTGAGCAGTCTGACCCCAACGTGTGGAGGATTCCCATGGTGAAGGCGAAGACGAAGGCGAAGGCGTCCAAGCAGGCCAAGAAGCTGACCCAGGTGCTGCGGGAGCTGGACAAGACGACGAAGCCCGCCGGTTCCGGGAACGCCTATCGGAGCTGCACGCGCTTCATCTACTGCGTCTAGGACACGCGCCACCGGCGCTTGAGCTGACGCTTCACACGCGCGTCCCGGCCTCGCCGGGCCGCGCGTTTCTATTTTCGCCCACCGGGCCAGGGCCGACTGATGACGCGAAGGGCGCATGTGCTGCCATCCCTCGCACCAACTCCCCCAGCCGCCCCACCCCGCTTTCCTCCGCAGACCCGCCGCCTGCTGGAGGCCGTCCGCAAGGGCCCCGAGGCCAGCGGCTGCTTCCCGCCCATTGTCCGGCCCGGCCCCGAGCGCGTGCTCCAGGTGGCCCGCCCATTCCAGGGCGCCAGCGACGCCGCGCGGCTGGGCGCGCTGCTCTCCCAGCCCGCCTTCCAGCCACTGGTGGCGCTCTACGAAGCCCTGGGCGACGGATGTGACGCCATTGTCCGCCGGCACCCGGGGCTGTTCGGCGCGCGCGTCGTGCGGCTCGGCAACGCGGCGCTGTTCGGCCCGGTGCTGACGGACGCCTTCACGCTGTGCGCCGCCACGCCGGCACAGGAAGGTCCCCATCCCGGGCTGCGCCACCTGAGGGACGGGTTCCTGGCCTTCTTCGACCTCTTCGCGAAGCGGCTCGCGCGGGACGTGAAGGCCGGCGTCTTCCGCCGCGCGGGCTTCGAGGGCCCCGTCACCCGGCTGTGGGCCAACCCCGAGGAGACGCACAACGGGCGGCAGCACGTCCTGCGCGTCCAGTTCCGGAAAGGCGGCGCGCTGGCGTACAAGCCCCGGCCCGCGAGCGGCGAGGCCCTCTTCCTGGCGGAACCGGAGCGGGGCGCCCCGCGCTCCTTCTTCGATTGGGTCAACCACCTCCCGGCGGCCTCGGGCGAGGTGCGGCTGCCCACGCTGCGCGTGCTGCGGGGGCGCGGCCGGGACGCCTTCGCCTATAGCTGGCAGGACTGGATTGAGCGGCCCCGCCAGTGGGGCCTCCTCCGCGACTCACCCCGGTTGAAGCTGCACGGCTGCCAGTTGCCACCGCCCCAGGCCGCGCGCTTCTGGCACCACGCGGGCGCCCTCACCGGCGCGTGCTTCGCCGTGGGCGCGGCGGACCTGCAGGGCAGCAACCTGGTGATGGGCGTCCGGCGCGGGCAGCGAGAGCCCCTGCCCTACCTGGTGGACCTGGAGTTGTACTTCTGCCCCGTGCGCCGGCTCCCGGAGACGGGGTTGATTTCAGACGGCAACCGGCGCGGCAACCACCACATTGGCTTCGAATGGCGCGCCTGGTGGTGCACCACGGGCGGCCCGCTCTTGTGCTTCTTCCCCACCCGCGGCGGCGCGCTCCAGCTCCGGCCGCGAAGGCGCGCGTGGGCCCGGGAAGAGGCCCGCTCCGTGGTGGCGGACACCGAGGGCCACGTGGGCTACGCGGCCCACCTGCTGCCCTTCCTGCGCGGCATGTTCGACGTGTGGACCAAGCTGCTGCTGGAGCACGAACGCGTGACGGCCTTCCTCGCGGGCGCGGCGCGGCGGCACCACGTCCGCGTGCTCGTCAAACCCTCGGACGCGTATGACGCGCCCCTGGAGCACATGATGCTGGCGTCCCGGGGCCAGGTGCCTGCCTCCAGCAATCGAGGCCGCGTGCGCTTCAGCCCGGAGGAGCGCGAGCAGTTGGGCCGCTACGACGTGCCGTACTTCTTCCGCAAGGCGGACGGCGGCCCGCTGCTGATGATGGACACCACCGCCACACCGGCGGGCGTGCGGCCCGTGGGCGAGCAACACTTCCTGGAGGCCGCTCCGCCGCCCGCCCCGCACATCCTGAGCGGCGAACAACTGGGTTTGATGAACCTGGGGGTGGCCCTGCGGGACGCGGTGGATGCCGTTGCCCAGGATTTGCGCCACCGCGTCCAGGAAGCGCCCCAATGGGGCGTGCGTCTGGCATTGGAGAAGGACGGCCGCACGGGCGCGGCGTCCTTCGACTGGCCGGAGACGGGCAAACGCCTGACGTTCTCCTGGAACCGCCGCACCGTGCGGCTCGCCGACGAGCCGCTGGACGCCGGGCCCGCGCCCCCACCCGGGAAGCGGGCCCGGCGGAAGCCGACTACCGCTTGAAGTGGTCGGCGATGACGCTGGCCACGCAGCAGGTGAGCTTCTTGCCCGTGGGGATGTGGAGGAACTCGTTGGGGCCGTGGGCGTTGCTGCCCGGGCCCAGCAGGCCGGTGATGAGGAACTGCGCCTCCGGGAAGCGCTCGCCCAGCATGCCCATGAAGGGGATGGTGCCGCCCTCGCCCATGGCCATGGCCGCCGGCCGAAGTAGGTGGCGGAGGCGGACTCCACCGCGCTCGACAGCCAGGAGGCCAGCGGCGGCGCGTCCCAGCCGGTGCTGGACTTCTCACCCTCGAACGTCACCGTCGCGCCGGACGGCGGGTCCTTCACCAGCGCCTGCGTCAGCGCGTCCATGGCCGCCTTGGGGTCCACGCGCGGCGGAATGCGCATGGACAGCTTCACCGTGGTGAAGGGCCGCAGCACGTTGCCCGCGCTGCTGAGCGCCGGCATGCCGTCCACGCCCGTCACGGACAGGGCCGGCCGCCACGTGCGGTTGAGCACCAGCTCCGCGCCGTCGTCCGACATGGGGCGGGTGCCGGGCACCCAGGGGAACTTGGTGAAGACCTCCTCACCCAGCACCTTGGCGGCCGCGCGGGCCTGCTCGAGCCGCGCCTCCGGAATCCGCGTGTGCAGGGCCTCCACCAGCACCTTGCCCGTGGACTCCTCCTCCACGCGCGACAGCACCTGCCGCAGCACGCGGAAGGACGACGGGACGACGCCGCTCGCGTCACCGGAGTGCACGCCCTCCGTGAGCACGTCCACCCGCAGGTTGCCGGCCACCATGCCGCGCAGCGACGTGGTCATCCAGAGCTGGTCATAGTTGGCGCAGCCCGAATCCAGACACACCACCAGTGACGGCTTGCCGATGCGCGGCGCCAGCGCCTCGATGTAGGCCGGCAAGTCATAGCTGCCGCTCTCCTCGCACGCCTCAATCAGCACCACGCAGCGCGCGTGCGGCAGGCCCTGCTCACGCAGCAGCCGGATGGCGGTGAGGGACGCGAAGGCGGAGTAGCCGTCATCCGCGCCGCCGCGCCCGAAGAGCTTGTCGCCCTCGCGCACCGGCGTCCACGGCGTCAGGCCCTCGCGCCAGCCCACCATCTCCGGCTGCTTGTCCAGGTGGCCGTAGAGGAGGACGGTGTCGTCGCCCTTCGTCCCGGGCATCTCCATGTAGATGACCGGCGTGCGGTCGCGGCCCTTCTCGTCCTTGAGGCGCACCACCTCCAGCACCAGACCCGGCAGGTGCCTGGCCTGCTCCAGGCACCAGTCCGCGACGAGCTGGACGGCGGCCTCCATGTGGCCGGAGCGGACCCAGTCCGGGTCGAAGGCGGGCGACTTGTTGGGGATGCGGATGTAGCGCTCGAGCGCGGGGAGGATTTCCTGCTCCCAGATGCGGTCGGACGACTCGGTGGCGGTCTGGACGTTCATGGCCATGGCGGCCGAATCCAGAACACGGGAGAGGGGCCCCTGTCGACTGGGGGAATCCACCGGGGGGCCGGACGGCGTTGATGGCCCCCATTGGAAGTGCTGAAAATGCCGCGCCCCGGCACTCCAGGGAGTACCGGGGCGGGCAGGACTGCCGTCAGCGGCTCACTGCTCCGGCGAGATTTC
>JBKGHI010000303.1:0-9736 GCA_046520405.1 Myxococcus sp. 1LA
GGCCAACCACTCTCTGGGCGTGGCGCGCAACGCGGCGGCGTGCAGGGCGCGGCGCGCCGATGACGGGAGCAGCGCCTCCAGCGCCTCGCGCAGCAGCGGATGGCGGAAGCTGTAATGGCCCGGCGACGTGGGCCGCAGCAGCCCCGAACGAGCCAGTCGCTGGAGCCCCGCGCCCGCGTCGAGCGACGTCACGCGGGCCGTCTCCTCGCTCGGCGCCAGGTGGTGGAGGGCGGCGTCCACGCGCGACACCTCCACCTCCGTGCCCAACACCGCGCACAGGCGCGCCAGCCCCCGGTGTGCAGCGGGGAGTCCGGCCAGCGCCCGCCCGGCGAGGCGCTCGAAGAGCGGCGTTACGGAGACGTCCAGCAACGCGTCCGGCGCGATGTACCACCCCCCTCCGGGAGACGCCCGCAGCGCCCCCGCGGCCCGCAGCGCCCCCGCGAGCTCCACCAGTGACAAGGGGACGCCTTGCGCGAGCTGCTCCAGGCGCGCCAGCACCGGCTCGGGCACGTGCTCGGCGGGACGCAGCAGGTGCAGCAACAGGGAGCGGCTCGCCTCGGGCGTCAGCGGCGGCAGCGCGATTCTCGCGACACGGGCGCTGCGCTCGCCCAGGTGGGGACGCAGCCCGAGCAACGCGGGCCTCGCGGCGACACAGACCCAGAGCGGCGCACGCGTGCCCGCGAGGGTGGCGACCTCCAGCGCATCCAGACTCGTGGGGTCGGCCAGGTGCGCATCGTCGACGAGCAGCACGCGCGGTGCTTCCAGGGCCTGGCGCTGAAGCCCCTCGGCGAGCGCGCGCGCGGCGGCGTGGCGCTCATCCGCGAGCGGAAGCGCGGGCTCGCGGACAATGCGAGGTGGCTCGGCCACGGCCCTCAGTGCGTCCACCAAGGACTCCGAAGACGCGGCATCCGGAGACGGCGCGCGCAGCCGGACCACCAGACACCGCCCCGCGGCCTCCAGGCGGGTGGCCAACGCCTCCAGGACGCGGGACGCACCGTGGCCCACGTCACCCGTGAGGACGCACAGGCCCGGAACGCGCTCCTCGATGCATCGCGACGCCTCGGCCTCCAGCGCGTCGAGCAGGGCCTCGCGCCCCGACAGCGGCGGTGCATCCGCGGAGGACGTGGACGCGCCTCCGTCGTGCAGCCGCAAGCGGACGCCATCGGACGAGGGCTCGGTGGCCCCGGGGCCCAGGCGGGCCGCGGCGGGAGCGGTGACCCGTGCCTCACCCAGCGCGAGGTCCTCCGGCCACCAGTCGCGCACGGACTCCAGCGCGGGCCCCGCCACGCGTGTCGTGGTGGCCCCCGGAAGGACGTGCAACCGCGCGAGGTGCAGCACGGCGGCGGCCTTCCCCTCCTCCATCAGCTTGCGAGCCACCAATGCGCCCGCGCGCAGGTTGGCCTCGGCGGACAGGGATTCGGAGAACGCGACCAAATAGCCCCGTGAGCGCACACGCGCGAGCGTTCCGCCCTGAGGCTCGAAGGCCAGCCGCAGCGTATCGACCGGCAGGTCCGCTCGGACGCCCAGGAGCGCCACCCACCGCTCCCCGGCTCCAGGACCCGACGGCATGGGCACCGCGGCGGCTTCGCCCTCCGCCGGAGCCAGGGACATGGACAGGGCCTGGCTGCACGCGGCATCGAAAGCGGCGAGCAGCTCCGAAGCGCGCGAGAAGCGCTCGGCGGGTGTCTTCGCCAGGCACCGCGCCAACACGGCGTCGAGCGCGGCGGCACGGAGGCCCGCTCCGACACGCGGGCCGGACGCAGGTCGACGTGTCCGTGGCGAATCTCCTCGGCCCCACCCGTGAAGGGCGGCGCCCCGGTGAGCAACTCGTAGAGGAGGACGCCCAGCGCGTAGAGGTCCGCGGGAGCGCCGGCCTCGCGCGCGTCCAAGCACTGCTCGGGCGCCATGTAATAGGGCGTGCCCAGCCTCTGCCCCACGAGCGTCAGCCCCTCGGCCTCGGCCGGCGGAGCCTCGGCGTCATCGGGAGCGCCCAGGAAGCGCGCCAGTCCCAGGTCGAGCACGCTGAGCGCGCCGCCTTCTCGCAGGAAGATGTTCTCCGGCTTGAGGTCCCGGTGAGCCACCCCCACGGCATGGACGCGCTCCACGGCGGCGCAGAGCCCGCTGAGCAGCTCGCGCACGCGCGGCACGGACGCGGCCCCCGAGCCCGGCAACGCGGCCATCCACGCGGCGAGCGTCTGGCCATGCAGCCGCTCCATGACGAGGAAGGGCCGGCCATGGACGATGCCGGAGTGAAGCAACGAGGGCGCTGTCGGCGCGCCGATGCGCTGGAGCGCCGCGGCCTCACGGGCGAAGCGGTCACGGTGAGCCGGCCGGCCGACCTTGAGCGCGACCTCGCGGCCGTCGTCCTCCTGATACGCGGTGAAGACGTGCGAGAAGCCGCCCGTCCCCAGCAGGGCGGCGGGGCTCAGACCTGGCACGTCCGGGAGCGGGAGGGGCTCGGCGTCAGGGCCAGGCGACGGTGCGCGCTGGCCATGCACGGGACACACCGCGCCGGTGGCGAGACGGCGGTGGCAGACCGGACAGCGCATGGGGTGAGTCGAACTTTACCAGAGCGCCTGGCTCAGGACGATGCCAACCCCCATCAAGCCTTCACCGGCGATGAGGCCAGCGGCCAGCGTCACCACCCGGCCCTCCTGTGCGCCTGGACTCACCTTGCGCGCCACGGCCGCGGACAGGCCCCCCAGGAAGAATCCCAGCGCGGTGGACGCCGGCAGGAGGCAGGCCAGGCCCATGCCCAGGGGCGAAGGCACCCAGTGTCGCACCCGTTCGGGCAACAGGCGCTCGGCCAATGTGAGCCCGGCGGCGGCGAGCGCCGCCCAGCCGAGCGCGCGCGGGTGCCCGGCTCCAACCCAGAGAGTCCCGAAGCCAGCACCTGGGCGATGCTGGCGGTGACCGTGGCGGCGGGGGCTGGGAAGCGCTCTCCGCCGAGCGCTGAACGGTCCGGGACCAGCAGGAAGAAGAGCGGCACCACCGCGGCGGCCCCCACCGCGCACCCCAGGAGCTGCGCCAGGAACACGCGCCGGGGATGGGCACCCAGCAGGTGTCCCGTCTTCACGTCACTGAGGAGGTCCGCCGCCGAGGAAGCCGCGTTGACGGTGATGCCCGCGGTGGCGAGGTTCGCCTCCACGTTGCGCGGCAGCAACACGCCGTAGGTCATCTGCGTCACCTGCCCCAGCGGCCCCACGGGGGTGACGTCCGTCTCACCGGTGACGCGACAGGCGATGAGACACAGCACGAACGACAACGCCACGGCGAGCGCAGCGTGTGGCAGGGGCACGCCAAAGCCCACCTTGGCCACGGCGAGCGTGGCGGGCGTCAGGACGACCAGCCCCGCGACCAACCAGCGCCCTGGCACCTGAAGCGCGTCCACCGGATGGGGCGTGGCCGGCGTCCTCCGGAAGAGTCCTCGCAAGGCGCGGCCCAGGACGCGCCCCTCCAAGGCGAGGTGCAACAACGACGCGGTGACGAGCGCCGCGGTCCCGGGCCAGAGGCTCCACGCGAGGAAGTCCCCATCCGGAGGCAGGAGCCCCGAAGCGAACACGCGGGGCGCCACGACGCCGTGGATGAGCAGCGCGCCCAGGAGCCAGGACGCCGTGAGTCGCAGGCCCAGCAGCGCGCCCGCGCCCAGGGGAAGAAGGCTCGTCTCGAAGCCGAAGCCCAGGCGCTCCAGCGGCAGCCCACCCAATGTCCCCGGAAACGGAAAGACGTAGGGCAGTCGTCCCAGACCATCACGCACCAGCGTGACGAGCGCCGCGATGCCGCCGCCCAGGCCCAGCATCGACAGTCTGGGACGCGACGTTGCCCCCGTGGCGTGCAACGCGCGGATGGTCGCCGCCGCGGCCGTGCCCGTGGCGAAGGGAAGCTGCTCGTGGTCCACCAGCTTGCGCTTGAGCGGCACCGCGAAGAGCACCCCCAGCGCGGACAGGAGGAAGGTCCACGCGAGCAACGCCCAGCCCGGCGGATGACTGCCCGTCGTGAGCAGCCACGCGCCCTGCACGGACACCAGGGCGCCTCCCGTCGCGTACCCCGCGGACGAAGCCACGGCCTGCGCCGAGCACGTCTCCAGCGGGGAGAGCGGCGCCCCCGCGACGCCCGGCGCCACGCGCCGCATCGCTCCATGGGCCGTATGCGCCAGCAGCGCGGCGGTGATGGCCACGGGAAAGGCCACGGCCATCTTCAAGCCCGCGTAGAGGTTGGTCGCGCAGGTGATGGCGCCAATGCCACCGCCGAGCAGCACCGCCCGCAGCGTGAGCTGTGGCATCCGGTCGCCCTGGAAGACCTCGCGCAGCCAGAAGCTGTCCAGGGCCTCGGGCGTGTCCCCTGGGATTCGAAGCAGCGTCAGCGGCGCCGGCGTCGGGGCCGCTTCCTCGGGAACAGCGTGGGGGACGGGCTGGGACATGGGCCGTCCCATCCTTTCACTCCGAGGCCCCCGCGGACGAGCCCCCTGCCCCGCTCACCACCACCGGCCGCAGGCGCTGCACGCCCAGCATGAGGAGGTACCGGTCGGCGACACCGGACAGATAGCGCTCCAGGTGGAGGCCGTCGGGCCGGAATCCCAGCTCGGCCAGGAATCGGAACACGCGGTGCGCGGCCTGCTCGTCCCGGACGGAGCACTCCAGCGTCGCGAACAAGGTGGGCGGAACCTCCTGCCGTCGGCTTCCCGGAGGCAACCGCCGGCGTGGCTTGATGCGAAAGCCCACCTCGCCCAGAAGCTGTCCCTCCACCACGTCGAGCGTGCGGACATAGCCACTCGTGAGAACGGGGATGCCCCGCCGCTCAAGCGCCTTCTTCCAACCCGGCACCGCGGCACGGAACGCCAGGGGACCCGGCGGCGCGGTGACGGGGAACCAGACGAGCACGGACGGCTCGGCCCACTGCTCCAGGTGGACCCGAGGCCCCGACGCCGCCCCCAGCCCGCGCAGGTATTGGTCCGCCAGTTGAAGGGAGAGCAGCCGCGCGGACAGGTCCTGTCGCCAGGACGTGAGCATCGTCTCTCGCGTGCGAGCGTCCTTCCGGAGAAATTCGCGAATGGCGGAGAGGGAGATGCCCGCGGCGCGCAGACTGCTGATGAAGCGGGCCTCTCCGACCTGTCCAGGAGCGTAGGTCCGGTAGCCATTCGCTCGCCGCGAGGCGGGCACGAGCAGGCCCTTGCGCTCATAGAAGCGCAGCGCGCTCGCTGACAGGCCACAGCGGTCCGCGAACTGCGAAATCGTCAGCATGGGTGGCTTTCCCCTTGAGGTTGAACCTGCTTCAAGGTGGAGGGTTGGGGGACCATGAACGTTTCCATCGTCTCTCGAGGAGAAATCAAGCTGGTGGGCCTCAAGGTGGTTGGCCGGCGCAGCGAACTGAGCCACCGCGTGCCGCTGGCGTGGCTGGAGCTCGTCGCTCGCGTGGACGGCATCCCTGGCGTGGTGGACCGGAACGTGTTCCACGGCTGCGTGCCTGGAAGCGACCACGAGCAGCCCGGCGAGGACCCCGTCTACCAGTACTGGGTCACCACCGAGGTGAAGGACTTCGGCGCGGTGCCGGAAGGACTTCAGTCGCTGACGATTCCACCGCACGACTACGCCGTGACGCCCGTACAGGGCACGGCGGAGGCCATCGACGCCGCCTATGGCCACCTGGCGAGCTGGCTCCAGACGGAAGCTTGGCGTTCAGACGCGGCGGCCTACGTGCTGGAGCGCTATGACCAGCGCCGCCAATCCGTGACGCCGCCATACGAGCGCTTCGACTACGACCTGCTCACGCCCCTGGCGCCCTGAACGGCGCGCCACCTGGAGCCATCCGAGAGGAACGCTGGCGCGAGCACCGAGCACGCGCCTACGCGCGAGCACCCGCCGGACGCGAAGGCATCACCTGGGCCAGCGCTTCCACCCGAGGGAGCCCCTCTACCGCGCCGAGCTTCTCCACCACGCGCGCGCCGACCTCACAGGCGAACGTGGCCAGCGCCGTCAGCTCCTCTCGGGTTGCATCGCGCAGTCCGTCCGCGCCGCCGTACCAGCGCACCAGCCCGTGCAGGAAGCCCGCGACGAAGCCATCGCCCGCGCCCGTGGTGTCGACGACGTGCATCTTCGGCGCCGTGACGTGGATGCGCTCGCCCTTCCACAGCAGCAGCGCGCCCCGCTCGCCCAGCGTCACCACGGGCAGCGGCACGCCCATGGCCGCCAGCCGCGTCAGGGCTTCGTCCGGCACCTCCGTCCCGGTGACGAAGCCAATCTCCTCCTCGGAGAGCTTCACCACCGTGCACAGCGGCAGCATCCGGGCCAGCAGCCCCTTCAGCAGGGACGTGTCCTCCCACGCGTGCAGCCGCAGGTTGGGATCACAGCTCACGATGAGGCCCGCGTCGCGAGCCAGGCCCAGCATCCGAACCGCGGACTCCTGCGCCTCCGGCCACTGGAGCGAATTGGAGCCACAGTGCACCGCCTTCGCGCCGGACAGGAACGCCGCGTCGACGTCCTTCTGCCCCAGCAGGAACTCCGCGGAGCGCGTCCGGAAGAAGGTGAAGCTGCGCTCCCCCTTCCCGTCGAGCGAGATGAACACCAACCCGGTGCGAGCCTCCGCCGTCTGGCGCAAGCGGCTCACGTCCACGCCTTCCATCGCCAGCCGCTCGCGCAGGAAGTGCCCGAATTCATCCGCGCCCACCACGCCCAGCATGGCCGGACGAAGCCCCAGCCGGGCCAACCCCACCGCGACATTCGCCGGCGAGCCACCGGGGCACGGATGCCACGCGGGCACGTCACGCACCCGGTGCCCCGGAGCCGCCGGGAGGAAGTCCACCAACGTCTCGCCAAAGCACACGACATCCAGCGGCGGCATGCGCCCCTCGCCTTCCGAACCTTCGTCAGTCCAGGCCCACCTGGGCCATGAAGTCCACGCTCTTGAGGCGGCGGCCCAGGTGATGCGCGATGAAGACGTTCAACAGTCCCCGGGCACGCGCGCGCAAATCTGGAGGCAGCGGCGTGCGCTCGCCTTCCTGCAGCGCGCGCAAGCCCGTGAGCAGCGCTGCCGGCACCGCCACCGATTCGCGCGCCCGGATGCCACACGGTTCGCACACCGCGCCGCCATGCGCCTGGTCGAAGCGAGGCCGCTCTCCCGGCGCCCCGCCGCACAGCGAGCACGAGTCGAACCGGGGCATCAGCCCCGCGTGCGCCAGCGCGAACAGCTCGAACGCCAGCAGCGAGGTGGGCCCCGCCTCCTTCGCGTCCAACCGCGTCAGGTACGACTCCAGCAGGACGAACAGCTCCGGGTGCGGCTCATGGTCCCGCGTCAGCTCGCGGCACAGCTCCACCGCGTACAGGGCCCGGGCGATGAGGGACAGGTCCTCGCGCGCCGCATAGAAGCCCGTGACGATGTCCGCGCCATCCAGCCGCACCGTGCTGCCGCGCGTCTCCACGAGGTGGACACGCAGCCGCATGAACGGCTCCAGCGCGCCAGCGAAGCGCCGCTTGCTCTTGCGCGCCCCGGCGGCGAAGGCCGTCAGCTTCCCGTGCTCCCGCGTCAGCATGGTGACGAGCCGGTCGGACTCGCCATAGTCCACCGAGGACAGCACGAGCGCGTCGTCGTCGTATCGCTCCATGGAGATGTTTCAACGCGCGAGCGGGTTGGGAAGCTTTCCGCTCAGCACGAGGAACAGGTACACGCCCAGGAGCAGGGCCGCCAGCAGCACGGACAGCCCCACGTAGGCCCGCTTGCGCCGCTCCTGCTCCAACTGCACGGGAGATGGCGCCGGTACGGACTTGTCCACCTCCTCATAGCGCAGCACCGCCTCCTCCGGAGACATGCCGATGACCTGCGCGTACGCGCGGATGTAATTCACCACGAAGATGCGCGAGGGAAGCCGTTCCACCTGACCGGCCTCGAGCGCGGTGATGAGCGTGGGAGGAATCTTGGTCTCCCGCGCGACGTCGTCACGCGAAAGCCCTCGGAGCTCTCGCTGCTGGCTCAGGTATTTGCCGAAATCGACGTGGTCCACGGGTCCCCAGATACCCAACGCGCTAGAGCTTTTCCAGCAGCCTCCGGCAGTCGTCCTTCAACACCTGTTCACCAGCTTTCGCCTTGGTCTCACAGGTGGCGAAGGCGGCCTTCGCGGCATCGACCTGCCCCAGCTTCGCCTGACAGACGCCTTCACGCAGATACGCCTCCGCCACGTCCGGGCAGCTCTCGCGGTAGTGCTCGAACTGGCGGCACGCCTCGGAGGTGCGGCCCGTCTCGTCGTAGATGAGGCCCAGGTTCTTGTAGCCCAAACAGAAGCTGGGGTTCGTCGTCACCGCGGCCTTGATGCTCTCCACGGCGCGCTCCGGCTCCCCCTTCTTGAAGTACGCCCACCCCAGGTTGCCCTGGGCGATGAAGGGCGTCGGGTAGAGCATGTCATTGAGGACCGTCTCGTAGAGCTTGATGGCCTCGTCGTAGCGGCCCTGGTCCAGGTGCACGTTGGCCAGGTTGGTGCGCGCCTCGGAGAAGTCGGGGCGGACCTCCAGCGCCTTGTTGTAGTGCTTGACGGCCTCGTCGGGGCGGCGGAACGCCAGGTGCAGCAGGATGCCCATGGCGTTGTTCGCGTCGGGGTAGTCCGGGTCGTTCTTCAACGACAGCTGCAGCTCGCGCAGCGCCTCCTGGACTTCGCCGGCCTGCTGGGCCTGGAGCGCCAGGTCATAGTGAATCTCCGCGCTCCGCTTCTCCTTCTCCGTGGGCGTGTGGGAGCAACCGGAGGACACCAGCAGGAGCGCGAGCGAACAGGACGCGGTGGAAAGGCGGAACATGGGGGCGGCTCTCGACGAGGGTGAGGGGGCGGTGACTCAGAAAGCGGCCAGGAAGCGGCCCAGGGTGGTGGTGACGTTCTTCTTCTCCTCGGCGCGCGCCACCACGGCGGGCACGAGCTTGGGGTCCTTGAAGAACACCGGCAACGTCTTGAGCTGCTCATCCTGCTGCGCAGGGTCCATCGCGCGCCAGTTGGCGTCATCCATCATGAACCCCAGCGACTCCACGAAGGCCAGCGCGTCCCCCTCGTCGTCGCGGTACTCGTCCGCCGACTGGTTGCGCCGGCCGGACAGGTACACCGCGCAGTCCGCGGCCTCCGCCAGGTACAGGTAGACGAAGACCGCCGCGGCCCCCTGCCCTCCCCGGATGCCCACCACGAAGGCCTGCGCCGGCCCGGCCTGCTTGCCCGGAATGGCCACGTGCGGCGTGTTGAGGGAGGTGTGCAGCGCCAGGACCTGGTCCCGCGTGGCGGGCAGCCCCCGGTAGCGCTCGTCGAGGTTGAACACGGTTGTCTCCGTTACCCGAAGTCCCCCACCCGTCAGCGTGTGGTGAGGGTGAACTCCTGCGTGGCGTCCTGCGTGTCCGCCGCCGTCTTCTGGAAGCGGATGAGGGGATTGTCGATCATCACGTTCCCGCCGCCCTCGTTCCCCTCGCCAATGATGACCCGAAACACGTGGCCAGGCGAACTGCTGCGCGCGTCCCCCGCGTTCCCCTTCCGGGCGATGAACGTCACGGTGTTCGCCCCCGGCTGCAGGTTTCGGGTGACGTCCACCACCACCTGGTCCTCGTTGCCGCGCAGCTTGCGCAGCCACTTGGAGTTGATGAACACGTCGATGTCGTACCCCGTCATCCCCGGCACCGACTGCTCCGTCACCAGCCAGTAACGCTGAGTCAGGCGGCCGGGCGCCGTGGGCGCGCCAGGCGCCTTCTGCGCCGCGGCGGGAGCCGCCTTGGGGGCGGC
>JBKGHI010000304.1:0-9600 GCA_046520405.1 Myxococcus sp. 1LA
CGTGCCGGCGGAGGCGCCGCCGGTGGGACGCACGCCCGCGGCCAAGGCGCTCCGCCGTCCCCTGACGCCACGGGCGAGTAGGACGGGAGCGGCGCGCGCCGTTCCCATCGTGGGTCGGTGTCCATCGCGGACGTGGAGCTCTCGGCGTTGTCACTCAGTGAAGTGGCAACGCCGTTTTCGCGCCCGCGCAATGACACACGCCAGCCTGGTGGGCAGGGGCCAGGTTGGACAGACACCGGCGGCATTGTCCCGGCAGGCAGGCTGGAGTTCTGACGAAGAGGGACGGAACTTTTTTCCCCTCTCCAGGCTGCAACACCCGGATGAGCAGGCGAGCTCCTCTGGATTCAAGGACTTGAGGTTGGATCGCGCTGTGCATGAGGAGGCTTGGTATGAGGCGACTGGTATCGGCGGTGTTGCTGGGACTGGTGGTGGCACCAGCAGTGGCGGTGGCGCAGGAGTCGACTGACTCGGTGAAGGTCATCCAGGAGGAGGACCGCACTGTCTTCAGGAAGAAGACGGTCATCGACTTCACGGATGTCGCGGTGGAGGGCGAGCTCACGAAGCCAGAGGGCTCGTACGTGCTCCACCGGAAGAAGACGGACTTCCAGAGCCTCATCAAGGTCCGGGACAACTTCGATCCAGAGTTACAGAAGTCAGTCGACAACCTCTAGCGGCAGCGGGCGGCAGCAGTCGTTCTCAGGGCGGAAGGGAAGAGGGAAAATCCTCATGGCGGCGGCGAAGAACAACGGCTTGACGCTTCGGATCACCGGGCCGGATGGCTCCACGGCGGAAGCCGTGTCGGAGGCCGAGAGCGTCATTGTGGGGTCGGGCGCTCAGGCAGCGGTGAAGATCCAGGACCCGAAGGTCTCGAATCTCCATGTGATGCTGAAGGTGGACAAGGATGGCTCAGTCACGGCCATCGACCTGGGCAGTGAGGGCGGCACGGAGGTGCGGGGACAGCGGCTTGTCCTTCCCACGGCGCTCAACCCGGGTGATGTGTTGACGGTGGGCGGCAGCCGGGTGGAGGTGCTCTTTGGCGCGACCCCATCCGAGCGGCCGCTCCCAGCGGGTGCGCGCGTGGCGGGCCCGGTGTTCCACGGGCCGGTGGCCAAGCCACCGCCGCCTCCGCGGAGCATGCAGGCGCAGACGCGCGCGGAGGTACCGAACCTGGTGCCCGCGCCGCCGCCTCCCATGCGCCAGGTGTCCACGGCGCTGGGCAACCGCGTGGAGCGGGTGGCGTCTCCGGGCGCGATTCCCGTCGAACCGCCGCGGCAGGCGCCTCCGGGGCTCCAGCCTCGTACAACGCCTTCCACGGCGCGGACGCCCACGCAGAACGCGGCGAACACGGCCACCGCGCGGCGGACGGTGGCGCCCCACCTCCAGGAGCCGCTGCCTCCCGAGGCCATGCCCACGCCCGAGGCGCGCGTCCTCCAGGTCGCGCTGCTGTGGGGCGACACCATGCTGGAGGTCCAGCACTTCAAGGACGGCGTGCCCGTCACCATCGGCGAGGCGAAGAAGAACTTCTTCAACGTCTTCACGCCGTCGGTGGGCAAGCGCCACGTGCTGGCCGTCAGCAAGAAGGACGTGCTGGAGGTTCGCGCGCCGGCGGGCTCGCGCACCTTCGTCACCAACCAGGGCACCGTGCGCTCCAAGGACGCCCTGCGGGCCGCGGGCGCGCTCTCCGGCCAGGCCGGTGAGGACGCCGAGCAGCTCTTCACCCTGGGCCTGCATGACCGGGTGGAGGTGTCGCTGGGCACGGTGTCCTTCGTCGCGCGCTACGTGAAGCCGTCTCCGGTCATCACCGCCGCGTCGCTGCAGGACTCCGACTTCACGTTCTTCAAAATCACCAGCATCTGCATGCTGGCGGGCCTGGCGGTGGTGCTGGCCATGGTGCTGACGCCGCGCCAGGAGCTGCCGCAGAGCGCGGACATCTTCGAGTCCCAGCAGCGGGTGGCCAAGCTGCTCATCACCCCGGAGAAGAAGCTGGAGGCGAAGAAGCTCCAGCTCTCCGCGCCGGAAGAGGGCGCCAAGGCGAAGGACGAGGAAGGCAAGTTCGGCAAGGAGGAGGCGAAGCAGCAGGAAGCGGCGCCCTCCAAGCCCGGCACGCCCGTGGTGGACAAGAGCAAGAAGGAGAAGGACCGTCAGGCGGTGGGCAAGGCCGGCCTGCTGGGCGCCTTCAAGGGCATGAAGGGCGGGGCGTCGGACGTGTTCGGCCCCGGCGGCTTCGGCACCGGCATCAACGACGCGCTGGGCGGCCTCAAGGGCGGCGCGGCCATGGGTGACGCGCAGGGCGTGGGCGGCATTGGCTCGCGGGGTACCGGCAAGGGCGGTGGTGGTACCGCGCTGGGCATCGGTGGCCTCGGGACGCAGGGCACCGGCCGTGGCACGGGCGGCTCGGGCGGCATCGACCTGGGCGGCCGTGGCAAGTCCATCACCAAGGTCATCCCCGGCAAGACGACGGTGGTGGGCGGCCTGGACAAGGACGTCATCGCCAAGGTCATCCGGCGGCACCAGGGGGAGATCAAGTACTGCTACGAGTCGGAGCTGAACAAGGACCCGAGCCTCGCCGGCAAGGTGGCGGTGGCCTTCGTCATCGACCCCACGGGCGCGGTGTCCGACGCGAGTGTCTCCGAGACGACGCTGAACAACGCCGCGGCGGAGCGCTGCATGCTGTCCCGAATCCGCCGCTGGAAGTTCCCGGAGCCCAAGGGCGGCGGCGTGGTGTCCGTGACGTACCCCTGGCTCTTCTCGCCCGCTGGCGCGGGAGGGTGAGCGGCGGTAGCGGCGCCTGAAGCACCCTGAGTGGCGTGGACGAAACGGTCCACGCCACTTTCGTTTTTCCCCCACTGCCGGTTCCGCGGGGGCGTCATTAACGTCTGCGCCGCTCCCGCGTTGCGCCGGGAGGGCACGTCTGTCGGGAGGACCTGTGAAGAAGTCTCAGCTGATTGCCGCGCTCGCGCTGCTGTCGTCTCCGGCTCTTGCGGCCACACCCCCGGAAGGGGTGGCGTTCGAACCGCGCCGTGGCTTCTTCACCGAGACGGACATCGGCGTGTTCTTCACCGTGGGCGGGGAGAACGTCTACTCCAACGCGCAGACGTACCTGCAGCTCGGCGTGGGGTACGACCTCACGGAGAAGCTGTCGCTGGGGGCACACTTCGGGCTCGGCTCGTCCGCGCAGAACTGCTTCGCGGGCTACCTGCCGGGCACGGAGACGTGCGCGCTCTCCGACAACTTCACCATGGCCTTCTTCAACGCGTCGGTGGCCTACCACGTGCGCGTCATGGACCGGCTGTTCCTCACGCCCAAGGTGGTTGCGGGCTACACGCGCCTGGACCCGGCGCCCGTGAACCCCGGCGAGGGAGACCCGGGCCGCGCCATCAGCGCGCCCAACGCGGGCCTGGGCTTCGGCGTGGAGTACGCCACCGGCATGGACCACTTCTCCGTCGGCGCGGACCTGCTGGCCCGCTACATCATCGGGCCCAACATCACCTCCTTCGCCGTGTTCCCGAAGGTGAAGTACACGTTCTGAAGCGCGCATACACGAAGGGCCCGCCCCCAACAGCGTGGGAACGGGCCCGGGTGAAGCGGGGCGCGTTGATGCGCCCGCTGGGGGCTGGCTACTCGCCTTCGGCCGCGCGCTCCTCGCGCTTGCGGTCACGCTCGGCGCGGTAGCGCTCGCCCACCGCCAGCGCCTTCTTGCGCATGCGGATGGACTTGGGCGTCACCTCGACCAGCTCGTCGTCGGCGATCCACTCCAGCGCCTTCTCCAGGCCCATCTCACGCGGCGGCGTGAGGATGACGTTCTCGTCGCGACCGGAGGCCCGGATGTTGGTGAGCTTCTTCTCGCGGCAGCAGTTCACGTTCAGCTCGGACGCGTGCGAGTGCTCGCCGATGATCATGCCCTCGTACACGGTGGCGCCGGCGCCGACGAAGAGCGCGCCACGCTCCTGGATGCTGAAGAGCGCGTAGGGCACGGTGTCGCCCAGGCGGTCGGACACGATGGCGCCGTTCTGCCGCTTGGGGATGTAGCCGAACCACGGCTCGAAGCCGTCGAACTGGCTGCTCATGATGCCCTCGCCACGGGTGATGGTGAGGAACTCCGAGCGGAAGCCGATGAGGCCGCGCGCCGGGATGCGGAACTGGAGGCGGGTGCGGCCCGAGCCCAGGCTGGCCATGTCCGTCATGCGGCCCTTGCGGGGCCCCAGGCGCTCCGTCACCGCGCCCACGCTGTTCTCCGGCACGTCGCAGAAGAGCAGCTCCATCGGCTCGTGAATCTGGCCGTCCACTTCCTTGGTGATGGGCTCCGGGTTGGAGGCGGTCAGCTCGTAGCCCTCGCGGCGCATGTTCTCGATGATGACGGCCAGGGCGAGCTCGCCACGGCCCACCACGCGGAACGCGTCCGGCGTCTCGGTGTCCTCCACGCGGACGGCCACGTTGCGGTAGGCCTCGCGGTAGAGGCGCTCACGCAGGTTGCGGGAGGTGACGAACTTGCCTTCCTTGCCCGCCAGCGGCCCGTCGTTGACCTTGAAGATCATCATCATCGTGGGCTCGTCCACGGTGATGCGCGGCAGCGGCACCGGCTTCTCCACGTCGGAGATGGTGTCGCCGATGGAGATCTCCTCGATGCCCGCGATGGAGACGATTTCACCCGGACCGGCGTCCGGAATCTCCACGCGCTTCAGGCCGGAGAAGCCGTACAGCTTGACGATCTTGCCCGGCTGGATCTTCCCGCCCTCGCGGCAGACGGCCACGGGCATGTTGGCGGTGATGCGGCCCGCCTGCACGCGGCCCACGGCCAGACGGCCGACGTAGTCGTCGTAGTCCAGGTTGGCGACCAGGAGCTGCAGCGACGTCTCGTCCGACTTCGGCGGCGGCGGGATGTGGTTGATGATGGCGTCGTACAGGGGCTCCAGCGTCTTGCCGGGCACGTCCAGGTCCGTGGACGCCTGACCCTGGCGGGCGATGGTGTAGAGGACGGGCATCTCCAGTTGCTTATCGTCCGCGCCCAGGTCGATGTAGAGCGAGTACACCAGGTCCAGCACGTCCTTCGCGCGGGCGTCCTGGCGGTCGATCTTGTTGATGACCAGCACCGTCTTCAGGCCCATGGCCAGGGCCTTGCTGAGCACGAAGCGCGTCTGGGGCAGGGGACCTTCGGCGGCGTCCACCAGCAGGATGACGCCATCGACGAGGCGCAGACCACGCTCCACCTCACCACCGAAGTCGGCGTGACCCGGGGTGTCGATGATGTTGATCTGCATGCCCTTGTAATTGACCGCGGTGTTCTTCGCGAGAATGGTGATGCCCTTCTCGCGCTCAAGGTCGTTCGAGTCCATCACCCGTTCGGCGACGTGCTCGTTGCTACGGAAGGTGCCCGCCTGCCGGAGCAGGTGATCGACGAGCGTGGTCTTGCCATGGTCAACGTGGGCGACGATGGCGACGTTACGGATGTTTTCGCGAGGAATCATACGAACCGAACTGTGATGGAAGGTGGGGTACGCCCGAGGGAGGTCGGGGCTTCCGAACCCCACCGGAACCCGGAAGGCGGGCGCTTATATGCCGCGAGTGCGTCCCCTGCAATGCAGCCGGAAGTCCAGCGTCCGGGCAGGCCGGTTTTCACACCCGCGCCACCCTTGAACATCGCCAGGCCCCCGGCGCGTCCCGGGTGACACCCAACCCCACCTAAAGAGCGGGAGGCGTGCTCACCGAGGGTGTAGGTTCCGAGGAGGGAGCAGCGGTACGCACGTTCAGTCGCTCGCGGAGGAAGCGCTCGACGCGGGCCTCCACCAGCCCGGGCGCCTCAAGTGGGGCGGTGTGGGTGCCGTCGGGGATGAGCTCCAGCTCGGCGCCGGGAATCCGGTCGGTCATCTCCTCGGAAATCCAGCCCGGGGTGAACTTGTCCTGGCCGCCGGCCACCACCAGGGTGGGGACGTCCACATGGGGCAGGTGGTCCCAGGCGCTGTGCTCGGCCATGGAGTCCAGGGTGCGCACGAAGACGACGGGGTCCATGCGCGCCAGGTGGTCGAAGTAGGGCGCCAGGTCGTTCCGGGCGATGCGCTCCCGGTTCATCTCCAGGGTGATGGCCAGCTGCACGGCCAGCTCGGTGCGCAGCACCGTGTGGATGAGGCGGGCGGAGGGCCCGGGGTAGCGCTCCACCACGCGGCGGATGAGCGGGAAGGCGCGCTTGAGGGCGGTGGAGTCGTGGAAGGTGTCCAGCGGGTTGCCGTAGCTGCCGCACATGAGGACCAGGCCGCACACCCGGTGGGCGTAGCGGCGGTGGAACTCCAGCGCCACCTGGACGCCCATGGAGTGGCCGAAGAGGACGGCGCGCTCCATCCCCACGGCGTCCAGCATCCGCCGCAGGTCGTCGCAGGTGTACAGCATGCCAATGCGAGAGCGGTCCGCGGGGACGGTGGAGCGGCCATGGCCCCGGTAGTGCCAGCGCAGGACGCGGTGTTTCCGCACCAGGTAGGGCGCCAGGTACTTCCAGGCGAAGCCGTCACAGCCCAGGCCGTCACAGAACACCATGCCCGGCAGGCCATCCCCCTGGACCTGGTAGTACAGCTCCGCGCCGTCCGGCACGCGGAGGCGGTCCTGGTGGAAGTACCGCGTGCCGGCGTTCATGCGTCGCCCATCTCCGCCTCGTCGTCGGGAAGGCCCTTGTCCAGGCCGTAGCGGGAAATCTTCAGGATGAGGTTGGAGCGGCTGATGCCCAGCTCACGCGCCAGCCGGCTCTTGTTGAAGCGCGTGCGCAGCAGGCCCTGCTGAATCATCTCCCGCTCCAGGGCCTCCACGGCCTCGTGCAGCTTGCCGTGGGCGCGCGGAGAGATGAAGGGCCCTCCGCCAGGCAACACCGCGTCGCGGATGCGGCTGGAGATGAGCTCGGCGGGAATGGACTCCAAGTCCCCCCCGAGGACGAGCAACCGCTCGATTTCGTTCTCCAGCTCGCGGATGTTCCCCGGCCACGCGTAGGCGCCCAAAATCGCCAGGGCCTCCGCGTCCAACCCCCGGGCGCGCTGGCCCTCGCGGTGGTGCTTGCGCAGGAAGTGGTCGATGAGGACCGGCATGTCGTCGCGCCGCTCGCGCAGGGGGGGCAGCTGCACGCGGATGACGTTGATGCGGTAGTAGAGGTCCTCGCGGAACTCGCCTCGCTTCACCAGCTCGCCCAGGTCCTTGTGGGTCGCGGCGATGACGCGGACGTTGACCTCCTTGAGCTGGGTGCCGCCCACGGGCAGGAAGGTGCCCTCCTGGAGCACGCGCAGCAGCTTCACCTGGAGCGCGGCGGACATGTCGCCCACCTCGTCCAGGAAGAAGGTGCCGCTGTCGGCGACCTCGAAGAGGCCCTTCTTGTCGCGCAGCGCCCCGGTGAAGGCGCCGCGGGTGTGGCCGAAGAGGGCGCTCTCCAGCAGGTTGTCGTTGAAGGCGGAGCAGTTCTGCACCACGAAGGGCTGCTGCGCGCGCGGCCCGCTGAGGTGGATGGCGCGGGCCACCAGCTCCTTGCCGGTGCCGGACTCACCGTTGATGAGGACGGTGGAGTCGGAGTTGGCCACCTTCTCCATCAACCGGAACACCTCCATCATGGGGCCGGAGCGTCCGATGATCTTCTCGAAGCGGTAGCGCTCGTTCAGCTCGCGGGACAGCGCGGGCGCGTCGTCCTCCTGGCGTGACGCCGCCTCTGCCTCGTGGTTGGCGATTTCGTTCGCCGCGCACTCCAGCAGGTCGGACAGCTTGCTCAGCTCGGCGCCGTCCAGCACGGGCACCTGCTCGGTCAACCCGTCCAGGTCCAGATGCGGTGGGGCGAACTGGCGCACCTTCGACTTGAGGACCTCCGCCTCGCGCGCGTCAAGGGGCTGGCGGGCAAAGCCCTCGACGAAGAGGAAGCCCTCGTACTCGTTGGCGATGTAGAGTGGCGCTCCCACGATGCTGAAGTTGAGGTGGCAGTCGTGAATGAGCGAGCGGCGCACCTTCTTGTTGGCCTTGAACTTCTCGTTCAGCACACGGACGGACTGGCCGCAGCGCCGCAAGCCCTCCTTGGACGTCAGGGCGGCCCGGCACAATGCGTTCGGCGGCGGGGTGACGTCCCCGCGCTGCCACTCATGCACCACGCCATGCCGGTCCGCGAAGGCAAGCTCCACTTGCCACCACTTGCGGATGACATCTCTGAGCATGATGATGGTGTGCAGGTTCAGATGCTTCCCGTAGTCCATCCCCACCTCCGTCGCGTCTCCCCACGCACCGGAGCAGGGGACACCGGGGCCGGCAACAGCCAGATTCCCGGCCTCTCATACCTCATGAATGGGCATTATCCGCACCCCTCTCTCCCGTGACTACCTCCTCTTACACCCGCGGTGAATCCGGGCATGGCCACGCGCATGACCACGACGACGGCCATGGCCACCATCATCATCACGGCCACGGGCATTCGCACGGTCCCCGGAAGGGCGGGCTGGCGGAGGAGCGGAAGAAGGACAAGCGCCGGCTCATCTTCGCCCTGGTGCTCACGTCCACCATCGCGCTGGCGGAGGCGGTGGGCGGCTGGCTGACGAACTCGCTGGCCCTGATGTCCGACGCGGGCCACATGCTGACGGACGTCTCCGCGATGGCGCTGAGCCTGGTGGCCCTGTGGTTCGCGGGCAAGCCGGCGGACGTGAAGAAGACGTACGGCTACTACCGGATGGAGATTCTCAGCGCGCTGCTCAACGGCGTGCTGCTGATGGGCATCACCGGCTTCATCCTCTATGAGGCGTGGGAGCGGGTGCGTTCGCCGGCGCAGGTGGACATCGGGCCCATGGCCATCGTCGCGTCGGTGGGCCTGCTGGCCAACCTGGGCGCGCTGGGGTTCCTGCACCGTTCCCACTCCATGAACGTGCGCGGGGCCTTCCTGCACGTGCTGGGGGACACGCTGTCGTCGGTGGGCGTGCTCGTGGGCGCGGGCATCATGGCGTACACGGGCTGGTACGTCGTGGACCCCATCATCTCGGTGGTCATCTCCGTCGTCATCGTCATTGGCGCGGTGCGGCTGGTCCGCGACGCGGTGGACGTGTTGATGGAGGCCGTGCCGGCGCACGTGGACCTGGCGCAAATCAAGGAGCTGATGCTGCGCGCGCAGGGCGTCACGGCGGTGCATGACCTGCACGTGTGGACCATCTCCAGCGGCGTGTACGCGCTGTCCGCGCACCTGGTGGTGCAGGACCCCATGGTCTGCAACAACGACGAGATTCTCTCCGCGGTGAAGCACGACCTGTTCGACCGCTTCGGAATCGACCACACCACGATTCAAATCGAGAGCGAGACCTACGCCCACCTGGGCGAGGTCCACTGAGGCGGGCCCGGCTTCCGGGCCCCCAGCCCTGCGCCTGGGGGCGTGCCCCACCGGACGCTCCCAGCAGCTTCACCTTGCCTCGGGCGGCGCGGGCGGATGATTCTCCGCGCTCCATGAACGTGCTGGACAAGGTGCTGACGTTACGGCCGGGGAACACGGTCGCTCGGGTGGGCGCGGGCTCGCGCGTGCCGCTGCTGAACCCCCGGGAGCTGCTGCGGGCCTGGCGGAGGCGCCGGTGGCGCTGCCGTGTCTGCCGGTGCAGGCGAAGGGCGCCTTGCCAG
>JBKGHI010000305.1:0-9594 GCA_046520405.1 Myxococcus sp. 1LA
TTCTTCTCCTCGGGGCGCTTGCGGAAGAACAGCTTCCGGGCGGCCAGCACCATCAGCAGGACGAAGAGGGTGGCGGCGCCAATGCCCACGACATCGCCCACGGGCGAGGCGTCCGTGGGGGGCGTGCCGGTGCCCGGCTGCGTGGAGTTCCCGCCCGGGGTGGGAGCGGGAGAGGGGGCGGGCGGCACCTGCGCGGTCAGGGCGTCGAGGGCGTTGGGCGTCTTCATGTGCGCGGGTTCGCATACACCAACGCGCCGGTGGATGCAGCGCCCGTGGCCGGGTAGAACCCGGTCGTCATGCGTCTTCCGCCCTCCTGTGTCCTGCTTCCGTCGCTCCTCATGCTCGGCAGCGCCTGCATCGTCGAGGCGCCCGGCGGCGCCTCCGACAAGGAGCGGCGCGCCGTCACGGTCACCCAGGTGCCCCCCCTGTCCGTGAAGAACGGCGCCAATCTGGGGGGCAAGGTGGAGCTGGTGGGGGCCACGGTGGAGCCCGGCCGGGTGACGCCCGGGGAGCAGGCCAAGGTCGCGCTCTACTTCAAGGTGCTCCAGCCCATGGACGACGACTACCTCATCTTCGTCCACGTGGAGGACGCGGACGGCCGCGCCGAGCGCATCAACGTGGACCACAAGCCCGCGGGCGGCATGCTGCCCACGTCGCAGTGGAAGCCCGGCGAGACGGTGAAGGACGAGTTCCCCGTCTACGTGCCGCCCGGCTCCACGGCCCGCGCGCTGAACATCTGGCTGGGGTTCTGGGAGCCGCGCACGGACTCCCGGCTGCGCATCCTCAACCCGAAGGCCGTGCGCAACGACGGCAAGGACCGCATCTTCCTGGGCCAGGTGCCCGTGGCGCGCTGAGCGGGCACCTGGGGACGACGGGCTACTGGCAGTTCGCGGGCCCCATGCAGGAGTACGTCACCGTGACGTAGGCGCCCCACGGATTATTGGGGGGATTGGTCCGGAAGCACTCCTGGTCGGCCCAGGTGAGGTTGCAGACGCCCTGGGGGCACTGCTGGTGGGCGATCTCGATGGCCTCGTTCCTGGCCAGGAGCCACGCGGCGGGGCAGCCGAAGCTGGCGGCATAGCCCAGCTCCGTGCGCTGGACGTTGTCACAGGTGCACGGCGTCGGGCAGTAGGTGCGGCTCCCGTCGCATTCGACCCAGCCTCCGTTCTCGGTGCCGGAGTGACAGATGCCGCTGGCGGAGCCGCAGGTGATGGACGTGCCGTTCGCGCACTGCTGGCTCACCTGACAGGAGAGCTCCGCTTCGCTGCCGCCCAGGTCCTCCTGTGGCGCCTCGTTCGGGTCGCCTGCGTTGCAGGCAGTGAGGGCCAGGACGGCGAGGGCTGCCAGGACTCCACGATGCCAGTGTCTACCGGTTTGCATTTGCATGCCGGAGACACTAGGGCGGTGAATCGAGCCTCCTCCATCGTGGAGAACCGCAGTGCGCCCCGTTTGGATACGAGGGCAACACCGCGGATTCAGAGGGGAAACGCCGGAGCGGCCGTGTAAGCCGAGTTCTGTTCCCACCCCTTTCGGGATGAGCAGTGAACATTCATCTAGGGCCCTGGTTGCCCAGGGGCCTCATCAGCGAGCAACCCGAGCGCATGGGACGGGCCACCCCTGTCCTCCGTACGGCGAGGACGCGCTCCTATTGGCTCTTGCTCCAGGTGGGGTTTACCGAGCCGTCCGAGTCACCCCGGACGCGGTGCGCTCTTACCGCACCGTTTCACCCTTACCCGCCCCTTTCGGAACGGGCGGTCTGTTTTCTGTGGCACTTTCCTGCGAGTCGCCTCGACTGGCCGTTAGCCAGCACCCTGCCCTCTGGAGCTCGGACTTTCCTCCCGCCACCCATGACTGCGATGGCCGGCGTTCACCCGGGCCGCTCCGGCACCTTGCGCTTACAACAGCCGGGCGGGGGCGGTCCACTCCGGGGAGGCGTCCAAGGGGCTCAGGAGCGTCCAGTACCGCGCCTGCACGCGGCGGCCCGTTCGCGGAGCAGGGCCCGTTCACGGGTGTTCTCCGTGAGGGCGGCGGCTCGCTCGAACTCCACGTGGGCCTCTTCGAGCCGGCCCAGCTTGGTGAGCAGGTCTCCCCGGACGCTGGGCAGCAGGTGGTAGCCCTGGAGTGACGGCTCCGAGGTCAGCGTGTCCACGATGGCCAGTCCGGCCTCCGGGCCAAACGCCATGGCGTGGGCGACCGCGCGGTTGAGCTCCACGACAGGGGAGGGGACGACCTGGGCCAGCACCTCGTAGAGCGCGGCGATGTGCGTCCAGTCCGTGGCCTCGGCGGTGCGCGCGCGGGCGTGACACGCCGCGATGGCGGCCTGGAGCGCATACGGGCCTTGGGCGCCTCCCAGCGCGTCGGCGCGTTCGAGCGCCGCGAGGCCTCGGCGGATGAGGAGCTGGTCCCAGAGGGCCCGGTTCTGCTCCAGCAGGAGGACGGGCTCGCCCTTGGGGCCCACGCGTGCCCGCGAGCGCGACGACTGAATCTCCATCAGCGCGACGAGCCCGTGGACCTCCGGTTCTTTCGGCGCGAGCCCCGCGAGGATGCGGCCCAGGCGTAGCGCGTCCTCGCAGAGCGCGGGGCGCAGCCAGTCGTCTCCGGCCGTCGCCGAGTAGCCTTCGTTGAAGACGAGGTAGATGACCTCCAGCACGGTCGACAGGCGGGCGGCCAGCTCCTCGCCTTCGGGGACCTCGAAGGGCACGTTCGCCTCGGCGAGCGTGCGCTTGGCCCGGACGATGCGCTGGGCCACGGTGGGGACGGGGACGAGGAACGCGCGGGCAATCTCCTCCGTCGTCAGGCCGCCGAGCAGCCGGAGGGTGAGGGCCACGCGCGACTCTTTGGGAAGCACCGGGTGGCAGGAGACGAACATCAGTCGGAGCAGGTCGTCGCCGATTTCATCGTCGAGCGCGGCGTCCAGGTCCGGCGCGGCCGTGCCTTGCAGTGACTCCAGCTCGTGACCGAGTTCCTCGTGCTTTCGCTCCAGGAGCTTGCCTCGGCGGAGTTCATCGATGGCGCGGCGCTTCGCGGTGGCCATGAGCCACGCGCCCGGGTTGTCCGGGACACCGGTTGTGGGCCACTTCTCGAGCGCGACGACGAGCGCATCCTGGGCGAGTTCCTCCGCGCGGCCCACGTCGCGCACCATCCGCACAAGGCCGGCGATGAGGCGTGCGGACTCGATTCTCCAGACTGCTTGAATGGTGCGCTGGGTTTCCGTGGCGGCCGTCACGGGGGCCACTCAATCACCGTCCGCCCGCGACACAAGCGGCCTGTGCGCTCGGCATTTTCTTTTTGAAAGTGCGCCGTGTACCGTCGGCGGGTCATGCGGCGGCTTGGACACCCAGTGGGTAGAGGGGCCGTGAAGATGCGGTCCACTGCCTCTCCGGGGTACCCCCGGGGACAACTCATCAGGAGCACACCGTCACGCGAGGCAGACACTGCGGCAAGCCGCAGGAGCTGCCACGCCAGACACGACAGGTGGGGCCATGCCGCCGCATGGCGTGAGTCCGGGCGATGAGCGAGCTGCGCGTCGTGGCACATGCGCTCGCGTCCGCGTTCCTCGCTGGGCCCTGGACGCTCAAGGGGCTCGTTGAAAGGGGCACGGAAGTTGTCGGAGGACGGGCGCCTTGGGTGAGGTCGCTGGCTCGGAGCGCGCTGATCTTCTTCCCGCGTCCGCCGCATGCGCGGTTGGAGTTGCTCGCGGAGGTGCTGGTTTCGCGGCCCGCGTTTTCGAAGGGCTTCGCGGATTCGTCGGCGCGAGCGCGCATCGTGCGCTGGATGACCTCCGAGCCACGGATGGACCGGCAACCCTGGCCCGTGCCTTCGCTGCCGACCCAGGCGGACCTCGCGGACTGGCTGGGCGTGACGGGGTCGCAGTTGGACTGGCTGGCGGATGGGCCGGGCATCGAGCGCACGTCCAAGCCGGGGCGGTGGCGGCGCTACCGGTACACCTGGATTCCGAAGCGCAGCGGCGGTGAGCGACTTCTGGAGCAGCCGAGGTTGGACCTGGCACTGGTCCAGCGGAAGGTGCTCCACGGCATCTTGGACCCCATGCCACCGCACGACGCGGCACATGGCTTCGTCGCGGGGCGGAGTGTCCGCAGCTTCGTGGAACCCCACGTAGGGCAGGCGGTGGTGGTGCGGGTGGACCTGGAGGACTTCTTCTTCTCCGTGCGGCCCGCGCGCATCTGGGCGGTGTTCCGCACGGCGGGATATCCGGACGGCGTCGCGAGCGCGCTCGCGGGGCTCTGCACGAACCGAACGCCCCAGTCGGTGTTGGCACAGGCGCGTCAGCCGGAGTCCATGTCCGAGGCGGATGCACGCTGGCGTCTGGCACGGCGGCTCGAATCACGTCACCTGCCACAAGGAGCCCCCACGTCGCCCGCGCTGGCGAACCTCGCGGCGTACCGGCTCGACGTGCGCTTGTCGGCGCTCGCGACGGCCATGGGCGCGCGTTACACGCGCTACGCGGACGACCTGGCGTTCTCAGGCTCGGAAGCACTGGCCCGGCGCACGCACAAGTTGCTGCGCTACGTGAGCAAGATTCTTCGCGAGGAGGGCTTCACGCCGCGCGCTGGTAAGACGCGGGTGATGCGCCAGAGCACTCAGCAGAGGCTCGCGGGCGTGGTGGTGAACAAGCATCCTTCTGTTCGCCGCACGGATTACGAACGGCTGAAGGCCATCCTCCACCTGTGTCGCACGCGAGGACCCGCGAGTCAGAACACCGATGGCCATCCCGACCTCCGAGCGCACCTGCTGGGGCGTATCGCCTGGGTGGCGCACCTGCACCCGGCCCGGGGCGCGAAGCTGCGCGCCACCTTCGACCAGATTGCATGGGACTGACGCGAGCGGCCCTTCGACTACCCGACGGGCCAGTAGAGCTTCTTCAAGGGAACCAGGGCCCGCGTCTCCGCGTCGAGGTTCTCGTACTGCTCGACGAGCAACTCGCGAAGGTCTGAGAGGGCGATGAGCCGGAGGGGAACCGCGGAGCGGTCGGCTTCGTAACGCGCGTCCTTGGTGAAGCCGCCCGTGCTGACGTAGAGGCACCGGTCGCCAGGCTTGCGGCCACCGAGGAAGGCGCGAATCGCCTTCGAGTCCATGGACTCGCCCACGCGATGCTTCACCTCGCAGAAGATGCGGGGCTCCTGAAGGCCCAGGCCGTCCGGCGACGCGAAGATGTCGACACCTCGGTCCGAGCCCGGTGGGGAGACGCGCGTGCGATAGCCCATGGCTCGGAGGATGCCCGCGACGAGTTCCTGCATCTCGCTCCAATTCAGTCGAGCGATGCGGTCCTCGATGAACTGCTCCGCTTTCTCGAACTGCTCTTCCCGAAGCACCGCCTCGGTGCCCTCGTCGCTGTCCACGGCGGGGGCCGGAGCAGCGGGCGCGGACGCCACGGGCTGCTCCAGGCTCACCGCTTGCGCCCACAGCTCCGCGGAGGCCTCCGCGCTGGGGCGGAACAATGTGGCGATGGACCCGAGACCATTGCGGGTTGCGGCGCTCAACTGGTTTCGCAGCACGTGGTGCGTCCAACGAACGCGGCGGATAAGTGGAGGCGGTCCAGCGCGGTTCTCGACGCCCGATTCAATGCGGCCGAGCAGGTAAATGCGCTCGTTCGGGTCATAGGTCACCGCGCTATCGCCTTGCTCGACCTCGCGCATGAACCGGCGGACCTGCGCGGCCCAGACTTTGCGCGACCCTTCTTTGTCCTCGGGGTAAGCTTTGGCGAACCGCGCCTCAAGCTCTTCGTCAGACACGTCCGGGGAGAGCTTGCCGACCTTGTCCCAGCCGAAGCCGACGTAGCTTTCTGCCCGGAAGGCATCGAAGAACGCGGCATCACGGCCCGCACGGATGAACCACAGGCGCTTGTTGGCAGTCACCATTCCCCCGGATGTCCGTACGTGGAAGCGCTACAGCCGCTCATCAATCGCGCGGTTGCTCATCTCATCCGCTTCCGCATTCTGCGCGCGGGGGACGTGGTGGAGCTTCACCTTCGCGAAGCCCTTGAGCAGCTTCCGCGCCTCTTCGTACAGCGGCTTCAGCGTGGCGCTCTTCACCTGGTAGCGCCCGCCGAGCTGACGAATCAGAAGCTCGCTGTCCGCGTAGACGTCCACCTCGCGCGCGCCCAGGGACTGCGCGTGCTTCAGGCCCAGCAAGAGGCCCATGTACTCCGCGCAGTTGTTCGTCTGATGTCCCAAGAACCGCCCAACGCGGGCCACCACGTTGCCAGTGGGGTCCATCAGCACCGCCCCCGCGCCCGCGGGCCCCGGATTCCCCCGGGCCGCGCCGTCCGAATAGATGCGCAGGCGAGGGTGTTGCTCGGAAGAGGGCGCCGCCTCCGCCGGAGGGCTCACGGCCCCAACCGGCTCCGGCGTGCCCGGGACTGACGCAGCGGAGGCCGGCGGCGCTCCACTGAGCCGTTGGGCGGCCTCTTCGATGAGCTGCCCGAGGTGCTCCCGGGTGAGGCCCCGGAACTCGCGCACCGTCCCTTGCAGCGGCTCCTCACGCGCGATGTGACGGAGGATGTCGATGATGGACGGCGCGGGCATGTCCACGAAGCCCAGCCGCTACTTCGACGCCGCCGGGGTTTCCTGCAGCGCTTCCACCGCGTAGATGATGCGGTTGCACGAGGGACAGATGTCCGTGCCCAGCCCGGTGCGAAGCTGGTTGTAGAGCTGCGGGGGCACGTTCATGTTGCAGCCCTGGCAGGTGCCAGCGACCACGCCGACCAGGGCGGGCAGCTTCTTCTTGCGCACCACCTCGTAGCGGCGCAGCAGCGTGGAGTCCACGCCTCCAGCCACCTCGGCGCGCCGGCCTTCCAGGCCCTTCACCTGGGCCTCGGCCTCGCTCAGCTTCCCGCGCAGCTCCGTCATCCGGCCCGACAGGCCCTGCTGCTTCGTCGCGTAGTCGGCCTCCTTGCCCTTGATGGCCTCGCGCGCGGCGCCGAGCTGCTTCGTCAGCTCCGTCAGCTCCTCCGCCATCGTCAGATTGGCCTTCTTGGCGATGTCGATTTCACGGGCCAGGGCGGAGTACTCGCGGGTGGACCGCTGCTCGCTGAGCCGCGTCTCCCACTTCTTCACCTTGTCCTTCTCGTCCGTGATGTTCTGCTCGAGCTGGGCCTTCTGCTTCTCCATGTCGGAGACGCGTGCCCGTTCCGCCTCGATGGCGCTGCGGGCCACACCCAGTTCCCGCTCCAACTCGGCAATCTGACGGGGGTGAACGTCCGCGGCCTTCCGGAGCGAGGCGACCTCGAGGTCCACGTTCTGCAGCTCCGCCAGCGCTTTCAATTTCTCCCGCAAAGTTGCTGCCTCCCACAGGGCCGCACCGTGTACGGCAACGGCCAAGCTCTTGTACCAACAAGGATGATGAGGGTCCAACGTCCAAATGGGCCATGAGTCATCCCTCAAGGCCCCTGTTGCCATGCCGCATTTGAAACAGCTTCACGCACCCGTTAGACCGGAGCGCGTGCTTCGTCCATCCTTCGTCCTCGTTCTCTGCGCGCTCGCTTCCGCCTGCAAGGAGCCCGCATCCCCGCCACCCGCCGCCACGACGGCACCCGCCGCCGCGCTCGCCGCCACGAATACGAAGTGGGGTGTCATCGAGGGGCGCGTCCGCCTCGCCGGCACTCCGCCCGCGCCCGCCCGCCAGCCGACCATTGGTACCGTCGTCTCCGTGTGCGGCGAGGAGACGGAGGAGCGCACGCTGGTGGTAGGCAACGAGGGCGCGCTGGCCCACACAGTGGTTTCCCTTAGAGACGGCCACGCGCTGCCCGCGTCCACCCGCGCCGCGCCCGAGCCCGTGCTGGACCAGAAGCAGTGCGTCTATGACCCGCCCGTGCTGGCCGCCCGCACCGGCAGCACCCTGGTCATCCGCAACTCCGATCCTCTGGTCCACAACGTTCGCGCCGCCTCCGGCACCAACCGCGCCTTCTTCAACGTGGCCATGCCCCTGGAGGGGATGACGGTGAAGCGGCAGCTCCCCGCCGAGCCCGGCGAGGTCCCCATCCACTGCGACATCCACCCGTGGATGCGCGCGCGGGTGCGCACCTTCAACCATGGCTACTTCGCCACCAGCGGCGCGGACGGGCGCTTCCAACTGGAAGTCCCCGAGGGCACCCACACCCTGGTCCTCTGGCACGAGCGGCTCCCGGAGCAAGCCCGCACCGTCACGGTCCGTGCGGGCGAGCGCGTCCAGGTGGACGCGGAGTGGCCCGTCGCCGACCTGAAGTAGGGCGCCGGCCCGTATCCTTGAAGGATTCCGCCGCTCGGCGTCTAAAAGGTTGAGAAGCCGCGACTCGATTGGGGTTTCCGTTCCAGTAGAAAATTTGTTATATAGGCGGCAGAAGCCACGCAGTCGAAGAGGGGGCGGAGTCATGCAGCAGCAGCCAAAGAAGCAAGCATCCCTGAGCAACGGCATGCGCGGCCTGGAAGCGCCCCGGAAGGCGGCGGTCCGGCCTGTCGGCATGCAGGAGATGGGGCCGAACCTGTACGAGCAGCTCCGCCGCGCGCTGCTGGAGCTGGCACCCGTCTCGTCCAACTGAAGCCAAGCCATCCGGGCGCAGCCGCGCCGGCCTGAAAAGCGAAGGGGCTCCCGGCTTGCGCCGTGGAGCCCCTCGTTGCTTGCGGACCTAGATGTCTTCCTCGTCGTTGTCGCCTCCAGACGCCTCGTCATCGTCGAAGGAGTCCAGTCCCTCCTCCTCTTCTTCTTCCCCTCGACCGGCGGGCTCCTCCGGTTCAATGGGCTCGATGACCTTCGGGGCGGCGGCCAGACGGCCACGCCTTCCCTCGGGTTGGGGCTTGAGTGCCGGACTCTCCCGCTGATCCGCGCCACACTTCGGGCAGATCGGGTCCGGCTTCTTCATGTCGTAGAACTTCGTCTGGCACTTGAAGCAGACGTGTTTTGTTCCGAGGTCCTTCGCCGGCATTCGCCACCTTGTGTAAAAGGCGAGTGAAGACAGGGGGGAAGGGCGGCTCAATAGTTGGGCCGCACGGCAGAGTCAACCTGTGGTTTGCGCGGGAGATTTCTAGCGGTAGCATCCAGCCCTCGTTTTCCCCCGGAAGCTGGACGCCCCTCTTGAACTTTACCTGCGACAATTGCCAGAAGCGGTATTCCATTGCGGACGAAAAGGTCCGCGGCAAGACGGTCAAGGTCCGCTGCAAGAACTGCCAGAACGTCATCACCGTCGAAGGCCCCGCCGAGGAAGAGAACACCCGCGTGGTCTCCCTCGCGGACGTGGAACGCATCCGCGCCCAGGAGCGTTCCCTGGCGGAGCCCGAACCGAGTGCCGCCCCGGCGGCCGTCATCAGCGCACCCATCGCGCCGGCCCCCGTGGCCAAGGCGCCACCCGCGGCGCTGCAGACGCCCTGGGACGATGAGCCCACGCGCGCCGCGCCCATGAAGGCCACGGGTTCTCCCTGGTTCGTCATGGTGCGCAACAAGCAGGAGGGCCCGTTGGACGAGGGCGCCCTGCGCGAGCTGGTGGCCACCGGCACGGTGAATGGCCGCAGCTTCTTCTGGCAGCAGGGCATGGCGGATTGGAAGCGGGGCTCGGACATCCCCGAACTCGCGGGCCTCTTCGAGCCGCCGCCCGCGGCCGAG
>JBKGHI010000306.1:0-9426 GCA_046520405.1 Myxococcus sp. 1LA
AGCTGCTGAAGCCGCTGCCTCCGGAGGCCTACGCGCCCGCGCGCGCATGCGCGGGGACGCGGCGCCCACCGCGTGCTGGGACCGCGCGGGTTATGAAGCCGCGGTGGCCAAGGCGCAGGAGTACATCCGCGCCGGAGACATCTTCCAGGTGGTGCTCGCGCGCCGCTTCGAGGCCCGGGGCGCGCCGCCGCCGCTGTCGCTCTACCGCGCGCTGCGGCGGGTGAATCCCTCGCCGTACCTGTTCCTGGTGGAGCTGGGCGAGGCCCGCGCGCTGGTGGGCGCCTCGCCGGAGCTGCTGGTGCAGGTGCGTGACGGGGACGTGGTGGTTCGGCCCATCGCGGGGACGCGGCGGCGCGGCGCGTCCGAGGCCGAGGACCTGGCTTTGGAAAAGGAGCTGCTCGCGGACGAGAAGGAGCGCGCCGAGCACATCATGCTGGTGGACCTGGGGCGCAACGACGTGGGCCGCGTGGCGGCGCCGGGCTCGGTGCGCGTCGAGGACATGATGCTGATCGAGCGCTACAGCCACGTGATGCACATCGTGTCGCAGGTGCGCGGCAAGCTCGACGCGAAGTACGACGCGCTGGACGCGCTGGCCAGCACCTTCCCCGCGGGCACCGTGTCCGGCGCGCCCAAGATTCGGGCGATGCAAATCATCGACGAGCTCGAGGTCCAGCGGCGCGGGCCCTACTCGGGCGCGGTGGGCTACCTGTCCTTCTGCGGCACGCTGGATGTGGCCATTGCCCTGCGCACCTTCTTCGTGGACGGAGACCGGACGATGTGGACCTCGGGCGCGGGCCTGGTCGCGGATTCGGTGCCGTCGAAGGAGGCGGATGAGACGGAGGCCAAGGCGGGCGCCATGGCCGCGGCGCTGCGGCTGGCGCGCGAGGGAGGTGGCCGGTGATTCTGGTCATCGACAACTACGACTCCTTCACCTTCAACCTCGTCCAGTTGCTCTACACGCTGGGCGCCGAGGTGAAGGTGGTCCGCAACGACGCGCTGGACGCGGAGGGCGTGGCGGCCGCGGGCGCGTCCCACCTGGTGATTTCACCGGGGCCCTGCACGCCGCACGAAGCGGGCGTCAGCGTGGCGGCCATCGCCCGGTCTCGCGTGCCGGTGCTGGGCGTGTGCCTGGGGCACCAGTCCATTGGCGCGGCCTTCGGCGGCAAGGTGGTGCGCGCGCCGGAGCCGGTGCACGGCAAGGCGGCGCACATCCAGCATGGCGGCACGGGGCTCTTCACCGGCCTGAGCGGGGGCTTCGCGGCGGCGCGTTATCACTCGCTCATCGTGGAGGCGCCGTCGCTGCCCGCCCAACTGGAGGCCACCGCGTGGAGCCAGGACGGCCTCATCATGGCGCTGCGCCACCGCGAGCGGCCCGTGGTGGGCGTGCAGTTCCATCCGGAGAGCGTGCTGACGCCCGAAGGCCCCACGCTGGTGCGCAACTTCCTGGAGGGGCGGCTGTAGCTACGTGCGCAGGTGCGTGGTGTCGTTCCACGACACGATGGCCGGACGGCGCCGGTCGCCGTCATGGCCGAGCACGCTGATGGACGCGGTGCTCAGCAGGAAGAGGCGGCCCTCCCACGGGGGCAGGCCCAGCCACCGCGCCGCGAGCACGCGGAGCAGGTGCCCGTGGGCGAAGATGAGCACGTCGCCGTCCGTGCGGAGGGCGTCGGAGATGACGCTGTCCACCCGGGCGGCCACCTGCGCCGCCGTCTCTCCGTTGGGGACGCCGTTCTTCCAGATGGTCCAGTCGGGCCGCTCCGCGCGAATCTCCGCGCCGGTGCGTCCCTCATAGTCGCCGTAGTCCCACTCCATGAGGTCCGCGCGCGGCTGGGCGCGGTCGCCGTAGCCGGCCAGGGCGCAGGTGTCCGCCGCGCGGCTCAGCGGGCTGGTGTAGACGGCGTCGAAGCGCCAGGCCTTCAGCGGTGCGCCCAGCAGGCGGCCCATCTCCCTTCCGGACTCCAGGAGCGGAATGTCCGTCCGCCCCGTGTGCCGGCCACTGCGGCTCCACTCCGTCTCTCCGTGCCGGACGAGTACCACCTGCTTCCCGGGTGTCTTCATGGCGCGCATTCTGCCAGCGGCGACCCGAGTCGCGTGAAGCGTCATCCAGGGGGCACACCTTGGGGCGGTCCGCCGTCACCTCGTGAAACAAGGTTCCTCTGCCAAGAGCGGCGTCAGTGCGCGACGTATGTCGACGGGAGGAGCGTCTTGGCGCCCATGCCCTCGAAGAGGCTGTCCTCCAGGTCCAGGTGGATGACGACGCGTGAGCGTTGCTCCAGGGCGCTGCGCGGGGTCGTGAACTGGATGGTTCCGGCCTGGGCGTTGATGAGGCCCGTGAGGTTGCCTTCCTTGAACGCGCCCACGTCGTCCAAGCGCACGGTGATGTCCACCTGCTTCACGTACCGGGGCAGGAAGAAGCGTCCCAGCAGGTGGGAGTGGTCCGTGTCCGACAGGTCCATGGCGCGCCCGTTCGGCGAGGGCTCGAAGCGGACGGGCTCGCCGAAGACGGTGACTTCGACCTGCCCCATGCCCAGCAGGACCTTCTCGTACCGGGCCGCGTCCTGGCCCCGGATGCGGAGTTCGAAGGCGTCCAGCACGGGGTCGCCCAACGCTCGCATCAAATCGTCTTCGCTGGTGTCGCAGGCGCTCGTGCCCAGCGCGACGAGCAGGCTCGGAATCCACAGCCACCGGGTGTGGGATGGAAGCTTCATGACCGTTTCCCCCTCAGAACCGAGGTTCCTCGGCGCGCTCCATGGCCCGTAGCGGGTCCATCGCGAAGATGCGCTTTCGCAGCGGGATGGCGGTCCGCTTGCCGGAGTGGTTGTGCCGCTCCAACTGCTGGCGCAGCTCTTCCACCCGGCGGGGGTCGAGCGAGTCCAGATTCACCAAGGCGGACAGGCTGGGCGCGCGGGTGTTGAAGATGCGCTCGTTGCAGACCGCCGTCAGCGCTTCGCGCGCCATCCGGACCTTCATGGCCTCCGTGGCCGTGCGGCGGGTGTTGTCCGAGGCGATGGCGGGGTTGGCCCAGAGGATGCCCAGGGCTCCCGGGAGGGTGGAGACCTGGCCGAGCGCGCCGAGCTCAACGGGGCCATATGCCAGGCACTCCAGGAGCGCGCTCTCGCTGGCGCCGAAGAAGCCGCGGTCCCGAGTCGTTGGCTGCGGGCGGGGCGTGCCCCAGAGGTAGAAGCCACACATGGCGCCGTTCACGAGCTGGGGCACCGGCCGGGTGAGGAGGGTGGTGAGGTTGCCCGTCGTCACGTCCACGGCATGGAAGCCGCTGGCCCGCTGGGTGTCGGGGCCGCTGGTCCCATAGAGGAAGAACTCGCCGTCGCGTGTGAAGACGGCGGCGCTCATGACCGGGTTCTCCGGGAGCCTGCCGTCAATCCGCGCGGGCGCGGCGTAGTCCGTGGCCACGCCCGTGAGCGGGTCGATGGTCGTCAGCCGCTGGGTGGCGTTGTTGAAGGCGTAGAGCAGGCCGTCCCGGGGATGCATCGCGAAGTCCGCCATCTGGAAGCCCTCCGGGACGGACACCACGTGCTCGGACAGTGTCTCTCCCGTGCTGGGGTTGATGCGGATGAGGCGATGGGTGCTGGGCTCGAAGCCGACGTAGGCGCCATCCTTGAGGAACGCGCCCGCTGTCCAGATTGCCGAGCGAGGCGCCGTGGTGTCCAGCGGAGCGATGACCTTCGCGGAGCCCGTGGCGTCGACGCGGATGAAGCGGGGGGCGCTGACGCCGTCCGAGGCGATGGCGTACAGGAAGTTGTCGAAGGGGTTGTACGCCAGCGCGTTGTAGGCAAGGGCTGCTTCCCCCTGCTGCGTCAGCGTGCCGGTGGCGGGGTCGAAGATGTAGAGCCGCGACGGGGGCTCGGGCCGTCCTTCGGGTGAGCGCGAGACCGTGGAGAGATAGACGGTGTCGTCGCAGAACAGGTGGGGCTGGGGCAGGCAGCGCACGTTGGTCCCTGACTGACTGGCCCCCGTGTCCCAACCGAGGCTGAAGGTGCTGGTGAAGGAGACCTCGTGGTTGGGGGTCACCGGATTCGCGTCATGGAGGCCCAGCGTGAGGCACGCGTCGTAGCTCTCCAGTTCGATGTCGCACTGGTACGTGACGTGCCCTCCCGCCGGAACCGCGAGGGGCGGCGCGGGCGAAAGCGTGCAGGACTTCATCAGGGGCGCGGCCGTGGAGAGCAGCTCGGAGGGGAGCGCCGGGTCGATGTTGGTGGCGGTGAGCGTGAAGCGCAGCGTCGCGGGGTAGGCGTCGACCGTGTATTGCTTGAGCCCGTTCACGCGCTTCTCGGCGCGGAAGTCGTTGGCCCAGGCCTGCGAGGCGCAGACGGCGCCGATGAGCAGGAGCCCGCGCCACTTCCTATCCATCATGGATGTCTCCACGTCCGTCGTTGCTGGGGGACGGGAGACGGGCTGCAGTCGATGTGCCAGATGTTCTCTTATTTGTTGTTATTTTTGGAGATTGATACGTGTGCCCCCGGGGCCATCTGGATGTTGAATGGATTTGTCTGGGATTGTCTGGGGCAGAGCGGATTGGTGACCTGGAGATCTGGTCCCTGTCTGGAATTTCCAGCCGGATGGGCACATGAGGGCAGGCGGCGCGGAATGCCCGTACCGAGGCGGGTGTGTAAGAACTGCAGTCCGGTGGCTGGCATTCTTGCCGGTTGGCGCTCGCGACAAGGCCCGGCCGAACGTCGGTGCGTTCAGCCGGGCCTTTCTCACTCCACGATGACTATGGCGTCACCATGAGGAGCCGGTCCGCGAGGATGTTGTTGTCCTCGCGCAGCTCCTCAAGGTTCCTCCATGGGTCGGCGATGGCGCCCAGGTAGAAGAACCCGGTGGTGTCCGAATTCGGGGGCGTGTGGGCCATCACCTGCGTGTTGCGTGAGACGCACTGCCCGGCGTCCAGGAGCGGCACCGTCACCACCCCAATCATGTTCTGATTCTCGGGAGGGGTACCTGGTCCGCCTTGAGGCGGGAACTCGAGCGTGGGGGTGCTCGACAGGTACAGCTCCACGTCCGTGGAGCCACCGGTGGAGGTGGTGCCCTGGTTGCACACCCGTACGGTGGCCGTGAAGCTCCTGCCCGTTCTCACGGAGGTGGGAGCGGAGACGGAGGTGATGACCAGGTCTGGCTGGTTGCCAACGCCCATGAGTCCGCTGACGAAGGTGTTGTTGTCTTCGCGCAGTTCTTCCTCCGACCGGTGCGTGTCGATGATGGCGCCCAGGTACAGCGGGTGATTGGGCTCGGCATCCTGGGGGAGGTTCACCCACGCGGGGACGGCCTCCGTGACGCACTGCCCTGGATTGAGGGACTGCACGCTCCAGGAACCAATGAACTCCTGCGTGCTCGGGTAGGGCGAGCCCGGCCCGCTCCACCGAGGCCATACGACGTGGGCCTGCGTGGAGAAGTACAGGTCCACCTCCGTGCTGTTCGAGGTCTGGGTTCCCTGGTTGCAGACCGTCACCGTGGCGGTGAAGTTGCCGCTGTGCTCCACGCTGACGGGCGCTTGCAACGCGGTGATGACCAGGTCGGGACCGAAGCCAACGCCCATGAGGTCACCCACGAAGGTGTTGTTGTCCTCGCGCAGTTCACCGGCGAGCGGATAGGGATTGATGGCCGCGCCGAGATACAGGGGTTGTTCGGGCTGTGACAGGACAGGACGGTTCGCCCAGGCGGGCACGTTCAACGTGGTGCAGTCGTTGACTCCCAACGCGGGGACCCAGGCCCCACCCGCGTAGGCCTGGCTGTCGGGAATCGGGATTCCTGGGCCGTAATGTTCGGGCAGGACCATCCTGGCTTCGGTGGAGAGGTGGACCTCCAGCTCCGTGGGATAGGACTCCGCGGTGCCTTGATTGCAGACGGTGACCGTGGCGGTGAACGCGGTTTGCGCTTCGACGCTCGCGGGACCCGTGAGTGACGTGATGACCAGGTCGGACGCATGGCCCACGCCGATGTTGCCACTCAGGAAGATGTTGTTGTCTTCACGCAACTCCTCCATGGCTTGATGCACATCGACCAGCGCTCCCAGGTAGAGCTTCTGGTCAGGGATTGCCGCGGGGGGCGGATCCAGGAGGGCGTCAGTGCTTCCCGTGAAGCACCTTCCCGGATTCAGGTGCGGGACACTCAGCTCTCCAATGGGCTGCTGCGTCGGCGGAAGTGGCGTGCCCGGTCCATTCCAGCGTGGCATGACCAGGGCTTCTTCCGTCGAGAGGTGGACCTCCACGATGGTGTAGTCCGAGTACTCTGTCCCTTGATTGCAAACCGTGACGGTGACGGGGAACCTGGTGTGCGGCTCGGCATTCGGGGGCGCCTGCACCGCCGTGATGACCAGGTCCGGGCCGTTACCGACGCCCATGAGGCCTTTCACGAAGGTGTTGTTGTCCTCGCGCAGCTCCTCGACGTTGCCCCAACCGTCGACGATGGCGCCGATGTACAGGGGCTGGCCTGCCGTGGCCTCGGGCGGCCGCTGCGTGTAGCCCTGGATGGCTTGGGTGGTGCACTGGCCCGCGTCCAGGTGCTGCACGGAGATGGAGCCGATGGGGGCCTGGGTGGTGGGCAGGGGGTGTCCCGGGCCGTACCAGCGTGGCATCTCCAACGTGGGCAGGGTGGAGAGGTGCAGCTCCACGTCCGCAGAGCTCGCATATCCGGTGCCCTGGTTGCAGACCGTCACCGAGGCGGTGAAGGTGTTCTGGAGCTGCACGCTCGCCGGAGCGCTGAGGGCGGTGACAACGAGGTCCGCTCCGTCCCCGATGCCAATTCGGCCGCGCGCGAAGGCGTTGTTCTCCTCGCGAAGCTCCTCGATGGCGTCGTGCACGTCCACGATGGCGCCCAGGTGGAAGGACTCGTTGTGCGAGCCAGGGGGGATGTATGGGGCGCCGGTGACTTGTCCCGTGAAGCAGTGTCCGACGTGCAGGGTGGGGATGTTCAATTCACCGACGGGCGTCTGGTTCCACGGGAGCGGAGTGCCGGGGCCACTCCAATCGGGCCGCACCAAGTGTGGCTCGGTGGACAGGTACACCTCTGCAAGCGTGGGGGGCGAGTAGTAGGTGCCCTGATTGCAGACAGTCACCGTGGAGGTGAATGAGGTGCTGTTGCTCACGTTGGAGGGACCTTCGACGGCGGTCACCACCAGGTCGGGGCGGCTGCCCACTCCCATGAGATCGCCCACGAAGGTGTTGTTGTCTTCGCGGACCTCCTCGACCTGCGCATGGGGATCGACGATGGCCCCGAGATTGAACGCCCTGTTGAAGTACTCCGAGGGGACGCCCATCACCGAAGGCACGGTGGAGAGCGTCCTGCATTCGCCTGCACCCAGGGGTGGCACGTCGTGCGTTCCAATGGAGAACGCCGTGTGCGGGTCCAAGGAAGGCGCGCCCCCCTGCGCCGGAGCATTCAGGAAGCCATAGGCAGCCAGGTAGAGCTCCACCTGGGTGTACTGCGAAGGCGCATTGCCCTGGTTGCAGATGCGGGCGCTGACCGTGACGTCGAGGCCGGGCGTGACGTTGGCGGGGCCCTTCACGGCGGTGATGGTCAGGTCCGGCCCGCTGCCGACACCGAGTTGCTCACCGACAAAGACATTGTTGTCCTCGCGGAGTTCCTCGACGGTCGATGACGCATCGACGACGGCGCCCACGTAGAACGCATGAAGCCAGGGTGGCGCGCCATAGGGACGGTCCAGGCTGATGGGCGCCTCGCGTGTGATGCAGCGTCCCGCGTCCACGTGGTCGACGGAGAAGTCGCCGACCTTGATTTGCGTCCCCTGGGACAGGACCCACGTGGCGGGCGAGTCCAGCGCTGGCACCATGGAGAGGTAGAGCTCCACCGGTACCTGGGATGCGGAGACGGTGCCCTCGTTGCAAACGGTGACGTTGACCGGGGCCCAGGAGGGGGACGGGGCCACGCTGGCCGGAGCACGAATCGCGGTAACGACGAGGTCCGGGCGCTCGCCCGCGCCGATGCGCTGCTGGGCGAAGACGTTGTTGTCCTCACGAAGTTCCGGGATGTTCTGCTCGGAATCAGTGACGGCCGCCAGGAAGAGGGTGCCATTCAGGGGCGCACCCGCCGGGAACGTCGCGACGCCCTGGACGTCGCGGGTGATGCAATGCCCAGGGTTCAGTGCAGGCACATTCGTCTGGCCCACGAGTGCCTGCCCCGGAGGCGGAGGGGTGCCGCTGCCTGGCACGGTGATGTTGTCATCCACGGAGAGGTACAGCTCCAGGGTGCTGGGGCCCGCGGGCATCGTGCCGTGGTTGCAGACCCGCACGGAGGCGCCCAGCAGGTCACCGCTCCGGGTGCTGGTGGGGCCCTGCACGGAGGTGACGACGAGGTCCGGACCGTTCCCCACCGCGATGACGTCACCCACGAAGATGTTGTTGTCTTCGTTCAGCTCCAAGGAGAGCTGCGGAGTGTCGGCGATGGCGCCCAGATAGAGCGGCTGACCGGATATCGCATCGGGCGGTTGCATCAGCGGGAAGGTGGATTGGCGGATGCCACAGTGGCCCGGTGGCATTTGGGCCACCTCCACCGTTCCCAACGAAGCCTGGTTCGTGGGCGGAGGACCGCCCGTCGTCGGGGGTGTCAGCACGCCATTCGTGGAGAGATAGAGCTCCACGACGGTGTGGTGCGATAGCTCGGTGCCCTGGTTGCAGACCTTGACGGTGGAAGTGACGGTTCCACTGTCCGTGGTGCTCGCGGAGCCACGGAACTCCGTGACGACGAGGTCCGGCCGGTATCCGATGCCCAGTTGGGTCACCGCGGTGTTGTTGGCTTCGTCCAACTCGACGAGGGCCTGGTGCACGTCAGTGATGGCGCCCAGGTAGTAGACGCCGTCCGTTTGAGGGCCGGGCGGCGGGGCGTACCCGGTGAATGCTCGCGTCTCACAATCGCCAGGCTCCAACGCGCCGACGTCCAGCGTGGCGAGGAACACCTGGTCCGTCGGAGGCGGCAGGTTCGGGTCGGGCCAGGAGAGCGTGTCATCCGTGGACAGGTACAAGTCCACCTGGATGGGACCCACAGGGCTCTGCGCGGGCGCAGTGCCTTCGTTACAGACCTTCACGGTGGCGGTGAAGTGGTCTCCGAATCGAATGCTGCTGGGGCCTCGAAGCTCCCGAATCACGAGGTCGGGGCCAAAGCCTCTGCTCTGCGACTGACTTCTGAATTGCGTGGGCTCGGTGGGGGTTGCGTCGCCTCCACAGCCCGTCCCTGCCAACAGCCCCGCTGTCACCAGGAACGCACCGCTCCAAGACGGCCTTCGCCGTTGCTGCATATGTCCTCCGGATAGGTGTCTCCGCGGACTCACCGCCCGATGCAGGCGTCCACGGAGTTCCAGAGGGCTTATGAAACGAAACTATTCCCGAAAATCGGGCTAACACTACTGCGTCACGGGTAAGTCGAAGGAGGAGCGTGCGACGGAGGGCTGGGCGG
>JBKGHI010000307.1:0-9403 GCA_046520405.1 Myxococcus sp. 1LA
CTGCGGCGAAGGCGGCTCCGGCCAAGGGCGCGGCGAAGAAGGCGGCGGCAAAGACGGCTCCGGCCAAGGGCGCGGCGAAGAAGGCCACCTCGAAGACGGCTCCGGCGAAGGGCTCGGCCAAGAAGGCCGCTGCCAAGAAGGCTTCGGCGAAGAAGGCTCCCGCCAAGGTCGCTGCGAAGACGGGGGCCGCGAAGAAGAGCGCAGCCACCAGCCGGAAGCCGGTGAAGAAGGCGGCGGGCCGGAAGGCTCCCGCGAAGAAGGTTCCCGCCAAGGGGGCCGCGAAGAAGTCCACCGGGGCGAAATCCAAGGCGCGGGCAAAGTCCCGGCGGTAGCAGGAGGAGACGTGCAGGAGCAGGATTACCTCGACCGGCTCATCGCGCTCGCACTCGATGAGGATCTGGGGGCGGCGGGTGACGTCACCTCGCAGGCCCTCATCCCTCCTGATTACGAGGGCAGCGCGGAGCTGGTCGCCAAGGAGCAGTTGGTGCTCGCGGGCCTGGAGGCCTTCGTCCGCGTCTTCAAGACGGTCGACCCGAACGTCGAGGTGGAGCTGCTCCGCCGCGACGGTCAGGAGATCAAACCGAAGATGGTCGCCGCTCGGTGTCATGGCCGGATGCGCTCGCTGCTCGCAGCGGAGCGCACCGCGCTGAACATCGTGCAGCGGGCGGCGGGCATCGCGACGCTCGCCCAGCAGGCCGTCACGTCGGTGCGTGGCTCCAAGCTGCGCGTCCTGGACACGCGGAAGACGCCCCCGGGAATGCGCACGGTGGCCAAGGAGGCCGTCCGCATGGGCGGCGCGTCCAACCACCGCTTCGGCCTCTTCGACGGCGTCCTCATCAAGGACAACCACATCGCCGCCGTGGGGGGCTCCATCTCGGAGGCGTTGCGCCGGGCGAAGCTCAACGGGCCGCGCCTGTGCAAGGTTGAAATCGAGGTCACCAACCTCAAGCAGCTCGCGGAGGCCATCGAGCACGGCGCGGACGTGGTGATGCTCGACAACATGGACGACGCGCAGATTCGCGAGGCCGTGAAGCTGGCGGCGGCCGCGTCCCGCTCGAGGTGTCCGGCGGCGTTACGCTGGACCGGCTGCCTCGGCTGGCGAAGCTGGGCATCGACTTCGTCTCCATGGGCGCGCTGACGCACTCCGCGCGAGCCATGGACCTGTCGCTGGAAATCACCGCCGCCGCGAAGCGGCCCGCGCGCAGCAAGCAGCCGAAGCCGGCGTAGCGCGCGGAAGACGGAGTCGCGCTGGCTCCAGCGCCTCCGTACAGCAGGGCGTCCCGGCACCTCGCCAGGACGCACCGAGCCCTCCCTTCACAGCACTTGCCGCGGCGGCGGACGGCGCCATCAGCGCGCGCGTCCGTCCGCTCACTTGCCCGTGAGGGCCTCGAAGCGGGGCTTGCCCTCCGCTGACGCCGGCATGCCCATCTCCATCAGCGCCGACAGGGTGGGGGCGAAGTCCACCGGGTCGACCTCCTCCAGGTACAGACCCGGCTTCACGCCCTTGCCCGCGAACAGCATGGGCACTTGTGAATCATAGGCGTGTGGCGTTCCGTGGCTGGTGCCGGTGGCGATGTAGTGGAGCAGGTGGAAGGGCTTCACCATGAAGAGCACGTCGCCGCTGCGCCCGGGGTAGTAGCTCTTGCGCATGGGCGTCAGGTAGCCGGCGGTGTCCGGCGCGGTGGAGAGGTCGTCGCTCGCCACGGCCGTTATCACCGAGGGATGCTTCGCCAGCCACGTCGCCGCGGCGCGCCGCACCGCCGCGTCCACCGCGCCTCCCTGGTGCGTCTGGCCGCCCAGGTACACGTCGAGCTGTTCGAGCGTGGCCGTCACGTCGCCGCCGAACTGCTGGCGCAGCGCCTGCGTGAGGCCCTCGGCCAGTTCCGCCGAGCTCACCCGCTTCGCGGGAAGCCCCTTGGCGGCCCACTGCTCTGGCATCGCCGCGCCACCGTGGTCCGCGGACAGCGCGATGACCAGGTTGCCCCGTCCGCCCGCCGCGCGCTCGGCCGCGGCGATGAGGTTGCCCATCGCCTTGTCCAGCCGCAGCAGCGTGTCCTGCATCTCCCACGAGTAGGGGCCGTACTCATGGAACACCAGGTCCGTGCCGCTGAAGCTCACGGCCAGCAGGTCCGGCACGTCGTCCTTGCCCAGGTCCTCACCGGCGATGGCCGCCTTCGCCGCCTCCACCAGCAGGTCATGTGAGTCTGGGGAGACGGCGAACGCCTGGTAGAACGTCGGCCCCGGCGACGGCAGCCCGCCGTCCAGCGGATGGGGAAAGGTGCGGCCCAGGCCGTAGACGTCCGACTCGGCGGCGCCTTCGTCTTCACCCACGTACTCCGAGGCCGGCCGCGTCAGCTCCCACTTCTTGCCGAAGGACGCCTCCGGCAGGTTCCGCGCGTTCAGCGCCTTCACCCACTCCGGGAACTCCTTGGTGTACCAGGTGCCGGTGACGAACTTCCCCACGCCCTTGTCGAACCACCACGCCTGGCCCGCCCGCCCGGCCAGGGCGATGGACGCGTGAGGTTTGATGGACAACGCCACCGCCTTTCCGCGCTCCTGCGTCGCCACGCGCAGCCGGTCCGCCAGCGTCTCCACCATGAGGTGGGCGGGGCCGGAGTCCTGCCCCGGCTTCAGCGGCACCTCCAGCACCGGGTGGGCCGGGTCCGCGAAGGCCATGACCCGCTTCATCGTGGCGCGGTCCACCCACCGGTTGTCCACGATGCCGTGCCGCCAGGGGTTGGCGCCCGTGGAGAGGGTGGAGTGGCCGGGCGCCGTGCGGCATTCGGCATAGCCGTAGCGCGCATAAGGAAAGTACGCGCCCTGGTTGAGGAGCTGACCCAGGCCGCCCTTCAGCCGGGCGCGGTTGCGCAGCAGCACGTCACTGCCGAGCGCATCCACGCTGATGACGAGCGTGAGCCGGGGAGGTCGAGCAAAAGCGGGCAGGGCGGTCAGCGCCGCGGCGAGGAAAAGTGCGCGAATCATTGGGACGAGAACCATCCCCGCCGGGATGGTGAGAAGCAACCAACAACGCGTGTCACTGCTTGGACGACGTACACCGCGCTGTTAGGGTCGGCGCCTTCATGGTCGAGGCCCGTCTTCGCGTCATCTACGGCGACACCGATCAGATGGGTGTCGTCTACTACGCGAATTACTTCCGCTATTTCGAGTTCGCGCGCAGTGAGTACTTCCGCGCACGCGGTGGCAGCTATGCCGAGCTGGAGCGCTCGGGTGCCCTGCTACCGGTGGCCGAGGCGAGCTGCCAGTACAAGTCATCCGCGCGTTACGACGATTTGCTGGTCATCCAAACCACCGTGAGCGAGTTGCGCCGCGCGTCCATCGTGTTCACCTACGCGCTGTTTCGTGACGGTGCGCCACGCACGTTGCTCTGCACCGGCATGACGCGTCACGCCTGCGTGGGGCGGGACGGCAAGCCGACGCGGCTACCGGACGCCCTCATCCGGTTGCTCGAAACGACCGAGCCTTCCCCGGGCTCTTCCACTCCCACCTGAACCCTTCCGGCATACAAGGAGCACACACATGGATCGCAACCTGGCAATGGAGGTCGTGCGCGTCACCGAGATGGCGGCCATCGCCTCCGCCCGACTGATGGGCCGCGGCAACAAGGACGAGTCGGACCAGGCCGCCGTGGACGCCATGCGCCGCGCCTTCGACGCGCTTCAGATTGATGGCACCGTCGTCATCGGCGAGGGCGAGCGCGACGAGGCGCCCATGCTCTACATCGGCGAGAAGGTGGGCAAGCGGGGCGAGGGCGCGCCCGAGGTGGACATCGCCCTGGACCCGCTGGAGGGCACCAACCTGTGCGCCTACGGCCGTCCGGGCTCCATCGCCGTGGTGGCCATGGCGGGCAAGGGCGGGCTGCTCAACGCCCCCGACACGTACATGGAGAAGCTCGCCGTGGGCCCGCGCGCCCGGGGCGCCATCGACCTGCGCAAGACGCCCACGGAGAACCTCCGCTCCATCGCGGAGAAGATGAAGGTCTATGTGGAAGACCTCACGGTGGTGGTGCTGGACCGCGAGCGTCACACCGACCTCATCAAGGAGATTCGCGCGGCGGGTGCCCGCATCCGGCTCATCGAGGACGGTGACGTGGCCGGCGCCATCGCCACGTGTTTCGAGGGCACGGGCGTGGAGGTGCTGATGGGCATCGGCGGCGCGCCCGAGGGCGTCATCGCCGCGGCGGCCATCCGCGCCACCGGCGGTGACATGCAGGGCCGGCTCGTTCCCCGCAACCAGGGCGAAATCGACCGCGCCAAGTCGATGGGCATCACCGACATCTCGAAGATCTACACCGCCGAGGAGTTGGCCAAGGGCGAGGTGATGTTCGCCGCCTCCGGCGTCACCACGGGCGACTTCCTCAAGGGCGTGCGCTTCTTCGGCGGCGGCTGTGAGACGCACTCCGTCGTGATGCGCAGCAAGACGGGTACCGTCCGCTTCATCCAGTCGGTGCACAAGTTCGACAAGAAGCCGGGGTACGCTTTCTAGGCCGTAGCTCCCACCCTGACTCACGCCCCCTAGGAGACATCCATGCCTGGTGCCTCGCGAACCATCGTCGTCAACGCCCCCATCGAGAAGGTCTTCGACGTCATCACCCAGTACGAGAAGTACCCGGAGTTCCTTCCGGAGGTGAAGGGCATCCGGACCGAGAACCGCAAGGGCAACACGGTGGACGTCCACTACAAGGTGGATGTGGTGAAGACCATCAGCTACTCCATCCACGTCACCGAGGAGCGGCCCACCCGCATGTCCTGGTCCTACATCAAGGGCGAGTTCATGAAGGACAACAAGGGCAGCTGGGTGCTGGAGCCCGAGGGCGAGGGCAAGACGAAGGCCACCTACACCGTGGACATGGCCCTGGGCGCGCTGGTGCCCAAGAGCGTCGTCAGCGCCCTGGTGGAGACCTCGCTGCCCAAGATGCTGGACGCCTTCAAGCGCCGCTTCGAGGCGCCCTGAGGTCTCCGACTCCGGGCGGCTCGCGGGCGACCCCACCATCGCTCGCCGGCCGCCGGGAGTCCGCTGGGACCCGGTTGGCTCCGCGCGTCACAGCAGGCGGGCGGACGGGGCCATCTCGAAGGGGCTTGCGACGCCGGATACGGGGAGTATGCCCATGGGACGGTCCGCTTGCGGGCTGCATCGAGGGCATTAAAATGAACACCGTCCCGACGGGATTTTTGGCCTCCACGACATTTCTGCCCTGGGTGCCCTGGCCCAGGTGTCGGGTGGCAGACGAGCAACCGTGCGAGATGGCTGCAACGTACCCAGCGAAGAACCGGGGTTCTTAATTTGCATCTGATATTGGTGGAAATGGTATTGGGGCGGGATGGGCGTACATCGGGGTACGTAGGCTGAGGGAGACGGAAGACCCATGCTCGACGCCTTCATCATCGAAGAAATCAAGCGCCGTGAGCGCCGCCGTGAGGAGCACGACAGGCCGGTGGTGGAGCTTCCGCTCCCCGTGCCGGATGACCGCCCGCGTCGTCGCACGGAGACGGAAGACGACAAGCCCCAGCGGGGCGTGGTGGTCATCGACCTGCTGGCCTGACCCTGGCGTGCGGCCTGACGGTCGCGCCAGTGTGTCCCCGAGCCCGCGGTGGCAGTCCTCCCCAGGACGGCCCCGCGGGCTTCGTGCATCCGGGGCCCGGCGCGCTCAGCCCTGCGTCAGCGCCAGCAGGTGCCGCGGGTGGTAGACCTCCCACAGCGGCCCTTGACGGTGGCCAGGGCCTCCAGGACCTGCTTGCGCCACTCCTCGGGCAGGGCCTGCTCGCCGTGGAAGGCGCCCACGAGCGCCCCGGTGATGGCGGCGTGGGCCTCCGTGTCGCCGCCGCGGTGGACGACGTCCAGGAGCGCGGCCTCGGCGCTGGGCGCGTGGAGGAGCTCCCAGAAGGCCAGCCGGAAGGCGACGCGGACCGCGTGCGCGGGGCGGTGGAGGTGCAGCTCCGGCCCGTACAGCATCGGGTCCTCCTGCTGGGCAATGGCCAGGTCCTCGCGCAGGAGCGACGCGGCGAAGGAGACCTCCTGCACGTAGTCGCTGGCGGAGCGTGCGAGCGCCGCGCCGGCCAGCAGCAGGCCCGACTCCGCGGCGGTGATGAGGTCCGAGGCCTTGAGCCCCGCGCCATGGGTGACGGCATGGCCAATGGCCGCGTTGAAGGCCGCGCAGGCGAGCTGGCAGCGCGGGTCGAAGTGGGTGAGGGCGGAGTCCTCCATCGAGGCCTGGACGAGCGCGTGGGTGTCACCCGCCAGGTACACGCCCAGCGGCGCGGCGCGGGCCAGGCTGCCGGAGAACGCGGGCCGGCGGTACGCGCGCAGCCACACGCGTTTGCCGGCGCCCAGGGGCGGGAAGCCCGACGTCTGGCAGTCCTCGAGGACCTCCTTCATGGGCTCGCTGACGTCGAAGGCGTGGGGTTGCCAGGCGCGGTAACGACGCAGTGCGTCCGCGGCGTCATAGCGCCTGATGGCGCGGAGGCTGTGGCCCAGGCAGGCCGCGAGCTGGACGGCCTCCGTCACCTGCCCGCGACGCAGCTCATGCGGACCGCCCCCCATCAACTTCATGTAGGGCCCCTCCGCCTGCTTGGGAAACGAAACGGCCATGAAGGGCCGGTGCGCGGTGGGGACTGCCAGGGCATTGCCCACGGCCATGCCCAGCAGCGCGCCGCGGCGCCGTTGGGCAAGCAATGGGTCAGGCCCCTTCAAGGCGGGGCGGCGTTGGGGCGGGGGCATTCGACGGGTGGACACTGTAGCAGCGCGGGCTGCGAGCACGCTTGCCCGGCCCGGGGGGCTCTTCTAGAAACGGCCGCCTATGACCGAGATTTCTCAGATTCTGGCGCGCGAAGTGCTCGACTCCCGTGGCAACCCCACCGTGGAGGCGGAGGTCCAGCTTGTCGGAGGCTCTCGCGGCCGCGCCGCGGTGCCGTCCGGTGCGTCCACCGGTGAGCACGAGGCCATTGAACTGCGTGACGGCGACAAGCAGCGCTACCTGGGCAAGGGCGTGCAGAAGGCCGTGAAGAACGTGGTGGACGTGATTGCGCCGGCGCTGATTGGCATGGATGCCGCGGACCAGTTCGCCGTGGATCATCGGATGCTGGAGCTGGACGGCACGCCCACCAAGGGCAAGCTGGGCGCCAACGCCATCCTCGCGGTGTCCATGGCGGCCGCGCGCGCCGCGGCGGACGCGCACGGGCTGCCGCTGTACCGGTACGTGGGCGGCGCGCAGGCGCGCACCCTGCCGGTGCCGCTGATGAACATCCTCAACGGCGGCGCGCACGCGGACACCCGCGTGGACGTGCAGGAGTTCATGGTGGTGCCCGCCGGCGCGTCCTCCTTCGCGGAGGGCCTGCGCTGGGGCGCCGAGGTCTTCCACGCGCTGAAGAAGATTCTCAAGGGCCGCAAGCTGGCCACGGGCGTGGGCGACGAGGGCGGCTACGCCCCGGACCTGCCGGCCAACGAAGAGGCGCTGAAGCTCATCATGGAGGCCATCGACCAGGCGGGCTTCAAGGCCGGTGAGCAGCTCTTCCTGGCCCTGGATGTGGCGGCCAGCGAGTTCTTCGACAAGGGCAGCAAGAAGTACAAGCTGAAGGGCGAGGGCAAGGAGTACGACTCGACCGGCCTGCTCGAGTACTACCGCGGCCTCGCGGAGCGCTACCCCATCATCTCCATCGAGGACGGCATGGCGGAGGATGACTGGGAGGGCTGGAAGAAGCTCACCGACGCGCTCGGTTCGCGCATGCAGCTGGTGGGCGACGACCTCTTCGTCACCAACGTGGAGCGCCTGAGCCGCGGCATCGAGACGGGCACGGCCAACTCCATCCTGGTGAAGGTGAACCAGATTGGCACCCTGACGGAGACCTTCGACGCCGTGCGCATGGCGCACCGCGCCGGGTACACGTCCGTCATGAGCCACCGCTCTGGCGAGACGGAGGACACCACCATCGCCGACCTGGCCGTGGCGCTGGACTGCGGGCAGATCAAGACGGGCTCCGCGTCCCGCTCCGACCGCGTGGCCAAGTACAACCAGTTGCTGCGCATCGAAGGCGAGCTGGGGGCTTCTGCCCGCTACGCTGGCAAGTCGGTGTTCCGCGCCCTGAACCAGAAGAAGTGAGCCCGTGAGCGACAAGCCCAAGCGCATCCTCGTCTCCAACGACGACGGTTACTTCTCCGAGGGGCTCCAGGCGCTGGTCGAGGCCGTGAGCCCCCTGGGGGAGGTGTGGGTGGTGGCCCCCGACCGGGAGCAGAGCGCCGCCTCGCACGCCATCTCCCTGCACCGGCCGCTGCGCATCAAGGAGGTGCGGGAGCGGTGGTTCGCCGTCGACGGAACCCCCGCGGACTGCGCTTATCTGGCGATCAACCATCTCCTGAAGGATGATCGCCCGGTCCTCATGGTTTCCGGCATCAACCACGGCGCGAACCTGGCCGAAGACATCATGTACTCCGGCACGGTGGCCGCCGCGATGGAGGGGGCCCTCCTGGGCGTGCCCGCCATCGCGTTCAGCCTGGTGGCCCGGCGGAGCTTCGACTTCGCGCCGGGGGCCCGGTTCGCCCGTTCGCTCGTGGCCAGCGCCCTGTCGCGGCCCCTGCCGCCGCGGATGCTCCTCAACGTGAACATCCCCGGCGGCGTGGAGGCGGAGGGTTTCGTCGTCACCCGCCAGGGCCGGCACTCGTACGGCTTCGAGGTGGTGGAGAACGTGGACCCGCGCGGCCGCAAGTACTACTGGATTGGCGGCAACGACTACCAGCACGAGGACATCCCGGGCAGCGACTGCAACGCCGTGTTCCGGGACAAGCGCATCTCCGTCACGCCGCTGCACTTCGAGCTGACGGACCACGGCCGGCTCCCGGACCTCTCCGGGTGGCGGGTCGATGGCTTCAACCGGCATGAACCGGACGGTGCCTAGCGTTGGCGCCGTGCGTGTCCAGCCGAGCGCGTGGGGCGCTCCGGGTGTTCCTCCTGGCCGTGTTGCTGAGCGGCTGCGCGGGCACCCGGGCATCCTCCGTGGCCGGGCCGGACATGGGGCTGGACACCGCTTCGGGCGGGGCTGAGGTCGAGACGGCGGAAGTCTCGGACGCGGCCGAGCGCACCACGCCGCTGCCCTTCAACCTGCGGGGCGTCCACGCCGAGCCGGAGCTGGTGTCCGCGCGCCACCGCGTGGCCGCCGGCGAGACGATGTACCGCATCTCTCGCGCCTACGGCCTCTCGGTGGAGGAGCTGGGGTCGGCCAACGGCATCAAGGCGCCGTGGACCCTGGCGGTGGGGCAGGAGCTCATCATCCCCGGCGTCGAGCGCAACGTGGCCGTGCGGGCCCTGGCGGAGGCCGATCCGGAGCCGGTGCGGACCTCCACGTCCGCTGGGCCTCGGCGCAGCGTGGGCCGCCGCGAGGAGCCGCCGTCGCGC
>JBKGHI010000308.1:0-9387 GCA_046520405.1 Myxococcus sp. 1LA
GACGCGGGCGCCCCGGTGGGCAAGGTGGTGCGCGCCGAGCTGCGCCCCACCTTCGCGTACGTCTTCGTGGCGGAGGAGGACGCCGCCGCCTTCGAGACGCTCAACGGCAAGCAGCACGGCGCCAAGACGCTGCGCGTGGAGAAGAGCAAGCCGCGCACGGAGCGTGACGCCACGCCCCGCCCGCCCCCGTCCCCGGACGCGGGCCCCGGCGAGGCGAAGCTGTGGATCAACCTGGGCATGGACGACGGCATGGACGAGGCGAAGCTGCCCGCCGCGCTGGAGGCCGCGGGCGCCCCGGCCGGCAAGGTGTTGCGCACCCTGCTGCGCCCCACCTACGGCTACGCCTACGTGGCCGAGGAGGACGCGCCCGGCTTCGAGGCCGTCAACGGCAAGCCCCACGGCGAGAAGGCGCTGAAGGTGGAGCGTCACCGTCCGCGCGGTCAGCGGCCGGAGCGCCGTCCCCGCACGGAGGCCCTGCCGGAGGTTCCCGGCCAGACGCGCCTGTGGGTCGGCCTGGGCAAGCAGGACGGGCTGGACGAGGCGGGCGTCGCCGCCGCGCTGGAGGCCGCGGGCGCTCCGGCCGGCAAGGTGCTGCGCACGGACCTGCGCCCCACCTACGCGTACGTCTTCGTCGCCGACGAGGACGTGGCGGCCTTCGAGGCCACGCACGGCAAGCCCCACGGCGAGCGCACGCTCAAGGTGGAGCAGGCCAAGCGGAAGTAGTCCCTCAGGCGCCGCCGGTCCCCGGACCGGCGGCCTTCCTGCGCCGCTCGCGGTGGTAGTGGGCGGCGCACAGCCCACGGGCGAGCACCGGCTTCTCACAGCCGGGCTCGCCGCAGCGGGCGGGCTCGGGCCGTGGAGGCGCGGTGTCCGCCGCCGCTTTCAAGGGCTCGCTGAACATCACCTCCGCCACCGTCAGCAGCCGGTCCACGTCCGCGCGCGACAGGGCGCGAGCCCGGACGAAGGCCTCCAGCCGGTGGACGCCCGCGTCCTGCGTGTCCTCCAGCCGCAGCAGCTCCCACAGGGGGAGCTGGAGCGCGGACGCCACCTGGAGCAGCGTCTCGTAGCTGGGGCTGCGCTCGCCGCGCTCCAACAGGGACGCGAAGGACACGGAGATGCCGCAGCGGGCGGCGAAGTCCTCCTGGGTCAGCCCCCGCCGCTCCCGCAGCGCCCGGATGCGCCGGGCCAGTCCCTGGAGGTGTCCACTCACGGTGGAAGCGTCCGGCGGTTCGGGCGGCATGGCAGTTTCCTATGGTAGCGCACCCCTTCTGTTAAGGTCTCGCGCGCCGCCATCCAGGAGCAAGCCGACACATGAGCGCCGTCGAGGGTACCAACTACTACTTCCGCAAGGCCGCGCGGATCATGGACGTGGGAACCCCCATCGAGACGCTGCTCGCCACGCCCCTGCGCGAGGTGAAGGTCCAGGTCTCCATCGAGATGGACTCCGGGGAGATTCGCACGTTCCTCGGCTACCGGATTCAGCACGACAACAGCCGCGGCCCCATGAAGGGCGGCCTGCGCTACCACCCGCTGGTGGACCAGGACGAGTGCGCGTCGCTCGCGTCGCTGATGACGTGGAAGACGGCCGTGGTGAATGTCCCCTACGGCGGCGCCAAGGGCGGCATCGCCTGCGACCCGTCCCAGCTCAGCATCAAGGAGCTGGAGCGCCTCACCCGGAAGTTCGTGGACCAGGTGCAGGACGTCATCGGCCCCACGCGGGACATCCCCGCGCCGGACGTCAACACCAACCCCCAGGTGATGGCGTGGATCATGGACCAGTACTCGCGCTACCACGGCCACTCGCCCGCGGTGGTGACGGGCAAGCCGCTGGAGCTCTACGGCTCCAAGGGCCGCGAGGCCGCCACCGGCCGCGGGCTGCTCTACGTGGCGCGTGAAATCCTGAGGGATTTGGGCCTCCCGGTGCGAGGCACGCGCTTCGCGCTCCAGGGCTTTGGCAACGTGGGCAGCCACACCGCGCAGCTCCTCTGGGAGGACGGCGGCGTGGTGGTGGCGGTGGCGGACGCGCTGGGCGGCGTGCGCAACCCGCAGGGCCTGGACATCCCCTCCCTCTTCGAGCACGTGAAGCGCACCGGCACGGTGACGGGCTTCAGCGGCGGTGCTTCGTGCAGCAACGAAGACGTGCTGGGCGCGGACTGCGAGGTCCTCATCCCCGCGGCGCTGGGCCACGTGCTCACCCGGGAGAACGCCCACGCGGTGCGCGCCAAGCTCATCATCGAGGGCGCCAACGGCCCCACCCAGCCGGAGGCCGACGAGGTCTTCGAGAAGCGCGGCATCTTCGTGGTGCCGGACGTCCTGGCCAGCGCGGGCGGCGTGACGGTGAGCTACTTCGAGTGGGTGCAGAACCTCCAGCACCTGTCGTGGGAAGAAGACCGCGTCAACGCGGAGCTGGAGAAGTCCATGAAGGAGGCCTACGAGCGCGTGGCGCAGGTGGCGCGCTCCCGCAAGGTCTCCATGCGGACGGCCGCGTACATCCTCGCCATTGGCCGGGTGGGCAAGGCCACCGTGCTGCGCGGCATCTGACGCGGCCGGCCGTGTCACGCGTTGGACGTGGCGCGGCGCGGCAGGCAGCCGGCGGAGCAGGCTTCATCCACCTGTCTCTTCCGCGACGGGCGCGCTTCCGATAGAGGCGCGCACATGGTCACCCTCGAGGACATCCAGGCCGCGCGCGAGCGCCTTCGCTCGGCCATCCGCCCCACGCCGTGCCCGCAGTCGGACTACTTCACGGAGCGGACGGAGTGCGCCACGGTGTACTTCAAGCTGGAGAACCTCCAGCGCACCGGGGCCTTCAAGGAGCGCGGCGCCCTCAACAAGCTGCTGACGCTGTCCGAGGACGAGCGGCGCCGGGGCGTCATCGCCGCGTCGGCCGGCAACCACGCGCAGGGCGTCGCGTACCACGCGCGGCGGCTGGGGGTGAATGCCACCATCGTGATGCCGGAGCGCACGCCCCTCATCAAGGTGTCGCGCACGCGGGATGACTACGGCGCGCGCGTGGTGCTCAAGGGCACCAACTACGACGAGGCCTACGCGGAGGCGCTGCGCATCCAGAAGACGGAGGACCGCGTCTTCATCCACCCCTTCAATGACGCGCACGTCATCGCCGGCCAGGGCACCATCGGCCTGGAGCTGCTGGAGCAGTGCCCCGACCTGGAGGTGGTGCTGGTGCCCATTGGCGGCGGCGGCCTCATCTCCGGAATCGCGTGCGCGCTGAAGGAGACGCGGCCGGACATCCGCGTGGTGGGCGTCCAGGCGGAGACCATCGCCAGCATGAAGGCGTCCATGGAGGCGGGCGAGCGCGTGCTGCTGGCCGCCGCGGGCACCACCATCGCGGACGGCATCGCCGTCAAGCGCGTGGGCGACCTCACCTTCCCCATGGTGCAGAAGTACGTGGACGAGGTGGTGGCGGTGGACGAGGAGGAGATTGCCGCCGCCATCCTCACCCTCCTGGAGCAGGAGAAGAGCGTGGTGGAGGGCGCCGGCGCGGTGGGAGTCGCGGCGCTGCTCAGCGGCGAGGTGCCCGCCGCGCGGGGCCGCCGCACCGCCGTCATCCTCAGTGGCGGCAACATCGACATGAACGTCATCAGCCGCATCATCGAGCGCGGCTTGGTGAAGGCCGGGCGCCTGGTCCAGTTGGAGGTGCGGCTGCCGGACCGGCCCGGCATGCTGGCGAAGCTCACCACGCAGGTGGCCGACCTGCGCGCCAACGTCGTGGAGATCCACCACGAGCGCGCCTTCTCCAAGGCGGGCCTGGGGGAGGCCATGGTGGAGGTGACGCTGGAGACCACCGGGCCGGCGCACATCGAGGAGCTGGAACGCGCGCTCCACCGGCTGGGCTGGCAGGTGGCGCGCAAGTAACAACCGTCCCCCGGGAGGGCCTTGCGCCCGTCCGCCCGAGTCCGGCGATACTCAGGGCATGAGTCCCGCTGCCCTGCTCTCCGCCCTCCTGCTGGCCGCCGCCCCTCCTTCTCCCGCGCAGAAGGCGAAGTCGCTCTCCGCCAGCCGCTCCTGGGAGGAGCTCTACCTGGCCTTCTCGGCCGGTGACGCGGAGGACGTGCCCGCCGCCCAGCGCGGCGCCGTCGCGGCCGCGCTGCAGAAGGGCTGCGAGGCCTTGAAGGACGAGGACGCCGTGATGGCCTACTCGCTGGGTGAGCGCGCCGCCGTCTACGAGGAGTCCGCGGGCGCGCTGCGGTGCCTGGCCCGCTCGGCGCGGAAGACGGACCAGCGGGCCGCCGCGGAGGCGGCGCTGCGCAAGGGGCTGGCGCTGCACCCCAAGGACGGCGGCTTCGGCCTGGAGCTGGGGCGGCTGCTCATGGAGGAGCAGGACGCCGCGGGCGCGGTGGCCGCGCTGGAGAAGGTGCCCGCCAAGTCGAAGGAGGCCGCCGAAGCGAAGCGGCTGCTCCAACAGGCCCGCGCCAAGACGACGGAAGAGCACGCCGCGCGTCGAGAGGCGGAGCGCCTGGAGCTGCGGATGAACGGCGCCACGAGCGGGCGGCCCACCGTCATGGTGGAAACCGCGCCCGCGGTGGCCGGCCAGGGCCGGGGCTCCACCCGCTCGGCCAGCCTCAACTACGAGTCGGGGACCAGCGCGGATGGCATGCGGACGCGCTCCAACAGCCGCTTCGTCATCAAGTACTTCAACAACGCGCGCGACTTCGGGCAACGCGCGGAGTACGAGGGCCGCATCGTCGCCGCACTGGACGAGGCGTACGACTTCACCCGCAGCATGCTGGGCGAGGTGCGCCAGGCGCCGGTGGATGTCGTCCTCTACACGGTGGCGGAGTTCACGACACACTTCGGCCCCGCGAAGGCGCGGGCGGTCGCCGGGCTCTACTCCGACAACGCCATCCGCATCAACGACGCCGCGGAGTTGTCACAGCAGACCCGGGCCACCCTGGTCCACGAGTACGTGCACGCCGCACTGGATGATTTCTGCGGCGGCTACGGCGGCAACCTCCCCATCTGGCTCAACGAGGGCCTGGCCGAGTACGTCGAGTGGCGCTACCTGGGAGGCGAGGACCCCGAGCGGTCCGTCCGCAACTACATGGCCCAGGCCGCCAAGGCGAACTCCCTGCCGAAGCTGGCGCAGATGGAGGGCTCGTCCCTCATCATGCAGCGCAACCCGACCGTCGCCTATGCCACCTCCGCCGTGGCGGTCCGCGAGCTGGTGAAGCGGGGCGGCACCGGCCGGTTCCTCACCCTGGTCCGTGAGGTGGGACAGGGAAGACCCATCGACGACGCCCTGAAGGAGCACTACGGCAAGACGCGGGCGACCCTCGACGAGGACGTCCGGGCCGCTCTCCAGTAGGGGAGGCTGCCAACCGGGCCCGGGCCAATTGGTTTACCCGTTCCCGGGAGTCCCCTAGACTCGCAGCCCCCTCTATTTACGCTGCGACAGGAGGCCGGTTGTACGCTGTCCGCAGCAAGGTGACGGATGTCGGACACGCGCGCAGCGATGAGAGAATTCCGCTTTCTCGACGAGAAGCGGAAGCTGGGAAGCCTGTCTCCGGTGGAGGAGGCTCGCTGGAACGAGCTGCGCGCTCAGCTGGGCGTGGAAGACGCTCCAGCCGCGGACGCCGCCGCCTGGCAACAACAGGCCGCGCCTCAGGGCTACTACGCCGCTGATGGCCAGTGGTACCCCTACCCCGCTGGCTACGAGCAGCAGCCCCAGGGCTACTACGCCGCTGATGGCCAGTGGTACCCCTACCCCGCCGGCTACGACCCCAATCAGGGCTATGCGCAGGGGTATGATCCGAACGCGCAGGCCTACGCGCAGCAGGGCTACGACCCGAATGCCCAGGCCTATGCGCAGCAGGGCTATGACCCGAATGCGTACGCGCAGCAGGGCTACGACCCGAATGCCCAGGCGTACGCGCAGCAGGGCTATGACCCGAATGCGCAGGCGTACGCGCAGCAGGGCTATGACCCGAATGCGCAGGCGTACGACCCGAACGCCCAGGCGTATGCGCAGCAGGCGCATGACCCGAACGCGGGATATGCCCAGGGTTACGACTCGAACGCCCAGGGCCATGTTGAAGGGTGGCAGGCGGATCCGCAGGCCTACCCCGCCGCTCCCGCGCCCCAGCCGGCCGTCGAGCCCGACAACCTCAGCCTCGCGGATGACATCGACATTCCCGCGCTGAGCGAGCCCGCACCGTGGATGACGCCAGGCGCCAGTGCACAGGTGCCGGCGCGGGACGCGCTGCGTGCCCGCGAGGAGCCGGCCATCGAGGCGACGCTCGCCGACGAGGAGCCGGCCGATGCGGAGGTGCTGGACGACCCGTCCGCGTCGTTCGCGGACGTCACCGAGGACCTCCAGCAGGATGCGCAGCCCGTCGCGGAAGAGGCGCAGCCGGAAGCGCTGAGCGTGGCCGAGGATGACTTCTCGGAGGTCGGCACGGAGGCCCCTGCGGCAGCCGCCACCGTGGAGCCCGAGACTTCTCTGGAGGCGTCGTTCGCCGACCTGTCGATGGAAGTCGAGTCGGCACCGGACACGCCGGTGCAGAGCGAGCCCCTGGCTTCGTCGGAGGTGGAGGTCCCCTCCTCCGAGGTTGAACTGCTGGACGGCGCCGTGGAGAGCGAGCCCGTTCTGGCCCACGAGCAGTCTCCCGCGCCCATTGACGATGCATGGGCCTCCGCGCCGCTTGCCATCGAGCCCGAGCAGGCCGATGTCGCTGATAGCGGCGACATCATCGACGTCGCCGCCATGTCGGAGTCGGACGTGGCCGCGCGGGACGCGGAGATCGCGCTTGATGCCGCCGACGCGTCGAACGCGTGGGATACGGGTGCGACGGCTGCCGCCACTGCGCCAGCCGAAATCGAAGCGACGGAATTCGACGCGGTCAGCGCGGACGAGGCCCAGCCCGCCGAGATTGCGCTCGACGCCGCCGATGTGGCGTCCACCGAGGCGGAGCCCACCGAGATTGCGCTCGATGCCGCCGACGTGAGCGATGCCGCGGTCGACACCGAACACGGTGCCGACCCGCAGCCTGCTGAAATCACGCTGGAGGCCGCGGACGTCAGTGACGCGGCCACGGCGGAGCCCTACTCCGAGTCGGCGCTCTCGGCCTCGGACGGCAGCGATGTGGCGGCCGTTGAGGCGTATCCCGAGACGGCGTTCGTCGCCTCCGCGTCCAATGAAGGCGACGCGGCGGCTTCCTTCGACGACGGACACAGCGCCGTTGACGTCACTGCCGCCCCCGCTGCCGATGCCTACTCCGCGGAGTCCTTCGCGGCCGAAGCGGCAGGTGGGACGGATGCGAGCGAGTCCTTCGGCGCGACGGCTCACGACGACGCGACTGTCGGCGAGACCGAGGCGGCCCCGTACAGCGAGCTGGCCCTCAACGCCGAGGATGTCAGCGACACCGTGGGCCAGCCAGCGGAGTACACGGACCTCGCGCTCAACGCTGATGAAGTGAGCGAGCCTGAAATCGCGCTGGATGCTTCCGATGTCGCCGAGTCGGCTTCCGGCAATCCGCCCGCCGAAATCGCGCTCGATTCGACGGACGTCGCCGATGCATCCCAGGGTGAGCAGGCCGCTGAGATTGCTCTGGAGGCGTCCGACGTCGCCGAGCCGCAGTCGGCCGAGATTGCGCTCGAGGCCTCGGATGTGAGTGAGGAGGCTTCCGCGCAGGAGGGAAGCGTTCCGACGCTGGAGCTCGACACGGCAGAGGTCGCCGCCGCTGCGTCCGATGAGCCTTCGCTCGACGTCCTCGATATCGAGTCCGCGCCGGAGCACGCCGTGGACGACGCTTCGGTCGAGGCCACGAATGCCGAGAGCCAGCAGCCCTCGCTTGAGGTCATCGACGTGGAGGCGGAGTCCGCGCCGGACGAGGCCTTCGCGCAGGGAGGGGCGCCCTTCGCGGCGGCGGACGTCCCGTCGCTTGAGATTCGTCCCGTGCAGGTGGGCCCGGACCTCCACGCGAACACGCTCGCGGTCGCGGGAGATCCGCCGCATCCCTCCGCGCGGAATTCCACGACGACGCCTTCCGCCGAGGAGATGTTCGACCTGAGCGGGAACCCCGAAGAGGCGGTACCTCTCGCGGCGGCGAACGAGTTCCTGTCGCACGGCCACTTCGCGCCGACGGACGAGCGCAGCGTGGCGCTGTCGTCTGAGGGTGACGCAGGCGCCATCGAGCTGCAGTCCGAGTGGGTCTCCACCTCCGACCAGGTCACGGCCGAAGCGGCGCAGACGGAATGGGCCACCACGAACGACGCGGCTGCGCCCAGCGAAGCGTACGCGGGTTGGGAGTCCGCCGAGCCGGAAGCCGTCGAACTCCAGGCGGAGTGGGCGGAGTCGGCTGCTGGCCAGAACGCACCTGCGGCCGATAGCGAACTCCAGCCAGGGTGGGTGACGACCGAAGACACGGCCGCCACCACGGAAGCCACCACCGAAGCGACAGCGCCCACCGATGCTCAGGCGCAGTGGACCGGTACGGCCGCGTCCGACGATGCCCAGCCAGCGTGGGCCGCGAACGCCACGGAGGCCACGACCGAAGTGGCCCAGACCGAGTGGGCCACGCCCGCGGACGAAACCGCCCCCGTCGAGGTGCAAGCAGACTGGGCCGAGCCAGGCACAGAAGCAGGCCAGGCTGCGTGGGCCTCGCATGAAGCAGCCCCCGCCGAGGGCCAGGCTGCGTGGGGCGATGCCTCGCTGGCCGCGTCCGCACAGGCCGACGGGTCGAGCACTCCGTCCGACGCGGCGCCTGTGGAAGTGCAGGCCGCGTGGGCCGACACCGCCGCGCAGGATGAAGTCGTCCTGACGGCGGAACCGGAGGAGACGGACAGCGTCCCCACGGACGCGCAGTCGGGCTGGGCGGCGCCGGACGCCGGAACCGCTGGCTCCGAAAACGCTTGGGCGGCGACGCCCGAGGCCGAGCAGCCCGTGTTGGACGCGACTCTCGCCGAGGAGCTTGCCCCCGAGGCCGTGCAGGCCGAGTGGGCCACGCCGGTCGAAGAGGTCGGCGCCGAAGCCGCGCAGCCCGAATGGGCCACGCCGGTCGAAGAGGTCAACGCCGAGGAAGTCGAAGCGGAATGGGCGGACCCCTCCACCGGGGTCACCGCGCAGGCGGAGTGGGCCACGCCCGCCACCGAGGAAGCCCAGCCCGAGTGGGCCGCTGCCGAGACTGTCACCGGCACGTCCACTGAGTGGGCTTCGACCGAGGCCACTGCGGCACCCGCCGAAGGCACACAGGCGGAGTGGGCCACCCCTGAGACAGGGGAAGCACAATCCACCTGGGCCGAGGCTCCCGCCGAAGGCACGCAGGCCGAGTGGGCCACGCCCGCAGCAGAAGGAACTCAAGCCGCGTGGGCTGCCCCTGCGGACGGCGCTTCGTCTGAGTGGGCCGCGCCCGCCACTGCGGAGGGCCAGGC
>JBKGHI010000309.1:0-2678 GCA_046520405.1 Myxococcus sp. 1LA
CGCGCCTCCGCGTCCTTCAGCGCGGCGTCCACGCTGCCGTGCAGCGACGGCCGGGCGATGGCGGTGGCCTTGAGCGTGCCGGTGCGGGTGTCGTGCGTGACGAAGTCCTCGCACACCAGCCATTCGGAGTCCGGGAAGGAGATGTCGCTGGGGTGCCGGTCCGGCACCGTGGGCTCCAGCCACGAGAAGCAGTTGTAGCCCATGTACCCCACGAGCCCGCCCAGGAAGGGCGCCTCGCCAGGGAGCCGGGCCACGGCCAGCTCGCGCCAGAGCCGGCGCAGCACGTCCAGGGGCCTGCCCTCGCGGCGCTCCTCGCGAGCGCCACGCCACACGGTGGCGCCGTCGCGGTCCAATCGCACGCGGCCCGCGGGGTCCGCGCCAATGTGGCTGTAGCGGCCGAAACGCTCGCCGCCGTAGCATGACTCGAGGATGAAGCCGCGCGAACCACCGCCCAGCTTCAGGTAGGCCGACAGCGGCGTGTCGAGGTCCGCCGGCAGCTCCACCGACACCGGCACCGCCTCGCCCTGCTCCGCGCGCCGCCGGTAGGCGGACTTCCGCTCCTGTGCATCCATTGTCTTTTGACTCACGTCCCGCCGCGCGTCACGGCAGGGGGAATGGGGTGGCCCGGCCTGGCTCCAATACGGGGCTTCGCTGGCGGCGTTGTGGCTTCGCGGACAGCAGCAGGACAGGCGCCATTGCCAGGGTTATCCCTCGCCCCAGGGGGAGTCGTCCACGCGGTCCGATATTCCCGTGCGCGCCTTTCGCAAGCCCCCGCGCCAGCGCGTGCCCGGGGAGCAGCCCGGAGAGCACCCGCCGGGGTGGCGACGTCCCTCCCCGGGTGGTCCGGCTCCAAGCGCCTCGCTATCTGAATGAGACTTTGAGTGCCGCTCCTTCCTCGCCCTTGATGACGGTGACGCCTCAGGGGCTCTACTGCGTTCCAGGCGACTTCCACATCGACCCCTGGCGTCCGGTGGACCGGGCGCTCATCACCCACGCGCACGGTGACCACGCGCGCGGAGGCAGCCGCCGATATCTGGGCGCCCGGGCAGGCAAGGGACTGCTGCACCGGAGATTGGGCGCGGACGCCACCATCGACACGCTCGACTACGGCGAGCGGTTGAACATCAACGGCGTCACCGTCAGCTTCCATCCGGCGGGCCATGTGCTGGGCAGCGCGCAACTGCGCGTGGAGCACGGCGGTGAGACGTGGGTCGTCTCGGGCGACTACAAGCGCGCGCCGGACCCCACGTGCGCGCCGTTCGAGGTCGTCCCCTGCGACACCTTCATCACCGAGGCGACCTTCGGCCTGCCCATCTTCCGCTGGGACGCGACGGAGCAGGTGGCCGAGGACATCCTGCGCTGGTGGGACGCCAACCGCGCGCTGGGCCGCGCGTCCGTGCTGTTCTGCTACGCGCTGGGCAAGGCGCAGCGGCTGCTCGCGGAGCTGGCGAAGCTGACGGACCGCGCCGTGTTCGTCCACGGCGCCCTTCACTCGCTGGTGGACGTGTACCGCGACGCGGGCGTCCGCATGCTGCCCACGCACCTGGTATCCGAGGTGGAGAAGGGCACCTCGTTCGCGGGAGCGCTGGTGCTGGCTCCGCCGAGCGCGAGCGGCTCCACGTGGATGCGCCGCTTCGGTGAGTACGAAACGGGCTTCGCGTCCGGCTGGATGCGCGTGCGAGGCAACCGGCGCCGCCGGGGCTTCGACCGAGGCTTCGTGCTGTCGGACCACGCGGACTGGCCGGACCTGCTGCGCACGGTGAAGGACACCCAGGCGGAGCGCGTGCTGGTGACGCACGGCTACACGGAGCCTCTGGCCCGCTACCTGCGCGAACAGGGCGTGGACGCCGCGCCCTTGGCCACTCCATTCGAAGGCGAGGCGGAGGACTGACGCGTGCGGCGACTGGCCGACCTCTACGAAACGCTGGACCAGACCACGTCCACCAACGCCAAGGTGGAGGCGCTCGCGCGCTACTTCCAGGAAGCGCCGCCAGAGGACGCGGCGTGGGCGCTCTACTTCCTCACGGGACAGAAGCTGAAGCGGCTGATTCCCACGAAGCTGCTGGTGGGCTGGACGCAGGAGCTGACGGGCATCCCCGGCTGGCTCTTCGAGGAGGTCTACGCCTCCGTGGGCGACCTGGCGGAGGTGATTGCCCTGCTGCTGGACGCACGGGAGCGCCCACCGAGAACCGAGGAGCTGCCCCTGTCCGTCTGGCTGGAGCAGCGCCTGCTGCCCCTGCGGCAGTTGGACGCCGCCGGGCAACGCGAGCAGGTGGTGTCCTGGTGGCACGCCATGCCTCGGCGCGAGCTGTTCCTGCTCAACAAGATGCTCACCGGCGAGCTGCGCGTGGGCGTGTCCTCCACGCTGGTGGTCCGCGCGGTGGCGCAGGTGGCGGGGCTGCCCGCGCCCAGCGTGGCGCACCGGTTGATGGGGACGTGGACGCCGTCGCCCACCTTCTTCCGGCAGCTCGTGGCCCAGGACGTGTCGGACGGCGACAGCTCGCGCCCCTATCCCTTCTACCTCGCGTCACCGCTGGAGCAGCCCCCGGAGGACCTGGGAGACCGGGCGGAGTGGCAGGTGGAGTGGAAGTGGGACGGCATTCGCGGCCAGCTCATCCGCCGCAAGAGCAGCGTGCACCTCTGGAGCCGGGGCGAGGAGCTCATCACCGAGCGCTTCC
>JBKGHI010000309.1:2778-9384 GCA_046520405.1 Myxococcus sp. 1LA
AGCGTGCACCTCTGGAGCCGGGGCGAGGAGCTCATCACCGAGCGCTTCCCCGAAATCGCCGACGCCGCTGCCGCGCTGCCCGAGGGCACGGTGCTGGACGGCGAGGTGCTGGCCTACGCGGACGGCAAGCCCCTGCCCTTCGCCCAACTTCAGCGCCGCATCGGGCGGCAGAAGCTGACGCCCAAGGTGCTGGCCGAGGCCCCCGCCGCCTTCATGGCGTACGACGTGCTGGAGCTGGGAGGCCAGGACCTCCGGAGCCAGCCGCTGCGCGAGCGGCGCGCGAAGCTGGAGGCGCTGTTGAAGGGCCTGCCGCGGCTACCCGTCTCCCCCGTCGTCCAGGCGGCCACATGGGAAGACCTGGCCACGGCGCGCGGCGAGGCGCGAGAGCGCAACGTCGAGGGCTTCATGCTCAAGCGCCTGGAGTCGCCGTACCTCACCGGGCGCAAGCGGGGCGATTGGTGGAAGTGGAAGATTGACCCGTTCACCGTGGACGCGGTGCTGCTGTACGCGCACCCGGGCCACGGCCGGCGCTCGTCGCTGTACACCGACTACACCTTCGCGGTGTGGAACGGCACGGAGCTGCAGCCGGTGACGAAGGCCTACTCCGGCCTGACGGACGCGGAGATTGGCCGGCTGGACCGGTGGATTCGCGCGCACACGCGGGAGAAGTACGGCCCCGTGCGCTCGGTGGAGCCCGAGCAGGTCTTCGAGCTGCACTTCGAGGGCATCCAGTCCTCGCCGCGCCACAAGTCGGGCGTCGCGCTGCGCTTTCCGCGCATCGCGCGCTGGCGGACGGACAAGACGCCGCAGGACGCGGACACGCTCGATTCGCTGAAGGAGCTGCTCCATGCCAGCGGGTAGGCCGCGTTCGCTGCGGGCGCAGATTGCGGCGGGCCGCAAGGCCCTGCACGGCACCGTCGAGCCGCCCACACCGAAGCCCCCGCGCAAGCCCAGGCGGCCTCGCGCCACGGGGCCCACGGCACAGGCCGGCACCGGTGAAGCGCCCCTGGAGCGGCTGCGGCGCTGGTTCCATTCAAAGGGGTGGGCGCCCTACCCGTTCCAGGAGGAAGCCTGGGCCGCCCATGCGCGCGGCGAAAGCGGGCTCATCCACGTCCCCACCGGCGCGGGCAAGACTTACGCGGCCTACCTGGGACCGCTCGCGGAGGTGGCGACGCACGGCCAGCCAGGCCTTCAGCTCCTCTACGTGACGCCCCTGCGCGCGGTGTCCCGGGACGTGGAGAAGGCCCTGCGGGAGCCCCTGGACGTGCTGGACGCGGACATCACCGTGGAGAGCCGCACCGGCGACACGTCCTCCTCGGTGCGCCAGCGCCAGCGGGAGCAACTGCCCCAGGTCCTCATCACCACGCCGGAGTCGCTCTGCGTCCTGCTCACGCATGAGCGGGCCGCGGAGCTGTTCGCGTCGCTGCGCTCCGTCATCGTGGACGAGTGGCATGAGCTGCTGGGCTCCAAGCGCGGCTCACAGTTGGAGCTGGCGCTGGCCCGCCTGCGCCACTTCGCGCCGGGGCTGCGCACCTGGGCCCTGTCCGCCACGCTGGCCAACCTGGACGAAGCGGCCCGCCACGCCGTGGGCACCGGACGGACGCCCACGATTGTGAGCGCGGCACTGGAGCGGCCCGTCATCGTGGAGACGCTGCTGCCGGAGTCCGTGGATGCGTTCCCCTGGGCGGGACACCTGGGCTTCTCCATGCTGGCCCGCGTGGCCACGTGGCTGGATGCGGAGCGCTCCACGCTCATCTTCACCAACACGCGCTCCCAGGCGGAGCGCTGGTTCGAGGGACTCCGCTTCGCCCGTCCCGAGTGGGAGCACCTCATCGCGCTCCACCACGGTTCCATCGACCGCGAGGAGCGCGAGCGCGTGGAGGGCGGCCTCAAGGAAGGCTCGCTGCGCATCGTGGTGTGCACCTCGTCGCTGGATTTGGGCGTGGACTTCGGCCCGGTGGAGCGCGTGGTGCAGGTGGGCAGCCCCAAGGGCATTGGCCGGACGATGCAGCGCGCGGGCCGCAGCGCCCACCGCCCCGGCGCCACCTGTCACATCCTCTTCGTCCCCACGCACGCGCTGGAGCTGGTGGAGATGGCGGCCGCTCGGGATGCGCTCCTGCGCCGCGAGGTGGAGGCCCGTACGCCACCGAGCAAGCCGCTGGACGTCCTGGCGCAGCACCTGGTGACGTGCGCGCTGGGCGGCGGCTTCACGCCCGAGGCGCTGCGAGACGAGGTGCGCACCGCGGCCGCCTTCGCCAGCCTCACCGACGAGGAGTTCGCGTGGACGCTGTCCCTGGTCCGCGAGGGCAGCCCGACGCTGCGCGCTATCCGGAGTTCCGCCGCGTGGTGGAGCACGACGGCCGCTGCGTGGTCGCGGACGCGCGCGTGGCGCGCATGCACCGCCTCAACATCGGCACCATCACCTCCGACGCGGTGGTGCAGCTTCGCTACTGGAGCGGGGGGCGCCTGGGCAGCGTGGAGGAGTCCTACGTCAGCCGCCTCAAGCCGGGTGACACCTTCATCTTCGCGGGGAAGAAGCTGGAGTTCAGCCGCATCCAGGACATGACGGCCTACGTGCGGCCCGCGAAGACGAAAGTCACGCAGACGCCGCGCTGGGGTGGCAGCCGCCTGCCCCTGTCCAGCTCGCTGGCCGCCGCCGTGCGCCGCACGCTGGACACCGCGCGCCAGGGCGACGTCTCCTCGGATGAGCTGGCCGCGGCCTGGCCCGTGCTGGACGCGCAGGCCCGCCTGTCCCGCATCCCCGCGGCGGACACCGTGCTGGCGGAGACCTGCCAGACGCGGGATGGACACCACCTCTTCCTCTATCCCTTCGAGGGACGGTTGGTGCACGAAGGGTTGGCGGCGCTGCTGGCCCTGCGCCTCACGCGCTTGCGCAAGGCCACCTTCACCCTGTCGGTGAATGACTACGGGCTGGAGCTGCTCACCCCCACGCCCTTCCCCTTCGAGGAGGCGCTGCACCCTGGACTCTTCACTCGCGAACGTCTGGAGGCGGACGTCCTGGAGAGCGTGAACGTCGGCGAGTTGTCGAAGCGGCAGTTCCGCGACATCGCCCGCATCGCCGGGCTGGTGCTCCCGGGCCTGCCCGGCGCGCGCAAGTCATCACGGCAGGTCCAGGCCAGCGCGTCGCTGCTCCACGACGTCTTCGTGAAGTACGACCCGGACAACCTCCTGCTCGTCCAGGCCCGCAGGGAGGTGTTGGAGCAACAATTCGAGGAGGGACGGCTGGAGCGGACCCTGGCGCGGCTGGAGTCCTCGCCGCTGGAGTTCCTCCACGTCCGCCGGCCCACGCCCCTGGGTTTCCCGCTCGTCGTCGAGCGCATCAGCGCGAGCCTGTCCAGCGAGTCCCTGCTGGAGCGGGTGGAGCGCATGAAGGAGCGATGGACTCGCGAAGATGCCAGGTCCGCCTAGACGGCACCCTGCTGGAGCTGCTCCCCGAGCGCGCCCTGTACTGGCCCGACACCCACACCCTGGCCGTGGCGGACCTGCACTGGGGGAAGACGGAGAGCTTCCAGCAGCACGGCATCCCCCTGCCCACCGGTGTCCTGGAGGATGACCTGGCCCGCCTGTCCGCGGCGCTCACCGCCACCGGCGCCCGCCGCCTGCTCCTGCTGGGGGACCTCATCCACTCCCGCCAAGGGCTGACCCCAGCACTGGTGGACCGGCTGGCCCTGTGGCGGGAGTCCCACGCGGCGGTGGAGTGCGTCCTGGTGCGGGGCAACCATGACCGGCACGTGAAGACATTGCCCGAGCGCTGGCGCCTGGATGTGCGCGAGTCCCACGCCGACGAAGGCCCCTTCCGCTTCGCCCACCACCCGGAGCCCGCGTCAGGCCGTTACGTCTGGGCAGGTCACCTCCACCCCATGGTGCGACTGGGCGGAAGGAGCGACACATTGCGACTTCCCTGTTTTCATGTGGGACGCGGCGTGGGCGTGCTCCCAGCCTTCAGCGCCTTCACGGGCGGTCTCAACGTCTCCCGCCGCTCCGGCGATCGCATCTTCGCCGTCGCCGGCCCCGCAGTCGTCGAGGTGTAGGGTGAGCGACGCCAAGCGTCGGAAGATTCTGGGTATCATTGAAACAGATAATACCTTCGAGCGCGCCGACCACCGGGGCCGCGAGGCGTGGCTCGGCAAGTGCTTGCACTGCAACGCGCACTTATGGGTCGGCCTGGATGGCGAGCCGATCAGCCGCGCCACCATCGAGCACATCCTCCCGAAGACGGCCGGCGGCACCGAGGCGCTGACGAACCTGGGCCTGGCCTGCGCCCGGTGCAATCAGGGCAAGGGCACCCGGCATGACGTCCGCTACCACCGGGACGCGCGCGCCCGGGAGCTGGTGGAACGGCTCCTGGCTCGCCGCCGGGAGCGTTGGCGTCAGCCGGAGACCGACGACGAGCCGTGACACCCTCGGGTTGATCCGCCCTGGCAGGGTGCTTTGCTCAATCGTCCCTACCTCCCGCCAGAAGAGAGATTCATCACCGCGGGACCGCGACTTTCCGCCTCCGCGCGAGGAAGTGGTATCCCCGTGCCGCCAAATCAGAATGGTTGACACTGCCGTGTCGATGCCCGATGGTCCCGCGCCGCATTAGGGCAGGGAGAGAAGGAGGGCCCCGCCCACGGCATTACTAATAGAGGTTTCGTTGGACGTGTCCGCTTCGCCTTCAGTGCGCCAGGAGCCACCGCCCACCCGCCCCGATGGGGCCGGGAACGCCCCTCCGCTCCCCGTGCCCGGTAACGCCCACGCCTCGTATTTCGTTCCCGTCACAGCTGCTATCGAAGCCCCCTTGCCCATGGTCCTGGTATGAGCGGCCCTCTCTTCCCACGTTGGACGAACACGGTGTCGCGGCTGTCCGCCGCGGCGCTCCTTGCCGTGCCCGCCATCGGCATCGGCGGTCTCATGGCCTACGTGCGCTCGCCGTACGTCACTGGCCAGCAGCGGCCCGTCGAACAGCCGATCGAGTTCGATCACCGCCACCACGCGGGTGACGAGCAGATTGACTGCCGGTACTGCCACTTCTCGGTCGAGGATTCGCCCTCCGCGGGCATCCCCTCCACCACGGTGTGCATGTCCTGCCACGCGCAGGTCTGGAACAAGAGCCCGTACCTCACCGAGGTGCGTAAGGCCTTCTTCTCCGACCAGCCCATTCCCTGGGTCCGCGTGCACAACCTGCCGGACTTCGTCTACTTCAACCACTCCATCCACGTGGCCAAGGGCGTCGGTTGCGCCACCTGCCACGGCCGCGTCGACCAGATGGCCGCGGTGGAGCAGGCCGCGCCGCTGACCATGGCCTGGTGCCTGGATTGCCACCGCAATCCGGAGCCCCACCTGCGGCCGACGGAGTTCATTACCTCGATGACCTGGGCCCCGCCCGCGGACAAGGCCGAGGCCGCTGCACTCGGCCGCCAGCTGGCGGAAGCGTACGACGTCCACTCGCGCGAGAGCTGCTCCACATGCCACCGATGAACACGAAGCGCGACGGCGCACCGTCGCAGGACACCCCCTCCTCCTTCGCGCTCCCGGTCGTCACGGACCGGCCCGCCGCCAAGTCCGACGTGGTCGGCGAGGCGCTCGAGCACGCCGCCGCCAACGCCTCCTCCTCCGAGCCCGGCTATGGCCAGACGTACTGGCGCAGCCTGGAGGAGAAGCTCGGCACGCCCGAGTACCTCGAGGAGACGCGGCCGGAGTTCCCCGTGGGCGCCGACCTGGCCCCCTCCGGCTTCGTCCGCCGCGAGTTCATGCAGCTCCTGGGCGCGTCGCTGGCCCTGGCCGGCGCCACCGCGTGCAGCACCCGTCCGGTGGATGAGCGCCTCCTGCCGTACACCAAGACGCCTCCCGAGCTCGTCCCGGGCAACCCGCTCCACTACGCGTCCGGCATGACGCTGGCCGGTCACACCTCCGGCCTGCTCATCACCGCCCGCGAGGGTCGCCCCGTGAAGATCGAGGGCAACCCGGACCACCCGGTCAACCAGGGCGCCGCCGGCCCCTGGGAGCAGGCGTTCCTCTTGTCCCTGTACGACCCGAGCCGCGCCCGCGTGCTCCGTCAGGGCAAGAGCCCCCGCGCCCTCCGCGCCCTGCGCGAGGAGCTGATCAACCGCGCCAACAAGGCCGCGGACGGTGGCAGCCGCGTGCGCTTCCTCACCGAGCCCGGCAACTCGCCGCTGACCGGTGACCTGCGCAACCGCATCCTGAAGAAGCTGCCGAACGCGCGCTTCCACAGCTACACCGCGCAGACGCACGACACCCAGGCCGAGGCGACCCGCGCGCTCTTCGGTGGCCAGCCGGTGACGGCGGTCTACGACTTCGCCCAGGCGGACATCGTCCTGTCCCTGGACGCGGACTTCCTGGAGAGCCGCCCGGAGAACCTGGCCTACGCGCGCCAGTTCGCCAACCGCCGCGACCCGAACACCGGTCCGATGAACCGGCTCTACGTGGCCGAGGCCCGCTTCTCCATCACCGGCGGCATGGCCGACCACCGCCTGCGCGTGAAGTCGCAGGAAGTGCTCGCGGTCGCCGCCGCGGTGGCCCAGGCCGTGGGTGGCCCCGCCGCCGCGCTGGCCGGTACGCGGCGCGGCGTCTGGCGGGGCACGG
>JBKGHI010000030.1:0-55887 GCA_046520405.1 Myxococcus sp. 1LA
ACCGTTCCCGTAAGCGATCGATTTTACTCGGGCTGATTCCTGATCGGCGCTCTAGACTCCTCGCGGACCACGCCGCGCCAGGAGGCCCACGCAATGCCCCTCACGTCACTGCGTCTTCATGCCGTCGTCCTCTGCCTTTCAGGGCTGTGTTGGGGCTGCTCGGACACGTCGAAGCCGGAGGAGCCCCCACCGCCTCCTCCCGAAGACCCCTGGGACGGGACGTACACGCCCCTGGTCGAGCCAACGGACTGGGGCGACCGGGGCGAGTATGCCCCCTGCTCCTTCACCGTGCCCCAGGGCACCGCCATCGACTGCGACAATCCCTCCCACTTCGACGTGTCGCAGTGTGACCTCGCGTCCCTCGCCAGCCTGGACTCGCATGGCATCTACCAAATCGACATGCGCCACGCCGCGGGCTACCCGGACTTCGCTGGCATCCGGATTCCCCAGGACGGGAGCACGGGAACGCTGGACGGCCACGCGCTCACGCGGCAGCAACTGCCCGGCAGCTTCCACGTCGCGACACGGTTCCCCCTGCGAGGCGCGGAGCGGGACCTCGCCCTCGCGGGCTGTGCCGCCCCCCAGCCGGACCTGGTGACGGGCTGCTTCGTCCGCTGCACCAATGGCAGGGTCGGCTCCTGGGGCACTTTCGAGGCGGCACGGATGACCTGGGGCCGTGGCGAAGCCGAGTCGTCGGGCGGCCTCCGCCTCATCTCGGAGCGGGCCATCTCCATGGGCCGCCCCGTGGATGTCTACGTCCACCGGCAGCATGCGTACGTCGTGGCCATCGACCATGACCGCACCGAGGCACCGGGTGGCCTCACCGTCTTCGACGTCAGCGACCCGAGCAATCCCATCCGCAAGAAGGAGATCACCCTCCCGGGCGACTCATACTGGAACGCCGCATGGGCGAAGGATGACGCACTCTTCATTGCCAGTCGGAGCGCGGGCGTCCTCGTGTTCGACATCTCCAACCCCGCGGACCCCGTGCTGGTGCGCAACGCGCCCGGTGGAGGAATCCTCGATGTCCACACCCTCTTCGTGGACGGCAACCGGTTGTACGCCGTGTCCCCGGGCCCCGCGCCGCACGGCGAGACGCTCATCTTCGACATCACCACCCCACTCAACCCTCAACTGCTCAGCCGCTTCCAGGCGTCCAGCACGACCTCGTTGACGCCCTCGGCGCACGACGCCTTCGCCTACCAGGACCGGCTCTACGTCAATCACTTCTTCGCGGGGTACATCGTCTTCGACGTGAAGGACCCGACGAACCCGCTCGAACTGGGCCACTACGCGTTCGAGACAGACAACAGCTTCACGACCAGCCATGCCGGCGCGGTGGGCACCTTCGCGGGAAAGACCATCGCCTTCGAGGGAGGCGAATACCAGGGCGCCCACCTGCGCGTCCTGGACATGACGGACCCCACCGCCATCCCGCTCATCGGCAGGTACCAGCTCCGACCCCAGACCTCCATCCACAACATGTTCCTCAAGGGCCAGCGGCTCTACATCGCCTACTACCATGAGGGATTGCGCGTGCTGGATGTCGCCAACCCCACCCAGCCGCGAGAGGTCGCCTACTACAACACCTTCCGCGAGTCCGACCCCGGCCGGACCGACAACCTGCTCGAGGGTGCCATTGGCATCCGCGTCCCCGGCGACGGCCACGTGTACGTGGTGGACACCACCCGAGGGCTGCTCGTCTTCAACGAGCTCTGAACTCGAGTACACGTTTCAGGCGGCGCGACGCATCCCTCGTTCCGTTGCGCGGCGTTCATCGCGTTTCACGGTAGACGCGGGAACCACATCCCACTTGAATCCGGATTCATGACGCGGAGACTCGGCGAGCGGCTGGTGCTGGACGGCGTTCTGACGCCAGAGCTGTTGTCCCGTGCGCTCGCGCATCAGCAGGAGACAGGCCAGAAGCTCGGGGAGTGCCTGGTGCGGCTGGGCGTGGACGAGACGCCGGTGCTGCGGCTGCTGGCGCAGGAGCTCCAGACGCGCTTCGTCTCCACGGAGAAGCTGGCCCAGGCCACGGTGGCTCCCGCATTGCTCGAAAAGGTGCCGGTGCGGCTCGCGGAGGGCTTCGACTTCATGCCGCTGCGCCTGGCGCAGGGCACGCTGTACGTGGCCATCGCCGAGCCCCAGCGACAGCGGGCCTTGGAGGAGATCGCCCGCACCGTGGGCGCCACGCAGGTGTTGCCATTCGTCGCGGTGCGCAGGTCCATCCGGGCGGCCATCCGCAAGCACTACTACGCGGATGCCCTGGCGTTCGAGCATCCCCCCGAGGACGACGCGTGCCCTCACTGCGGCGCCCCCACGCAGGTGGGCGACTTCCAGTGCGAACGCTGTGAGTTGCTGCTCGTGCGTCACGTGGCGGACCTGCCGCCCCGGGACAACGTGTCGTTGGTCCGGGCGCTGCTGACCCAACCGGAGCGCCGGGGGACCTCGGGCACGCCGCGCGCGCCGCAAGCGGAGGCCACGCGTGTCGCCTCGTTCCAGCCGCCCACTGGAGGCACCCACGCGCGGCCCTTCATCGTCGGAGGCTTGAGCGTGGCGAACCTGAAGCTCAGCCCCTTCGAGGCGTATGTCCTGTCGCTGGTGGACGGACACACGTCGCTGGAGGAGCTGGCGCTCATCACCCAGCTCACGGAGGTGGAGCTGCGGGCCCTCTTCGCGTCACTGGAGGAGCGCGGCGTCACGAAGCTGTACGAACTTCCCCCGCCGACCGTGCGAGGCGCGGCCCCCATCCGGGACGCCGGGACGGAGCAGGCAGCCGCGCCCGCCACCCCACCGGTGACGCGAGCGCCGGTGCCTCCCCGCCCCAAGCCGCAGCCAGCCGCCGAGCCCGCCGCGGACCCGGCGCGTCCGGCATCGCCGCCCAAACAGGAGGACGCGAACGACGATGTGCTCCAGCGTGTCGTGCGGCTGGAGCAGGCGGGACGGTGGGCAGAGGCCATCGAGCTGCTGGAGCGAGGTATCGGACTGCTGTCGTCCCCCGCGCCGCTCTACAACCGGCTGGGGATGATTCTCCTGAACCACCAGCGCGACTACACCCGCGCCACGGCGCTGTTCCAGAAGGCGGCGGACCTGGAGCCGGAGAACAGCCTCTACACGATGAACCTCTACTCCGTGATGTGCCTCGTGGCGGAGGCCACCGACGGCGGGCAGAAGGCACGGCGCTGAGCCCACGGGGTGCGCCGCGCGGCGGGAACGCACGCCGTGCCAGTGAGACCACTCACCCGTTCACGGGTGCCGACGGAGCAGCTCCGGCCGGGCACTGTCCCCGGTACGTCTCCAGTGCCTGCTTGAAGCGCGCGTGCTCTTCCTGGGGCCAGGGCGCGGGGAGCTTCGCCACGGCCCGTTGTTGCAGGTCCACGGCCTCGGAGCAGCGCCCTTGGTGGGAGGCCACCAGCGCCGCGGTCTCAAGCACGTACGGGTGCTCCGGCGCTTCGCGCATGGCCACCTTCGCCAGGGGCTCGGCCTCCGAGTACTTCCCTTCCTGCGCTCGAACCCAGGCCAGCTCCGACGCGGGCCACCAGGACCATGGGCGCAGCGCGTGCGCCCGGGCGAGCGCGGGTGCATACCCGGGGTCCTCGGGCGCGTCCCTCGCGAGGAGCCCTGCCAGGTCGTCCCAGGCCATGGGACTGTTGGGGAATTTCGAGGTCCGTGCCCGCGCCCAGGCCAGCTCTTGCTCCTTGGACAGCTTCTGGCCCGGCCACCTGAGTCTCACGGTGAACGTGTAGGGTACTTCAATGGGATGCCCCGCCATCTCCGCTGGCTCGTACTTCGAGGCGTTCAGTGAGCGGATGGCCGCCTCCGTCATCCCATGGGGCGCCGACTCCACGACGACGACATCTCGCGCCTGCCCATTCGTCCCCAGGCGCGCGCGAAGGGCCACGGACATGAAGACCCGGTTCTCCTGCGCCTCGCGCGTCAACCCAGGTGGAGGGCCCGACAGTTTGACCGGACGCTGGAAGTGCTCGCGCACGAAGCTACACGCCTCATCCAGTTGCGCCCGGCAGGTCGCGATGAGGTCTTCCACGGCATTCTTCACCTGCGCCTCGGGGGCCGTTCCCAGGAGCACCTTCCGAGCCCCCGAGTAGACTTCCCGCGCCTCCTCCAGGGAAAGCACGACGGTCGGTGCGTCGTAGAAGAAACCAAGCAGGCCAAAGCCCGGTGCCACATCGGAGCCGCGGGGGTCTTGGGACCGCAGATAGTCCCCCATGCTGCGCGACAGGTGGCCATGGCTCGCGGACCCGGAGGGAATCCCACTGTGGCGGCAGCCGGAGATGACGAAGCCCAGCACACAAACGAAAAGCAGGAAGAGGTGTCGCATCGCGGGCGCACACTAGCCGCGCCGTGCCACGGCGAAAAAGGGGCCCTCAGACGCCCGGGGGCCTTCCCGCATCAAGCGGGACGCAGCACGACAGGAAGCGTGGCGGGGCCTCGCACCACCAGCGTGCGATGCCACGTCATGGGACTGGGGCCGCGCTCCAGCGCGCCACACCGGTCCAGCAGCGCCTCCAGCGCCACCCGCCCCTCCATGCGCGCCAATTGGGCTCCCAGGCAGAAGTGGACGCCATGCCCGAAAGGCAGGTTCTGCGGGCTCGTCCGCGTCAAGTCGAAGCGGTCGCCGTCCGGGTACTGCGCCTCGTCATGGCAGGCCGAACCAATGAGCACCAGCACGGGCGCTCCCTTTGGAAGTGGAACACCGCCCACCACCACGTCCTGCGTGGTGATGCGCGGCGCCGCCTGCGCGGGGGGCTCGTACCGGAGGACCTCCTCGATGAAGGCGGGGATGAGCGACCGGTCCGCGCGGAGCCGCGCCCAGAGCTCCGGCTGCTCCAGCAGCACCACCAACGAGGCGCCCAGCATGTTCACCGCGGTCTCGATGCCGCCCACGAGCAGCAGCGCCAGGAAGGCGATGAGCTCGTCCTGTGTCAGCGCCTCGCCGTCCACCCGGGCCGACAGCAAGTCACTCACCATGTCTTCGCCCGGCTCCTGGCGCCGCGACTCCAGCAGCCCGCCGAAGTACGCCTTCAGCTCCGTCACGGCGTCGCGCGCCCGCTGCTTGCGGTCCTCCTCGTCCGGCCGCACGGTGGTGACGCCGCCCGTGATGAGGTCCGCCCACTGCTTGAGACGGGAATGCATCGCCGGGTCCACGCCCAGGATGCCGCCAATGACGTTGGCGGGGATGCGCAACGCATAAGGCGGCATCACGTCGAAGGGCGTATCCAGGGGCAGCGCGGCCACCGCGTCCCGGGCATCGGCGCGCACCTGCCGCTCCAATCGGGCGATGGCGGACACACCGAACGCGCGCGACACGAGCACACGCAACCGCCCGTGCTGGGGCGGGTCCATGGTGAGCATCGACTCCGAGAAGGGATTGCCCCCCAACCACGGCGGATTGGTGGCCACCCGGAACCCTTGCGACGAGAAGAGCTGCGGGTTCTTCAGCACGTACATCACGTCCGCATAGCGGGAGACGGCCCACATCCCACCCGGCTCGACCTGGCAGACTGGCGCATTGCGGCGCATGTCCGCGTACGTCGGATAGGGGTTCGTCTTCAGCTCTGCGGACAGCAGGTTGTAGCGATGGGACATGGGACCCGTCTCGTGATGGAGGCGCGCAAAGGCTGTCCAGCATACGGAGCCAGGGAGAATCCCCGGCTGTTACCCGCACGCCCCCTCCGACCCGGGCTGGATTGCAGGGTTCGACGTCCCCCTCCTAGCGTCTGCCGTTGCCCACGCCCCAGGAGGCCGTCCATGAAGCGTCTTCGCCCCATCCACCGTCCCCTCGTCGTCGCCGGGGCCCTGTTCACCCTGGCCTGTGGCGGACCACCGGAGCCGCTTGCCCCAGCGGAGGACACGCCCCTCCAGCACCATGAGCAGGCATTGACACCGCTGACGGCCACCATCACGGGCTGCTCGGCGAGCGGAATGGCCGGCCGCGCCAACTTCACGTGCATGGGGAGCTACAGCGGCGGCATCACCGGCGGCCCATTCCCGTACATCATCCACATCGAATGGATGGGCATCTCCAACGCGACCATCGACACGATGTACGGTGACGACACCACGCAGACCTCACTGGCCTTTGGCCGTTGCACGCCAGGAACCGTGGCGCACGTGAGGTTTGAAGTGAGCCAGTTCATGGGGGACACCGTCTCCGACGACATCACCTTCAACTGTCCCTACGTGCCTTGAGGCACGGTCGCGGGGCATCAACGGCCGCTGGTGCCGTTGACGCCCCGCCCTGCCCGGCTACTTCTTGGAGCTGCGCAGGTACCGGTAGAACTCCGACTCACCGCCCAGGAACAGCGACGTGGAGCCATCCACCACTTCAGGGTAGGCCTCCAGCGTCCGCATGAACTGGTAGAACTCCGGGTCCCTGCCGAACGCCTCCGCGTAGATGCGGGTCGCCTCGGCGTCCGCCGCGCCGGTGATGTCCTGGGCCTTGCGGTAGGCCTCGGAGCGAATCTCCTTCAAGTCGCGCTCACGCTGGCCTCGGACCTCCGCCGCGCGGCCCATGCCCTCGGAGCGGCTGCGCTCGGCGATGCGCTTGCGCTCGGAGATCATCCGCTCGAACACCTTCACCTGGACCTCGTCCACGTAGTTGATGCGGCGAATCTGCACGTCGACCAGCTCCACCCCGAACTCCTTGACGATCTCCGCGGCCCGCGTGCGGATCTGCCGGGTGAGCTTGTCGCGTCCCTGGGCGATCTTCTCCAGCGACTCGGTCCGCTCCGTCTCGGCGGTGTACTCGTCATCCTCGAAGGGGCGGTTGGTGGAGCGGACCGCTTCAATCAGCGCGAACGACGCGATGGTGTTGCGCGTCTCGCCGTCGATGATGTCATCGAGCCGGGACTGGGCGTTGCGCTCGTCCCGCAGGCGCTGGAAGAAGCGCAGCGGGTCCACGATGCGCCAGCGGCCGAAGGTGTCCACCCAGATGTACTTCTTGTCCTTGGTGGGAATCTGGTTCGGATCACCGCGCCAGTCCAACCACCGCTTGTCGAAGCGGTTCACCGTGTCCACGAAGGGCATCTTGAAGTGGAGCCCCGGGTCCACGACGGACGAGCCCTTCGGCTCGCCGAAGCGGGTGATGACCGCCTGCTCGTGCTCGCTCAGGGTATAGGTGGCGGAGAAGCCCACCACCACGACCAGCACGGCCAACACACTCAAGGGAATGACAAGGCGGCTCATCGGCGGCCCTCCGTCTGGCTCGCGCTCCCGGACACCGCGGGGTCGGTTGCCTGCATGTTCAACAACGGCGTCAGGCCCTTGACGGACTCATCCAGGACGACCTTCTGCCCGGCGTTCCGGAGCACCTGGCTCACGGTCTCCAGGTACATGCGGCGGCGGGTGACGTCCGGCGCCTTGCGGTACTCCTCGTAGACGCGGGCGAAGCGGTCCGCCTCGCCCTTGGCGCGGTTGACGCGCTCGATGGCGTAGCCCTCCGCGCTGCGCTGCGCCTCCTCGGCCTCGCCCTTCGCCCGGGGGATGACGCGGTTCAGCTCGGCATAGGCCTCGTTGATGACGCGCTCCTTCTCCTGGATGGCCTGGTTCACCTCGTTGAAGGACGGCTTCACCGGGTCCGGCGGGTTCACGTCCTGGAGGACGACCTGCTGGATGTCCACGCCCGTCTCGTAGCGGTCCGCCAGGTCCTGGAGCAGCAGCTTGGCCTGAGTGGCCACCGCCTGGCGGCCCGTGGTGAGGACCTCGTTCACCGAGTGGTCTCCCACGACGGCCCGCATCGAGGCCTCGGAGATGTCCCGGAGCATGCTCTCCACGTTCTTCACCTTGAAGAGGTACTGGTACGGGTCCTTGATCTTGTACTGGACGATCCACTCCACCACCGCGACGTTCAGGTCGCCGGTGAGCATGAGCGATTCACGCTTCATGTCCGACGACTGGGCCGCGTACGCGGAGCCGGAGCGCGGGCCCGACGCCTCCGTGCGGAAGCCGAACTCCGCCTTGAGCTGGCGCTGCACGGGGACCTTCACGATGCGGTCCACCCAGAAGGGCAGCCTGAAGTGAGGGCCCGGCTCCACCGTTCCCACGAAGCGGCCCAGCCGGAGGATGACTCCGACTTCGTCCGGCTCCACCTGGGCGTAGCTGGTCATCACCCCGACCAGCAGGAAGAGGCCGAGCACGGCGAACAAGATGCGACGGCCCATGCCTGGCCCCAGCTGCCGCCGGAGTTCACGCAGGACGTCGGACGGATCCCGCTCGCGCGGGTCTGAATTCATGACGCGAGGATTCCATGCCATCCACCCGTCTTCCCCCGGTCTGGCGGCCCGCGCAAGGGGCTGCCCCCGAATTCAGGCCTGGCGAGCACCGTGGTGGCGCTCACGCGTCTGGCTGCTCAGGGGAATGGTCACTTCGATTGACGCTCCACGGCACGCTCATTAGGGAAGCGGGAACTGACGCGGAGGAATCCATTGAGTGGCTTGAAGAACCGACGCATCGTGCTCGCATCCCGCCCCGAGGGCCGTCCCACGCCGGAGAACCTCCGTGTCGAGGAGGCGGACGTCCCGGACCCCGGTGAGGGCGAGGTCCTGCTGAAGGTCCAGTATCTGTCGCTGGACCCGTACATGCGCGGCCGGATGAGCGCGGCCAAATCGTACGCCCCGCCGGTGGAGCTGGGCGCGGTGATGGTCGGCGGCACCGTCGCCCGGGTCCTCCGCTCCCGTCACCCTGACTACGCGGAAGGGGACGTCGTCCTCTCCTATTCGGGATGGCAGACGCATGCGGTGGCCAAGGGGAAGGGCCTGCGCAAGCTCGACCCGTCGGTGGCGCCCGTCTCCACCGCGCTGGGCGTGCTGGGCATGCCGGGCTTCACCGCCTACGCGGGCCTCTTCTCCATTGGACGGCCCCAGCCCGGCGAAACCGTCGTCGTCGCCGCCGCGAGCGGCCCGGTCGGCGCGACGGTGGGCCAGCTCGCCAAGCTCAAAGGCGCTCGCGCGGTGGGAATCGCGGGCGGCCCGGACAAGTGCGCCTACGTGCGCGACACGCTGGGCTTCGACGCCGTGGTGGACCACCGCGCCCCGGACTTCGCCGAGCGCCTGAAGGAAGCCTGCCCCAAGGGCGTGGACGTGTACTTCGAGAACGTGGGCGGCGCCGTCTGGGACGCGGTCTTCCCGCGCCTCAACCCGTTCGCGCGCGTCCCTGTCTGCGGACTCATCGCGCAGTACAACAGCACGGGCCCTTTCGAGGGACCGGACCGGCTGCCCATCGTCATGCGCGACGTGCTCTCCAAGAGCCTGACGCTGCGCGGCTTCATCCAGACGGAGTTCGTCAGCCAGCTTCCGGACTTCTACCGGGAGATGGGCGCGTGGGTCCGCGACGGCCGCGTCCGCTACCGCGAGGACATCGTCAAAGGGCTCGAAAACGCGCCCGAGGCCTTCATCGGGCTGCTGGAAGGCCGCAACTTCGGCAAGCTCGTGGTCCAGGTGGACGAAGCGGCATGAGCACGGACACGGCAGGGAACGCAGTGAAGACGTTGGACGTGGAGGGCCAGACGCTGGCCTATCGCGACGTGGGCGCCGGGGAACCGGTCGTCCTCGTGCATAGCGGCGGCTTCTCCGGCCGGCAGTGGCGGCGGCTGGGAGACACCCTGGCCACCACACACCGGGCCCTCATCCCGGACCTGCTGGGCTACGGCGGCTCCAGCCCATGGCCCGCGGGAGCGCCGTTCCACTTCCGGCAGGACCTCGCGGCGCTGGAGGCCCTGATGGCGCGGCTGGAGACGCCCGCGCACCTCGTCGGCCATTCCTATGGCGGCTTCCTCGCGCTCCAGTTCGCGCTGTCGCGGCCCCAGGCGGTGAAGTCCCTCGCCGTCTTCGAGCCGGTGGCCTTCGGCGTGCTCGAAGCGAGCGACTGGGACGGGTCACCTGCCCTCCCCGACGCGTTCGAGGGTACCGGCGAGGACTGGCTGTCCGCGTTCGTGTCGGGATGGAACGGGCCTGGCGCATGGGACGCGCTCAACGCCGAAACGCAGCAGGCGTTCCGCGAGGTGGGCTGGAAGCTCTACCAGGAGGTCGTCACCCTGTCGTCGGACAAGACGACTCGAGAGACGTACGGGACGATTGCCGCGCCCACGCTGTTGCTGGGCGGCGAGCGCACGCCCACTTTCGAGCGGCGGGTGCTGGACACGCTGGCCCGGGTGTTGCCGCGCGCGGAGCTCCACGTCCTCCCCGGCGTGGGCCACATGGGGCCCATCACCCACGCCAAGGATGTGAATGCCCTGGTCCTGCGCCACATCCAGGCCTGGAGCTGACCTGACGCGGTGCCCCGCGTGTCCAGAGGTCACGGACACGCGGGGAGCGTGAGGCGCTTAGCCCGGCTTGGGGCGCGCCGATTGGACGGCCCGCGTGACGCCCGTCACGAGCAGCACGATGAGGCCACCCGCGACGATACCGACCACCGCGTTCAGCAGCGAGGGCACGAGCGCGCCCAGCAGGCCGCCGATGCCGGGCACCGCGGCCACCGCGGCGCCGGCGTGCTCGACGAAGTGATGCACGGGCGGGATGCCGTGCGTGAGGATGCCGCCACCCACCATGAACATGGCGGCGGTGCCCACGATGGCCAGCCCCTTCATCAGGTACGGCGCGGTGGCCAGGATGCCCCGGCCCAGGCGCTGCTTGAAGGCCGCGCCCTCCTGCTTCATCAGGTAGAAGCCCGCGTCGTCGAGCTTCACGATGCCCGCGACCAGGCCGTAGACGCCCACCGTCATGATGAGGCCGATGCCGGTCAGCACGGCGACCCGCATCCCGAACGACGCGGCAGTGAGCGTGCCGAGCGAGATGACGACGATTTCGGCGGACAGGATGAAGTCGGTGCGGATGGCGCCCTTGATCTTGTCCTTCTCCATGGCGACCAGGTCCACCGCCGGGTCGGCCACCGCCTTGACGCGCTCCTCCTTCTGCGCCGCCTGCTCTTCCTTCCCGTGCAGGAACTTGTGGGCCACCTTCTCGAAGCCCTCGAAGCAGAGGAAGGCGCCGCCCAGCATCAGCAGCGGGGTGATGGCCCAGGGCGCCAGCGCGCTGATGGCCAGCGCGGCGGGAACCAGGATCGCCTTGTTGACCAAGGAGCCCTTGGCGACGGCCCAGACCACGGGCAGCTCGCGGTCGGCTCTGACGCCGGACACCTGCTGCGCATTGAGGGCAAGGTCATCCCCGAGCACACCCGCGGTCTTCCGGGTCGCGACCTTCGTCATCGCCGCGATGTCGTCCAGCAGGCTGGCGATGTCATCAATCAGGGTGAGGAGGCTGCTTCCGGCCACGGGGTTCGTCCTGGTGTAGAGGGCATGGGCGCGTCGAAGGGACGCCCCAAACCCTGGATATATCCTGGTTTAAGCGCCGCCACGCGCCTTCGATAGCCGCCGCGCCGGCTTGTCCCCCGCCCCGTCCCAAGCCTATTTTCCCCGGATTCACCGGATGGGTTCGTGACATGCGAGTTCGACGCCGCAACTGGGGTGCCCCGTGGATGCTGGCGCTGCTGGCCACGTCCTGCGCCCACGCGCCCCCCTCCCGGCAGGCCACCGAACGTGCCTGTGCGTCCCCCGGGACGCTCTGCTGGGACTTCGAGGAAGGCCGCATCCCCGCTGGCTGGACGCCCTACCGCGACGAGTTCAGCGGCACGCTGCGCGTGGACGACACCCGGGCCTATCGGGGCCGGTACGCCCTGCACGCCCGGCAGCTCGTCGGTGGCACGGAGGGGAGCCAGGGCGGCCCGAAGAAGACGCTGCGCTTCGAGCTGCCCGCCCGCTTCGGGCCGGTCCTGTGGGGCCGCGTCTACGTCTACACGTCCCCCGCGCGCCCCATGTCGCACGCGGGCCTCTTCAATGCCCGCTACCCCCGGCCCGGGCGGACCGGTGGAGCGATGGACACGCTCGACTGGTACGAGGTCGCCACGTACCGGCAGCGCTACATGGCCATCTGGCACCCGCCGGAACCGCCGGGCTTCCCGGAGTGGGTGCGGGTGTCGGACACGCCGCTGGTGCTCGACGACTGGGCGTGCCTGGAGTGGCTCTTCGACGGCGCGAATGGCACCCAGCCCGAGGCCGCCGAGCCGCGCGTCTGGCTCAACGGCACCGAGCTCCAGTGGCCCGAGACGTTCGTCTTCTCCGAGCCTCCCACCCAGGAGCGGCCGGTGCGCGAGAAGGTCTCCGACTTCACGGTGCTGGAGGCCGGCGTGTTCCTGTACCAGGGACTGCCCGTGCCCACGGACTGGTGGCTGGACGATCTGGCGGTGGGGCCTCAGCGCATCGGCTGCGAGCCACCGGAGGCCGGCGACGCCCCCTGAGCGCGCGCTGGACCTGGCAGGCTGATTGGGGCATGCGTGAGGCCCACCCGACCCCCGTGCCCACCCGGCCCGGCCTTCCCACGAGAGGAGTCCATGCGAGCCTGCCCGTGCTGCAGGGAGGTGCTGACCGCCGGCATCCTGGGCCTGGGCGTCCGCCGCCTCGCGGGGAGCTGTGAAGTTTGCGGCGACACGGTCTGCCAGGTGTGCCTGAGCACGCAGGTCCTGGAGGCCGGTGACTTCCGCCAGCGCCCGATGGTTCCCGGGCAGGCACACCGCAAGGCCCGTGGCCGCGTCTGCCGCGCCTGCTGGTGGGAGCACCTGACGGAGCGAGGCATCAAGCCCCCCTTCCCCGCCCCGCCAGGACAGCGCGAACGGGCGGCTCGCGCGGAGCGGGCGTCCTGCCAGCATCCGGATGTCACGCAGGCCATGGGCTTCTGCCCCGGCTGCGGCGACGAGGTGGAATGGAAGGCCGAGCACGGCAACCCCGTCTGCGTCGCGTGCGAGGCCCCCTCCCACCCGAGCTTCAACCACTGCTGGGCGTGCGGCGAGTCCTTCGAGGAAGCCAACGCGCCGGAGCCCCATGCCCAGGGCTACCGGCTCGAGTTCGACTGCGACGCGGAGGACTGCACCGGGAAGCTGGCGTGGCTCATGCCCTACTGCCCCTGGTGCGGCGAGACGAAGCACTGGGAGCCCGCCAGTGGTGGGAACCTGGAGTGTACGGAGTGCGAGCGCAGCCTGGACCGCGCCTGGGCCCACTGCGTGCGCTGCGGTGCGGAGGCCCCGCTGCCCGATGACTGTCCCCGGTGTGGCCAGGACCTGGACGACGCGCCCTCCGCCGCGCGCTGCGAGTCGTGCCGAAACATCGTGTGCGGCGATTGCTTCGACACACGCGTCGTTCCCTCCGCCTCCGGTGAGAATCAAGAGCGGCTGCTGTGCGCCACCTGCGGCGTGGGCTTTGAAGTGCCCCCACCGCCTTCCGCCGAGCATTCCGACGAGGACGATTCGGACGCGGACGACGGCTCGGACGCTGACGACGACTCGGACGACGACTCGGACGCGGATGACGACGCTGACGAACCACCGGAACCGGAGCCCCGCGCCGAAGCGCCGCGCGCGCCCGAACCAGCGCCGGTGGCCTCCGCGTGGGAGGTCCTGGGAATCACGCCCGGGACGCCGCTCGCGGACGCACGCAAGGCGTACCTGTCGCTGGTGGCCCAGTACCATCCGGACAAGGTCGCGCAGCTCGGCCCCAAACTTCAGGCCCTGGCGCAGGAGGAGACACGCCGGCTCATCGAGGCCTGGGAGTACGTGCGCAGGAAAACTTCAGAGACAGGCAAATCTTAATTTCCCGGAAACTCTCACCAGACTCCCGCCGACAACCTCGCGTTGAACGGCCATGACAGGAGCCATGGAATGAAGACGAACGGGATGATGAGGAACATCGCGCTGTTGTCAGCGGCCATCGTGCTGGGTGCGTGTGGCGGCGCCGTCGAGGACACGCAGCACATCGAGCCGGCCGCGCTCGGGAGCGAGACGTCGGAGCTGAACTCGCCCATCTACGACAGGGCGAGGGCGTTCGCCGCCGCCAATCCCAAGCGGGACGGTGGCACGTGGGACCAGTGGTGCGGCTCGTTGATGTGGCGCTTTGGCCAGTTGCCGGAGTCCTCCGCGCGGCCCTCCGCCATCGAGGCCTTCCGCGCGTCTCGCATCCTCTCCATGGACCCGACCCAGGCGCCCACGGGCGCCTTCCACTGGTGGGACATTGGCGCGTACGGCCATGTCGGCGCGGACTTGAATGGCGGTGGCGGCACGGTGTTCATGGCCACGCGCAGGCTGGCGCAGTCGTGGGGTGATGCCATTGGCGTCAACAGCGTCCACGGCTATTCGAGCGCGACGGGCGCGCGCTACCTGGGCTGGTCCATGGACTACGCCGGTGGCCGCATCGCGGGCGGTGGCTCGCCGCCGCCGACGGGTGGCGGCCTGCCGCACACGACCACGGAGTACGACGGCGTTCCCGGCCCCATCTACTACAAGCGCATCCAGACGGTGGCCCGGCGCGACTTCGGCTACACCGGCCCGATTGACGGCGTCACCGGTCCCAACACGGAGAAGGCCCGCGTGCGCATCACCGCGCGCGAGCTGAACCGCCGTGGCGGGCCCCGCACGTCCGCGCAGGAGGATGGCATCCCCGGGACAGTCTATTGGACGCGCGTCCAGACGGTGGGCCGGAGCTTCGGCTACACGGGCCCCATTGACGGCATCCCCGGCCCCAACACGTACAAGGCCGAGCACAAGATCTGCGGCTACGCGGTGAACCGCGCGTTCTGATGCGGCCTTCGCGGCATGGGCGCGAGGCCGGACCCTCGACACAGGTCCAGGCCTCGCGTTGTATGGCTCAAGCGGGAGAGGACGGCTGCACCGCCTCGCCCGCGCGAATCTTGTCGGAGCGCTCACGCAGCTCGCGCCACGAGTCCTCGTAGTCCTTCTTCAGCTTCGACCAGTTTTCACCGCGGCTGCTCATCAACCGGCGGAGGGCAGCCTCCGTGTCACTGAGTGAGCGGCGGATGAACTGAAGCTCCTGTCGCGTCAGCCGTGAGTCCTCCGCGCGCGACTGGGAAATAGACGCTTCCCAGCCATCCACCTGCGCGCCAAGCGAGCGGAGCTCCGCCTCCCGCTTGCGCTCGTAGCCGGCGCGGACGAGCTCCATCTTCGCATCCATCTCGATGACGGCCTGGTTGGCGTCGTCATAGCTCTTCCGAAGCTCGGCCTTGCCCTGGTCGAAGTTCCGCGTCTCCCGCTTGCTCAGCTCGTCCAGCTTGGTGCGGAACTTGTCGAAGACGCGGCGAATCGCGGACATGTCCTTGAGTTCGTCGCTGGCCTGGCGGACGTCTGCCTGAGCCTCTGTTTCGGCAATCCGGGCGTCGAGCCGTCGCTTCTCCGCATCCATCTGCTTCACGTAGGCCTCTTGCTCCGTCATGACGCGTGTCTCCTTCCGCGCGACCTTCCGGGCGCGGCGCAGTGGTGACGTCATGCATGAGGGCTCACCCCCACGGACGCACACAGTGCGGCGGACAAGGCCCGGGCGCCCGGCTCCCCGGGCCAGCGGCTGACGGAGCGCTCCCGGCGGCTAGTGGGCCTGGAGGTGCGCCACGGCGGCGTCGAACAGCGCGGCGATCTGCGAGTCCCGGTCCCGCCAGTGCTCCGCGACCTCCTGGAACCGCTCGACCCACTCCGCCTCGGTGCGCGGCGGATTCCCAGGCGCGTTGAGCACCTGGAAGAAGAACGAGGTCGCCCCGCCGCCGCTCTCCGGCGCCGTCGCCGCGAGCGTGCCCAGGAAGCCCGTCAGCGCCGCGGCGTCCATGCCCGTCTGGCTCATGAAGTCGCGCAGGCGCTGCATGTTGAAGCCGTTGCCGGACTCCTGGGTGAAGAGGTCAGGGGACGTCCGGCTGAGTTCCACGAGCTGGCTCGCCGTGAAGCCCATCTCCTTCAGCTCCGTGAGCCGTTCGGGCGACGTGTCATCGCTGAGCAGCGGCGAGTTGGCCTTCGCCAGCGCCATGATCTGCTCGTAGTCCAGGCCCATGCCGGCCAGTTGCTGCAAGCGTCCGTCGGGCGCCTCCGCCAGCCGCTTCGCCGTCTCAGGCGGCACGCCCGCACTGATGAGGAACTCCTCGCGCGCCTCGCGGCGGTCGCTCTCGCCTTCGATGGCGCCCTGCCACAGGGCGCTGCCAATCACCATGGCACCACCCACCACCCAGCCCACGGGACCACCGAAGGCAATCACCGCGCCACCCACCGCCTGGAGCCCGAGCGCCGCGCCCATCTCCGCGTCGCCGTTGGCGAAGGCGTGGATGGAGCGCACGACGTCGATGCCCACGCCGAACCGGGAGAGGACCTTGCCACCGACGTTGTCGATCCACGATGCGACGGAGCTGTTGCCCACCATCTTCGCGGCCACCGCGGCGATGTCCGGCCCGATGCCCACCGCGTCCGAGGCCAGCTTCAACGCGTCTCCCAGGTCCTCGGGCACCTCCATGCTCTGGGCGAAGCTGAAGGTCGCCAGTCCCAGCGCGACACCACCGAAGGCGCTGAGCAGCCGGCTGTCGCCGATGAGGTCCTGAATCTTCTGGAGCCCTTCTTGGAACGCGGCCTGGGCCTGGGGACCGTTGGTGGGCGCCGCGGTGAGGAGCTTGTCGAACTCGCCCAGCACCTGCTGGAACTTCGACTCGTCGAGCCCGAACAACGCCGCGTATTTGCCAATGGGCCCATCCAGGAGGACCCGCGCCGACGCGGTGTCCCCGCGCGCCAGCAGCTCCGCGGCGTGATTGCCAAGCGCCTGGACCCACACCGTGGCCGCGCCCTTGGCGAAGTCCGGGCTGTTCTCCGCGAGGGTCAGCGCGTGGTCAATCAACCCCGGCTGGTCCGGGTTGGCGCTGGCCACCATGTCCTGGAAGAACTGGCTGCCCGCGCGGGTCATCCCCAGCGCTTCCGACGAGAGCAGGATGCGCTCGGCGTGGTTGTCGTAGGCGTCGTTGCCCGCGCGCATGAAGTTCGCGTCGATGGAGGTGGCCGCGCCCGCCAGCAGACCGCCCAACTGTTCGAACCGCGCGAAGAGCTCCGCGTGCTGCTGCATGAAGCTGTCGAGCGCCGCCTGCCGCTGCTCGTCCGTCATGGCTGGCCCCATGTCCTGGAGCCAGAGCGCGAGCTGCTGCTGGAGCTCGGCGACCTCCTCGGCCACCTGCTCGAACTCACCCTCCGCGGCGACCAGCCCGGACATGGCGATGTTGCGCACGTCGCTGGCCACCATCTCACCCTGGGCGGCGGTGAGGGACGCATCCAGGGAGATGGCGAAGCCCAGCCCGGACGAGTCCGCCATGGGCTGGAACGCGCCGGTGACGGACCGGAGCGTGTCCAGGAACATGAGGTTGACCGGGTTGCTCGGGTAGCCGCGCGCAATCGGGTCGGTCAGCAGGCGCGACTGCGCCCCCATCGCGTCGCCCAGACGGACCAGGCTCTCCATGCCGGCCCGGTACGCCTCGAGCTGCGCCTGCTCATAGGGCGGCTGGTACGTCGCGAAGCCCTCCAGCATCCGCTGCACATCGGGCTGCGACAGCAGCGCCTCGCGGTACGCCGGAGACGCGGTGGCCAGCATCCGCTCGAGCTCCACGGCGGCGGCGGCCGGGTCCTGCGCGGCGCCGAGCGTCGCCACGTCCGCGGCGATCTGCTGCTCCTGCGACAGGGCCAACGGGGCTCCGAACAGCTCGGTCTGCTGCTGGGCGTCCAGGCGGGCCGCGGCGGCCGCGTCCTGGACGTTCTCCGCCTGCGGGTACGGCGGCGGCTTGTTCTCCGCCAGCGCCAGGTCGTTCGCCTCCCGCATGGCCTGGAGCGCCGCATCCGTGTCCTGAGCCACCGTGTCGGGATTGCGCCCCACCGCCGCGCGCGCCGTCTCCGCGCGAGCCTGGGCTTCGGCCGCGTCCGCCGGGGGCGCCTCCGACACACCATCCTCGGCGAGCAGCGACTCGGTGCTCGCCGTCTGTGCACTCAGCGAGAGCGCGTCCGCGCCGGCGCCAACGACTGGCTCCGCAGCCCCTGCCCCGCCGGCCCCGTGAAGGCCCGCGTCTGCATGGCCACGGCGGGCTGGGGCGGGACAAAGCCCGTGAGGTTCAGGGGTGCCGTCGGCGGACGCTCGAAGGTGCTCCGTGCGGAAGACGCCGTGGAAGCGGACGGCTTCTCCGTGGGCTTCGGCTGCTCACGCGGTGCGGCGGGCTTCGGCTTCGGCACCTGCGTGGAACCAATCTTCGAGCTGCGCATGGCTGTCCCCTTTTTTGAAATCCCCTACAGACCTGAATACCACAGAGCCTGTCAGGGTCAGGCGCCATGCTGCGTGTGGGGCGAAAAACAAAATCTTTGAAACGGATGTCGTGCCATGCCGAAGCTGAACCAGATCATCGCCGTCGAGAAGGGCGTCAAGAACCGCTCCCAGCAGGAGCTCACCCAGGCCCATCACGACCTTCAGAAGCCGCAGTTGCTCAGCGGCATCTCCCGCACGTATCAGCCCCGCGATGAGGAGGGTGAGCGCTTTCCCCCCGAGTCCACCCGCGTGCAGGTTCGGACGCAGGACATCCTCAAGAAGACGCAAGAGATTCTCACCCGGCTCTTCGACGTCACCGCCACCAAGGACCTCACCAACTGCCACGCGAAGGCGGACGTGCGCGTGGATGGCAGGGTCCTGCTCAAGGGTGTCCCCGCCACGTACCTCCTGTTCCTGGAGAAGCAATTGGTGGACCTGCACACCTTCGTGAAGAAGCTGCCCACGCTGGACCCGTCGGAGTCGTGGGTTCCCGACCCGGCGCAGGGCCTGTGGGCCACCGAGCCCGTGCAGACGGCGAAGACGAAGAAAGTTCCCCGCAACCACGTGAAGTCCGAGGCCACGGAGAAGCACCCAGCCCAGGTGGAGGTCTATTACGAGGACATCGTCGTCGGTTACTGGAAGACGGTGAAGTTCTCCGGCGCCCTCCCCGCCACGCGCGTCAATGACCTGCTGGAGCGCGTGGAGAAATTGCAGCAGGCCGTCAAGTTCGCCCGCGAAGAGGCGAACGCCGTCGAAGTGGAGGAGATGAAGGCCGGCGAGGCCCTCCTCGGCTACCTGTTCGGCTAGACTCACGGCCGCAGACCTTTTGGAGTCCAAACTCAAACTCAGCAGCAGCTTCACGCCGAGCGTTCTCCGACCGTCCCCAGTGCAGGTTCGAGCCCTGCCCCCGCCACCACTTCATGCGGCGGGGTAGCCCAACCACGGTAGAGGCAGGCGGCATCACGAGCGCGCGAAGCACCCCAGATTCAACTTCTCACTCCAGACTCAGCATTCGCTGTCGCAGGCCCGATCGACCGTTCCCGCCCCCTCCCTCGTGATGCTGGTGCAATTCCAGCCCGCCGCTCCACTCCACCTTGCGCGGCGGTCGTTCAATCGCAGGACCCGAGGTCTCAACCGCAGGCAGGAACTTAAACGTGCGGGTCTCATCCATGGCAGCACCCCGGCCCGGGCAGGAGGACACCCTGCTCGGGCCCACTCTTTTTTCAGCGGCGCGGCGGGACTTGACGCGCCCGGGTGGCGGCGCTCGGGTTCGCCCCCATGAACCCGCTGCTGACCCGCGCCGAGGCGTCGAAACACACGCAATGGAGCCCCACTCCGACGACGGGTTTTGCCGGTGGCAGTTCCTCGACGGCGCCATCACCGTGGGTGAGCCGTACCCGGTACACCGCGTGGTGGGCTCCGCCACCGCGCCGAAGAAGGCGGAGTAGCCCCGTCGCCAGGACGGGCCGGCGGGGCCATGCGGCGGGCGCTCAGCGGCGCCAACCGTTGTTGGGCCGCCGGTCGTCATGGACCTCTCGGCGGCTCTGGTTCAGCTCGCGCTCCGCCAACTGGATGAGGTCCACGATGAGCGTGCGCTTGTAGTGCAGGGCCCCGGGCTGACGCAGCCCCTCGATGTCGTCGAGCTCCCGGGCAATGGCCTTCCGCGTCCGCAGCGCGGCCTGCTCGGCGCGCACGTCGCCCCGGGCATTGGCGGCCGAGGCCTGTCCCCACATGGCCACCCGGGGGCCGCCCCACTGCGCCACGCGCGCGTTCCGTCGGGTCCGCCGCGACTCCTCCCAGTCCCTGGACAGCTCCCGCTGGCTCTCCGCCAGCTCGGCGCGGAGCAGCTTGCGCAGGCTGGACTCCACATTGACCATCTGCCGTTCGCTCCGGTTGGCCCACGCGGAGTCGAAGCGGCTCAGCAGCTTCCGCAGCTCCTCCAGGTCGCGGCGGTCATCGCGCAGCTCACGGCGCTCCACTCGGGAGGAACGGGGGCCATGCCCCTGGGCCTGAGCACTGCCGGTGAGGAGGAGGGCTGCGACAAGCGCGGTAGCGATGCGATTCATGGATGCGTCCTCGTGAGCTCGGGGCCCTCTTGCGGTTTCATGAGGACAGACGCAGGTGCCGCCGTCCTATTCAGTCCCCATCAACCCACCATGGGCCCCCGGACTGTGCCACATCGCACACATTTCCAGGCACCTCGTCGCCCATGAGGGGATTCCGTTCGGATGAACCCAACCCCATCTTCCTGGGATGGCATTCACCAGCGTGTCAGGACGACCGAAGGAGGAGGCGCAGGCGCGCGCCACCATCCTCAACGTCAATGATACGCCCGCCGTCCTCTACCTCACGGGCCGCATCCTCACCAGCGCGGGCTATCACGTCGTGGACGCCACCAGCGGCACGGAGGCGCTCCGGCTGGCGAGCGGTCGCCCGGACATGGTGCTGCTCGACGTGCACATGCCCGACATCGACGGCTACGAGGTCTGCCGGCGGCTGCGTGAGCAGGAGGAGACGCGGGACCTGCTCATCGCCCACCTGTCCGCCGTCTCCGTCCGCAGCGAGGAACGGCTCCGCGGACTGGCACAGGGAGCGGACGCCTATTGGACGACGCCCCTCGCCGACGACGAGCTGCTCGCCAACGTCGAGGCGCTGCTGCGGCTGCAGTCCCGCGCCCAGGCGGCGGTACGCGCCCGCGACGAATTCCTGTCCATCGCGGCGCACGAACTGCGAACGCCGCTCACCGCCCTGCGGCTCAACCTGGAGCGCGTGCGGCACCACCTGGCGCGCACGCCGGGCGACACGCTGCCCCGGAAGGCCATCGAGGCCAGCACCACCCCCGCGCTGCGGCAGCTCATCCGGCTGCAACAACTGCTGGACACCCTGCTGGATGTGTCCCGCGTGGGGAGCCGCAGGCTGCACCTCCACCTGGAGATGATGGACCTGGCCGAGGCCGCGCGCGACGTGGCCCAGCGCCTGGCCATGAACGCGCGAGCCGCGGGCGTGGACCTGACGCTGGCGCTCCCGGACCGGCCCGTGATGCTCGCGGGAGACCGGCTCCGGCTGGACCAGGTCATCAGCAACCTGCTCACCAACGCCTTCCGCTACGGAGACGGCAAGCCCGTGCGTCTCACCGTGGAGGAACACGCGGATGAGGTCCTGCTGCGCGTGAGGGACCAGGGCATTGGCATCGCGGGGAAGGACCAGGCGCGCATCTTCAACCGCTTCGAGCGCGCGGCCACCACCGGCAGCACAGACGGGCTGGGCCTGGGCCTCTACATCGCTCGTGAAATCGTCACGGCGCACGAAGGAACGCTCACCGTCGAGAGCCGGCCAGGCGCGGGCTCGACGTTTCAAGTCACGCTGCCCCGACACCGGGCGGAAACGTACTGACCGAAAGGAAGGCTTGTCGTGTCGTCAGTGGAAGATGGAGGAAGCGGGCGAAAGGCGGCCCCCCTCCGGTTGGAGACGGGCGTACCCCGGCTCGACTTCATCACCAAGGGCGGCCTGCTTCAGGGCGCCTCCTACGCGTTGCTGGGGCCTCCCGGGTCCGGCAAGACGGTGCTGGCGCACCAGATTGCCTTCTGGCACGTCCGGCATGGCGGCAAGGCGCTCTACGTGACGCTGCTCACGGAGACCCACGCGCGCATGCTGGCGAACCTGGAGGCGATGTCGTTCTTCAACGCGAAGGTCATCCCCGAGAAGCTCCACTACATCAGCGGCTACCGGCAACTGGAGACCGAAGGGCTCAAGGGGCTGCTGGAGCTGGTGCGGCGCGCGGCGCGGGCCCATCACGCCACGCTGCTCATCCTGGATGGCATGGACGCGGCGAAGGAGTTCGCTCGCGGGGACCTGACCTACAAGCGCTTCCTGCAGGAGCTGCAGACCTTCGTCAGCATCATCGGCTGCACGACGCTGCTGCTGTCTCCGCACTACTCCGGCGAGCTGCCACCGGAGACCACCGCGGTGGACGGCGTCTTCGAGCTGTCACTCTGGCTGGCGGGCCCGCGCGCGGTCCGGGAGCTGGTCGCGATGAAGTTCCGGGGCAGCGACTCGCTGCTCGGCAAGCACGAGCTCGAAATCTCCGACCGGGGCATCATCGTCCACCCTCGCACCGAGGTGCAGTTCTCCAACCCCACGGAGCGGACCGAAGAGCCCCGCGTGCGGATGGCCTTCGGCATTCCCCGCCTGGATGAATCCCTCCACGGGGGGCTGCTTTCGGGGTCCACCACCCTGCTGCTGGGCGCTCCCGGCACGGGAAAGACGCTGCTAGGGCTGCGCTTCCTCCTGGAGGGCGCCAGGCAAGGCCAGCCGGGCGTCTACTTCGGCTTCTATGAGACGTCCCAACGCCTCATCGAGAAGGCCGAGGGCGTGGGCATGAGCGACCTCAAGCGGTTCGTCGACGAGGGGCTCATCGAAATCCAATGGCAGCCGCCGCTGGAGCACAACCTGGACGCGCTCGCGGAGCGACTGCTGGAACGCATCCAAGAGCGAAAGGTGAAGCGGCTGCGGCTCTTCGTCGACAGCGTCGCCGGGTTCCGCTCGGCGAGCGTCTACCCGGAGCGGATGAGCCGCTTCTTCTCCGCCCTCTCCCACCAACTGCGGATGCTGGACGTCACCACCGTCTACTCCGACGAGACGGCGCTCTTCTCCCCGGACGTGGATTCACCGCAGCCGGATGCCGCTGCCTACGTGGAGAACGTCATCCTGCTGCGCTACGTGGAGCTGCGCTCCCAGCTCTACCGGCTGATCTCCATCATGAAGATGCGGGAGAGCCAGTACGACAGCGGCATCCGTGAGTTCTCCATCACCGACAAGGGCATCACCGTCGCGGACACCTTCGAGAGCGCGGAGGCCGTGCTCACCGGCCATGCCGTCGTGAAGGGCACACCGGCCCAGTCTCGCTCCAGCAAGCCGCCCATGGGCGCCAAGACTCCGGCGAAGAAGTCCTCCCGGAAACCCAAGCGGAAGTCCGCGAGGTCCGCGGGGCGGAGGCGCTCATGAAGACGGTTCTGGTCGTCGACGACGAGACGGACATCGCCGAAGCGGTGAAGTCCATCCTCGAGGACGAAGGGTACCGGGTCGTCACGTGCGCGAATGGCCGCGAGGCCATTGACTGCCTGAAGGAAACGCGCCCGGACCTGGCCATCATCGACATCATGATGCCGGTGATGAATGGCTTCGAGACCATCCGGGCCATCCGCGACATGGAGGAGTTCGCGTCGCTGCCGGTGCTCATCATGAGCGCCATCGACCCTTCGGTGCGGCCGCCCGACTACGACTGGGCGGGGTTCCTCAAGAAGCCCTTCTCCCTTGAACGCCTGCTGGAGCAGGTGCAGAACCTGGCGCCGCTCGCGGCGTAGCGCCCCGCGAGCGGGCTGGAGCCTCCCGGCCTCGGGCGCTACGCTCGGGACACCGCCCGGCCTCCTGGCCGGAGGTTTCCGTCAGGAGGCCCAGCCCCATGAGAGTCCTCGCCACCGTCCTGTGGGCGCTCCTCGTTGCCCCCGCCTCGCACGCCGCGGACCGGGTCGCCGCGGCGCGCAAGGCGCGTGAAAAGCAGGTCGCCGCGCTCTTCAGCAAGGCGGGCGTGGCCTGGCCTGCCGAGCAGCTCTATCTGCGCGCCTTCAAACACGAGCGCGAGCTGGAGGTCTGGGCGGGCACGCGGTCCGGGCCCCTGGTGAAGGTGCAGACGTATCCGTTCTGCGCCGCCTCCGGCGAGCTGGGCCCCAAGCGGCGGCAGGGAGACCTCCAGGTCCCCGAGGGCTTCTACACCATCGACCTCTTCAACCCGGTGAGCAGCTACCACCTGTCCATGCGCGTCAGCTATCCCAACGCCGCGGACCGATTCCACCAGGTGGCCGGTGCCCCGCTGGGCGGTGACATCTACGTCCACGGCGACTGCGTGAGCATCGGCTGCATCGCCATCCAGGACGGCCCCATTGAAGAGCTGTACCTCATGACGCTGGACACCCGCGCGAAGACGAAGCGCGACGTGCCCATCCACATCTTTCCTCGCCGGCTCGATGCGGCCGGCATGGCCGCCCTGGAGGACGCGCCGCTCGCCGCGTTCTGGAAGAGCCTCCAGCCGGCCTACCTCCAGTTCGAGGAATCGCGGCGTGTCCCCGTCACGTCGGTGGACCGGAAGACGGGCCAGTACGTCGTGAAGCCCGCGCCGACGGCACGGCGCTGAGCGGTCCTTGCGTGGGGTGAGTCCCGGCTCAGAGCCGCTCGAGGAAACGGAGCAGGTCCTGCTTCTCCTTGGGACTGAGGGACTCGGGGGCACCGCCGGGTGTCCCCGAAGGTTGGGTGGGTGGCAGGCCCAGCGGAGGCAACAGCGGCAGGATGAGCTGGCTGTAGGCATCCACGACGTCCTTCAGCGTCTCGAAGGTATTGTCGTGGAAGTACGGCGCCGTCTTCGCGATGCCTCGTAGGGGTGGCATGTCGAAGGCCTCGAAGTCCTCGGGGTTGCCGGTGATGAGCGCGCGGCCCGGATCCGTGGTGAACCACTGCGGGATGAAGTTGGGGCCGACGATGGGCATGCCCTGCGCGTCCAGAGCGGGCGTCGGGTCCAGGGGGTCGCCGCTGGCCGTCACGGCGAGCTGTCCCAGGTACGTGAAGGTGCCAAAGCCCACGTTGACGAACCGGCCGTCCGCGCGCGCCGCCACGGCGGGAACGGGGCCCGCCACCGGGTCCACGGTGAAGACCATGTTGCCGTCCGGCTTCAGCACCGGCCCCGTGGCGGCGATCTGCTGGAAGAGCACGGGATGGATCATCTGGTTCGTGGTGGCGCCGCCGTGACAGCCCTCACAGGCACGTTTGTAGACGTCGCGGCCACGCTGCTCCTGGGGCGTGAGCCACATGAAGTCCTCGGGCGTCGGAATCCGCTCCAGGGGCACGCCGGAGTCGAGCAGGCCCGCGACGAAAAGGGCGCGGCCCGAGGTGAATTCGCTCCGCTGGAAGTCAGCCATGCGCCGCAGCACCGAGGGCTCGACAGTCCCACCCTCGCTGTGGCTGCTGATGGCCGCCTGGGCCTGCGCCTCCAGCGTGGCCTCGCGGCCATCGAACTGGAAAGGCCCGCTGATGGCCGTGTCCGCGACGCTGGGCACCGCCCGCCAGACAGAGACGTTCCGGTCCGCTGGCGTGATGACGTTGCCCTCCGTGTCGATGACGTCCATGTTGGCCGGCAGCGGCAAGGTGACGCGGACCAGCCCTCGCTTCAGGTTCTCGAAGGTGAGGACCTCCGCGTCGGGGTCGTCCGCGTCCAGCCGGTGGAAGAGCGGGTCGTCCGGCCGCGCGGCCAGCCGCGCGGCGACGTTCGCCGGTGACAGCGCCAATCCGTCGTCCAGGACATGGCACGTGGTACAGGAGCGGCCATTGGTGTGTGGCAACGCCTCGCTGAAGAGCCGCTTGCCCTCCGCGACACGGCGGAGCTGCGCGGACTGCGATTCCATGGCCTCACTGGAGTGGACCTCCTGCTCCAGGGGCGTGTCTGTACAGCTCGGGAGTCCGACCAGGGCCGTGGCACCAGTCAGACACACGATGATGCGATGACGAAGCATGTCGGTGTCCCCGCGATGGGTTGCAGCGAGAGAACACCGGCAGGCCGAGCCGGTGTCACCGCGAGGCAATCCCAAACGGGACACACGGCGCTGATGGGTCGACGTGTCCGCCCTACTTCGCGCGCAGCAGCACGAACTCCACGCGGCGGTTGAGCTCACGCCCGCGGGGCAACAGGTTCGGCGCCTTGGGCCGGGAGTCCCCCACGCCCACGGTTTCGATGCGCGACGCATCCAGCCCGGCTTCGACCAGGGCCTTGGCCACGGCTTTGGCGCGGGCCTCGGCCAGCGCATTGCGAGCGGCGGCGATGGGACGCTCCCGGTTGTCGGTGTGTCCTTCGATGCGAAGCCGGAGGCCCTCATCCCGCACGAACATGTCCACCAGCAGGGCCAGGCCCGCCGTCGTCCCCTTGCGCGGCGCGGCCTGCTTCTCCGCGAAGCGCGGGGCGCGTGGCAGCTCCACGACCTCCTTGTTCACGCGGAGCTTCTGCGACTTCTTCACCGGCGCCTTCGCCAGGGTGAAGGACACGGTGGGCGCCGCCGCATCGCGGGAGAGCTTCACCTTCCGCGTCTGCGCCAGATAGCCCTGGGCCAGGACGTCCAGCCGGTACTCACCGGGCGGAAGCATGACCTCCACCGGCTTGCGCGCCTTGCGGTCCAACATCACCCGCTGCGGCGCGCCCGAGGCCGACTTCACGTACACCGTGGCCGCGGCGGGCCGCTTCCCCGCGAGCACCTTCAGCAGCAGCTTCGCGGGCGCCACCGGCCCCTGCTCCGGCGCTTCCACCGTCTTCACCGGCGCGGTGACGGGCGGAGGCAGGGGCGTGGCGACAGGCGCCGTCACGGGCGGAGGCAGCGGCTTCGAGGGAGCCACGGCCACGGGAGGCCCCGCGTCCGGGACGTCGGGGATGGCCACGTCCGCGGGCGCGGCCGTCATCTCCGCGACCACGTCATGCGACAGCTTCAGCTTCAGCCGGGGGTCCGGCGCGGTGGGGTTGATGGCGGGAAGCACCCGCACCCGCGCCCGCAGGCCGCGCTGCACCTGCACCGTCACCGACGCCGTCAGCTTCCAGAGGAAGCCGCTCTCCTCGCTGAAGAGGTTCCACGACTCGTTGGCGTAGGTGACGTGCGAGACGAGGGTGTAGGAGCCCTCCTCCACCGTGAGCACCGCGAGCCGGTGCATGCCGGGGCCGTTGAGCTTGTCCACGCCAGGGACGGCCAGGGGCTGGCCGTTGACGAGGAAGTCCGCCTCCACCAGCTTGTAGCCCCGCGTCGTGCCCGCGCCGGGGAGCCCTTCGAAGGAGATGACAATCTCCGGCGGTGGCGTCTTCTTCACCATCTCCTGGAGCTGCCGGTCCAGGTCCTCGCGCGCCCGCTGCTCCACTGCGGACGGCTCCGCCGCGCGCGCGGAGGCGGTGAGCAGACCCATGATGACAAGAAGCGGAACTTGAGCGGAGATGGCGGCCACGGAGGCTCACAGCATCGCACAACCTGGCGGCTCCGCGAGTTGTCCGCCACCCGGGCTGACGACCAGGCAACCCTCGGGCGCCCCCCTCCCCGCCCATGTATCAGGCTGTTTCAGGAGTGAAGGGACTTGTAGCTCCCATGCGGGGAGGTTTTCTCCCACAGCGCGTTCCAGCTACCCAGGAAGGCCGCATCGGCGCTACGCCTAGGGGCATGACCGACTTCCAGTTCCAGGACATGTTGCCGCTGGGCAAGGACGAGACGCCGTACCGGCTGCTCTCGAAGGACCACGTCTCCACCTTCGAAGCCGGCGGCCGCACCTTCCTCCAGGTCGCGCCAGAAGCGCTCACCCTGCTCACCCGTGAGGCCATGCGCGACATCGCGCACCTGCTGCGCCCCGGCCACCTGCAGCAGCTCGCCCACATCCTCGAGGACCCCGAGGCGTCGTCCAACGACCGCTTCGTGGCGCTGGAGCTGCTGAAGAACGCCAACATCGCCGCCGGCGGCGTGCTGCCCTCCTGCCAGGACACGGGCACCGCCATCGTCATGGGCAAGAAGGGCCAGTACGTCATCACCGGCGGCAACGACGAGGAGGCCATCTCCCGCGGCGTGTTCGACACCTACCAGACGTCGAACCTGCGCTACTCGCAGATGGCGCCGCTGGACATGTACAAGGAGGTCAACACCGGCAACAACCTGCCCGCGCAGATCGAGCTCTACGCGACGGACGGTGACGCCTACAAGTTCCTCTTCATGGCGAAGGGCGGCGGCTCCGCCAACAAGAGCTATCTGTTCCAGGAGACGAAGGCGCTGCTCAACCCGCAGAGCCTGCTGAACTTCGTGGACGCGAAGATCCGCTCGCTGGGCACCGCGGCCTGTCCGCCGTACCACCTGGCCATCGTCATTGGCGGCACCTCCGCCGAGTACGCGCTGAAGACGGCGAAGTACGCCTCCGCGCGCTACCTGGATTCGCTCCCCACCGAGGGCAACAAGCTGGGCCGCGGCTTCCGCGACGTGGCGCTGGAGCAGGAGATTCTCAAGCTCACGCAGCGCACCGGCATTGGCGCGCAGTTCGGCGGCAAGTACTTCTGCCACGACGTGCGCGTCATCCGCCTGCCCCGCCACGGCGCGTCCTGCCCGGTGGCCATCGCGGTGTCGTGCTCGGCGGACCGGCAGATTCTGGGGAAGATCACCAAGGACGGCATCTTCCTGGAGCAGTTGGAGGCGGACCCGGCGAAGTACCTGCCGGAGACGACGGACAGCCAGCTCGGCGGCGAGGTGGTGAAGATCGACCTCAACCGCCCCATGAGTGAGATTCGCGCCGAGCTGTCGCGCTACCCCATCAAGACACGCCTGTCGCTCAGCGGCCCGCTGGTGGTGGCGCGCGACATCGCCCACGCGAAGATCAAGGAGGTGCTGGACTCCGGCCAGCCGATGCCCCAGTACCTCAAGGACTACATGGTCTACTACGCGGGCCCGGCGAAGACGCCGGAGGGCTACGCCTCCGGTTCCTTCGGCCCGACGACGGCCGGCCGCATGGACGCCTACGTGGACCAGTTCCAGGCCGCGGGCGGCAGCTTCGTGATGCTGGCCAAGGGCAACCGCTCCCCCGCCGTCACCGAGGCCTGCAAGAAGCACGGGGGCTTCTACCTGGGCTCCATCGGTGGCCCGGCGGCGCGGCTGGCCAAGGACTGCATCACCAAGGTGGAGGTGCTGGAGTACGCCGAGCTGGGCATGGAGGCCGTCTGGAAGATCGAGGTGGTGGACTTCCCCGCCTTCATCGTCGTGGACGACAAGGGCAACGACTTCTTCGCCAACATCAACAAGCCGTCGGCGGCGAAGAAGGCCTGAGGCTCAGGGTCCGGGCGGCTCCACCAGCTTGGGAGCCGCGCCCGAGGCGCGCCGCTTGGGGATGACGGAGCGGCGCGGCCCCTTGAGGGCCACGCCCAGCAGCATGGTGGCCGGGAGCAGCATCCCCAGCCCCTGGCTGAAGTTGTCGGGGGGCTTCACGATGGCCCCCAGCACCAGGACGGAGAACAGCAGGCCACAGACGAGCCGGAGGACGAGAGCGTTCACGCCTCCAGCCTAAACAGCCCGTGACCGCTGTCCACCGGCCCCGTACCGCGGGACTACCAGATCTTGACGCGCTGCTCGGGCGGCAGCCAACCCTTGTCGCCCTGCTTCACGCCGAAGGCCTCGTAGAACTCCGGCATGTTCCGCACCACGCCGTTGACGCGGTACTGCGGCGGCGAGTGGGGGTCCGTCAGCAGCATCTGCCGCATGGCATCATCCCGGTACAGGCCGCGCCAGATCTGCCCCCATCCCAGGAAGAAGCGCTGGTCACCCGTGAAGCCGTCGATGACGGGCGGCGTCTGGCCCTGGGTGGACAGCTTGTAGGCCTGGTACGCCACGGTGAGGCCGCTCAGGTCGCCGATGTTCTCGCCCAGCGTGAGCTTGCCGTTGACGCTCATGGCCTCCAGCGGGCTGAAGCCGCTGTACTGCTCCACCAGCATGTTGGTGCGCTGCTCGAAGCCCGTCTTGTCGTCGGGCGTCCACCAGTCGCGCAGGTTGCCGTCGCCGTCGGAGCGGCTGCCCTGGTCGTCGAAGCCGTGGCTGAACTCGTGGCCGATGACGCCGCCGATGGCGCCGTAGTTCGTCGCGTCGTCCGCCTCCGGGTTGAAGAACGGCGGCTGCAGAATCGCGGCCGGGAAGACAATCTCGTTCATCGTGGAGCTGTAGTAGGCGTTCACCGTCTGCGGCGTCATGCCCCACTCCTCGCGGTCGATGGGCTTGCCCAGCTTGCCCACCGCGCGCTGGTGCTCGAACAGCTCGCCCCGGCGGACGTTGCCCACCAGGTCACCCGCGACGATGTCCAGCGAGGAGTAGTCCCGCCACTTGTCCGGGTAGCCAATCTTCACGCCGAACCTGGCCAGCTTGGCCTGGGCCTGCGCCTTGGTGGCGGGGCTCATCCAGTCCAGCCCGTCGATGCCCTTGCGGAAGGCCTCGCGCAGGTTGGCCACCAGCTCCTGCATGCGCTTCTTGGAGTCGGGGCTGAAGTGGCGCTCCACGTAGAGCTGGCCCACGGCCTCGCCCACCACGTCGTTCACCTGGGCCACGCCACGCTTCCAACGCGGGCGGTTCTCCTCCAGGCCCTGGAGCGTCTTGCCGCGGAACTCGAAGTTCGCCTGCTCGAAGGCGCTGCTGAGCAGCGGCGCGCGGGTGTCCAGCACCTTGAAGGCCAGGTAGTGCTTGATGACCGGCAGCGGCGTGGACTTCAGCAGCCCGCCCAGGGCCTCCAGGTAGTCCGGCTGACGGACGACGACCGAGGGCGTGGCCTCCGCCCCGGACGCCTTGAGGAAGCGGCCCCACGAGAAGCCCGGCGTCAGCGCGTCCAGCTCCGCGACGCTCTTGGGGTTGTACGTCTTCTCCCGGTCGCGGTTGCGCGCCCGGTCCCACTGCCTGGCGGCCAGCGCCGTCTCGAAGGCCATGACGTCCTGCGCGGCCTTCTTCGCGTTCTTCTCACCGGCCAGCGTGAGCAGCTTCTCGAGGTACGCCACGTACGCGGCGCGGACCTCGACGAAGCGCGGCTCCTGCTTGGTGTAGTAGTCCCGGTCCGGCAGGCCCAGGCCCAACTGCGTGGCGTAGACGGTGTAGCGCGTGGCCTGCTTCTGGTCCTGGCCCACGAAGATGCCGAAGGGCACCGGCACGCCTTCGCGCAGCAGCGTCGCGAACAGCTCCGGCAGCGCGTCCGCGCGCTTCACGGCCTTCACGCGCTCCAGCTCGTCGCTCACCGGCTTCAGGCCCAGCGACTCAATCTGCTGGGTGTCCATGAAGCTGTTGTAGAGGTCACCCACCTTCTGCGCCGTGGAGCCCGGGTGGCGCTCCTTGGCCTCGGCGGACTCCTCGATGATGGCGCGCATGGCCAGCTCGGCCTTGTCCGCCAGCTCGATGAAGGTGCCGTAGCGGGCGCGGTCCGCGGGGATGGACGTCGTCTTCAGCCAGTTGCCGTTGACGAAGGTGTAGAAGTCGTCCTGCGGCCGGACGTCGCGGTCCAGGTGCTTCAGCTCCACGCCCAGAGAGCGCACGGCCTCCGTGGAGGCCGCCTGCGCTGCGGGAACCGCCGGAGGGGGCGCGTCATCCGAGGGCGCCGGCTGCTGCGTGGTGGCACAGCCGGTGAGGAGCAGGGTGCCCAGGGCGCTGCGGGCCCAGGAACGGCGGGAGAACGTCTTCAAGGGGCTCAATGCGGCTCCGAGAGGAATGAGAGGCGGCGAATGCTGCCAGACGCGGAGGGTCGTCGTCCCTCCGGGCAGGCAGGAAAAACACCCGGGCCCGGCCCCTATTCCATGGGGAGGCCCCATCCACACCTTTCGCGTGGAGGGGCCCCCTCGGAGCGTGCGCTACGGCTGCGGCTTCCCCAGCACCGGCGCTGGCACGGACGCCGGCGCCTCGGGCGTGACAGCGGGCGCAGGCGTGGGCGCCACCGTGACGTCCTGGGCCAGCGCGTCCACGTCATGGAAGCCCTTGGCGCTCACCTCCCCGCCGCGCCACAGCGCCCAACCCGGCAGACCGCGCTGGTAGGCGCGCGTCATGTGCCAGAGCTGAAGTCCACTGTTGGACACGAACAGGTACAGCGACCGCTTCGGGTTCCACGGGTTCGGCAGCGCCACGGCCAGGCCATCGTCCGGGCGGCCATATGTCCTGCCCTGCCAGCGGAAGAAGCGCCGGCCCAGCTCCACGGGCAGCTTCTTCTCGGCCGCCAGGCGCGCCATCAGCGCGTTGTCCTCCGCGCCGCCGAAGAGGACCAGGTCCCGGTCCGCCAGCTCCGCGTCCGTCACCTCGGCGTCCGGCTTGATGGGCAGCAGGTACTCCACGTACGCGTCCGCCAGCACCTCGCGGTAGCCCAGCGCCAGCGTGCGCATGGACTCCGTCTGGCGCGCGGTGCCGTGAACCAGCAGCAGCTTCTCCCATGCGTCGAGCTGGTTCGTCAGCGTCTGGTAGCGCTCGCGCGGCACGGGGATGTCGTTGCCGGCGTTGAACACCACGTGGACAGGCGGCTCGGCGGTGCGGAAGGTGAACGTCTCGTTGAGGCCCTTCACCTCCACGCGCTCCAACGTGGCGCCCTTCGCGGTGCGCACCTCCACGAAGGTGACGAAGTGCCAGGGGCGCGGGCCCGGCTGCTCCACCTTGAGCGTCACCTCATAGCCGTCCTTCACCTGCGCGGCGCTGGCGCGGATGCGCGGCTGGGGCAGCCCGGTCTGCTCCACCCACTGGGACACGAGGAGGCCCACGTCCCGGCCGGTGGCCTCCAGCACCGCGCGCTTGAAGTCCGCGGTGGTGACGTTCTTGTTCGCGTAGCGGCCATGCAGCGCGTTCATTGCCTTGGAGAAGGCCGCGTTGCCCAGCGTCAGCCGGAGCTGGTGCAGCAGGAAGGTGCCCTTGATGCGCGGCAGCAGGTACGCGCCATAGCGGCCGTAGTCCGTCTTCGCGGAGGCCGGCACCACGTCCGCCTCGCGCGAGGTGGTGAAGAGGTAGCGCGCGTTGAGGTCGGCCAGCGCGTTGCGTTGGGATTCGAAGGCCTTGTCCGTCGTGTCCCCACCGGCGGGCAGCTCCTTGAGCAGCTTCCAATACGCGGCGGTGCCGCTGACCAGCCAGTTGTCCCCGTCCGTCGTGGGGAACAGGGTGTTGGCCCACAGCAGCGACCGGTCGAAGACGAAGGCGTCCTTCACCTTCGACACGTCCCGCTTGAGCGCGACGGGCTCGGTGGGGGGCGTCCAGCCCTTGCGCGCGGCCGCCAGCTTCTCCGCGACGACGACGGGGCTGAAGGCCGTGTAGCCCAGGGACAGGTGCGGCGTGGCGCCGGGCAGGTCGGGAATCCAGCGGCTGCCCACCATCTTCTCGCGCAGCGTCGTCTTGCCGTAGTGGGCCAGGAACATCAGCTTCTGGGCCATCTCCGACGTGGTGACCTTGCCGTCACACGCGTGGGGGCGGTTGATGGGGCTGGAGGCCATCATCCGGATGGCGGTGTCCAGGTCGAAGCCCTTCTTGCCGTGCTTCGCGTAGTACTCCCAGAAGGCGATGTCGCGGTTCCAGGTGTTGAAGGCCAGGTCCACCGGGGCGTTGTCCGGGTTGGGCACGTACTCCTTGCGCACCTCCAGGTCCCGGTTGTTGTTGTTGGCCCAGATGAAGTCCTTGAGGTTGCCCGGCGTGTCCGCGGCCTGCCCCTTGCCGCCGGTGCGCCACAGGCGCGTCTTCTTCGTGCCCAGCAGCAGGCAGGCGCCCTCGTCCGTCTTCGTGTCCGCCAGCGTCCAGTCGTTGGTGTAGAGGCCGTTGTTGCCGTCCTTCATGATGCGCGCGACGTCGTCGATGGACGACGCGTACTGCGCGGCCTTGCGGATGCGGTTGCTCTGCGGCGAGCCGTTCATGTCGAACGGCGACTGCCCCACCGTCGTCTCGCCGATGACGAGCCCCGCTGAGTTTACATACCAATCCGAGCCGCTGTGGATGCCGCCGGGGAAGGTCTGCATCACGAAGCGGTGGCCCTTGGTGGGCTGCACGTCCAGCATCACGTCCCAGTGGACACCCGTGTAGCCGCCCCACATGAAGATCTGCCCCATGATGGCGCGGCCATCCGGGGTAGCCGACTTGGTGGCGACGAACGAGGAGCAGTGGTCCCCCTTCCCCGCCCGCTCCGCGTCCTCCTCCGCCTTGAGGAAGGTGCGGCCGGTGAGCGGCGTGGCCGTGGCCCGGTTCGCCTCGGCGAGCTGCCCCGCGTCCACGGCGGAGTTGAGCGTGACGATGTCCAGCACGTCCAACTCGCGGTCCTTGAACTTCGCGCCCGCCTTGTTGGCGCCGTCCGCGATGCCCTTCATCTCCTCCAGGAACTCCGCGTCGTACTTGCGCAGGAAGAGCGCGTCCGCGAGCAGGCGCTGGTGGTTCCACCCCTTGCTGGCGTCCGTCTTGTCCTTCTCGATGCCGAGCTTCTCGATGTAGCGGACAATCTCCTGCGGCACGAGCTGGCCGAACTGGTGGCCCCGCTCATAGGGCTCGCCCTCGATGTGGACGAAAATCCACCCGCCCTCGTCGTAGCGGAAGCCCTTGCCCGCCCACCGCACCGACTCCAGCGGGATGTAGGCGGTGATGTCGTCCACCTTCTCGATGCGGACGTCGTCGAACCACGCGGTACCGGTGGCCTTGCCGTTGCGCCCCAGGTGGAGCTGCACCCGGTCCGAGGACTGGGTGGCGAAGAAGAGCACCGACGCGCGGCCGCCCGCTTCCGTCGCGGGCGCGGGCGAGCAGTTGGTGAAAGGGAAGCTCTTCATCGACAGACAGGCGCCGTGGGCCGTGGGGTAGCGCGCCTGCGGGTCCGTCTGCACGTTGCGCGTGCGGACCCACGCGCTGAGCCGGTAGAGCTGGCCTACCTGAAGCTTCAGTGCCTCGGACTCCACCGTCGTCTCGGCGCCGCCCACCGGGTTCTCGATGGCGAGCCCCCGCGCCCCCTCCACCTTCGCCGCGGCGCTTCCGGAGGCCTTCCCCTGCCCTCGCGCCTTCCAGAAGGCGGGGAGCGAGCCGGAGCCGCCCGCCAGCTCGAAGGTTCCGTTGGGCACGGCGACGGGCGTGGACGCGGACGCGGGCGCGGCGGCCCACGCAGGCGCCGCGTGGAGCGTGCTCGCGGACAGCAGCACCGCGCCAAGCAGCTTGGACGTCTTGCGAAATGCGGACATGAGGCTCCCATCCCGGACGGGCACCGGGACTCGGGTAGAGGTGGCCGGGGCATGACACCCCCGCCCCCCGCGAGCGTCAATCGTGATGCACCGCAGGACGCCCATGACGCGTGGCGGCTCTCCCCGCCGGGGCCGCCCGGCCGTCAGTCCATCAGCGGAGGACCCAGGCGCTCGTGCGGAGGAGCAGGCGGGCCGCGCGCCTCACGGCGTCCACCCGGCGCGCCGAAGTCGCTGGTGGTGAAACGGGCGAGTCCCAGTCGAAGGTGCGGAGCCGGCTCAGGAAGCCCTGACGCACACAGCCCTCCAGGCTGAAGACGTGGAGGTCGTGCGTCCAGCGCACCGCCAGGCGCAGGTCGCGAGAGAACTCGGCCCAGTCCAGGGGCCTGGCGGCGAAGGCCCCCGGGAACTCCACGCCCCCGCCCGTGACGCCCACCGCCAGGGACTGGCTCCCAGGCCCGTAGCTCCACAGCACGGCGGGCCCGTAGGGGCGCAGGAAGCTGGTGTAGAGCATCAGGACCTCCCGGTCCGCTGGCAGGTCGAGCACGCCCGCCAGCCGCTGCACCAACGTGGAGCGCGACTGCCGCTCATCCACGATGACGGGGAACTGGTACGCGTCCACCCGGTAGCCATCCGCGCGGATGCGGTCCATCAGCCGCGCGTAGCCCGCCCTCGCGTCGCGGACGCGCCGGCCCTGGACCAGCCGGGGCAGGATTTCGCCCATCTGCCGCCAGCCACCTTCCATCCACCGCCGCAGCTCGCGGATGTCCGGCTCGATGTCCAGGCCCACGCCTTCCCACACCAGCCGGTGTTCGGCGGTCCACGCCTGGAAGTCCTCGTAGCGGGCCGTGGCCTGCTCCACGTTGCCCGAATGGAACCAGTAGCCCTGTTCGGTGGGCAGCAGCAGCCACGCGGTGACGGGAATCCCCACCCGGTTCAGCCGCTGGACGACCTGCGCGCGCTCCGGGCTCAGGTCGAGCAAGCCCAGGCTCACCCCGGCCTCCAGCGCCACCAGGTCCTCCACGACGCCGGGAGTGGCGAATAGCTCACGCAGGGCATCCGCCTGCAGTTCGCAAAAGAAGGTCAGCATGTGCGGTTTCATGTCAGCCTCGCGCCGCCCGAGATCCGTGCGCCATACCACTCTAGAGAAGCCCGATGGAGTTCCACAGAGTCCGGCTGTTCGATCACATCTCCGGGAGGTGTCATCCGGTTCGCATCCGCGCGCGTGCGACGCTGGACGCTCGGTGCTCCGGGCGTCAGAAGCTGGACGGGACATGACGCGCGCTGACGCGGCGATGACCTGCGATGATTACGAGCAGGTCATGGCGTCCCGAGATGGCACCGACACCTTGCTCCTCATCGAGAGCGTCAAACCCCGGCTTCGCGGCGTCTCCCACGCGGTGGCCTTCGTGGCGGCGCTGCTCGGGTGCATCCAGCTGGCCCTGGTTCCGGCGCGCGGCCCCCAGTACGTGGCGGACCTGGTGTTCGGCGGCAGCCTGGTGCTGATGTTCGGCGTGAGCGCCACCTACCACCGCTTCACCTGGGGCATGGACGCGTACCGGCGCATCCAGCGCTGCGACCACGCCGCCATCTACATCCTGATCGCGGGCTCCTTCACCCCCATGGCCACGCTGGACACCACGGGGAACACCAGCCTGTACCTGCTCTGGCTGATGTGGATCGCCGCGCTGACGGGCGCGGGGCTCACGCTCGGGGGCGTGCACACCTCGCGAGGGCTGCGCTCCGCCCTCTACGTGGCGCTGGGCGCGGTGGCCACCCCGGTGATGCTGCGGCTGCCAGCGGTGATTGGCTCGGGGCGCGTCGCGTGGCTCGTGGTGGGCGGCGCCCTCTACGCCGTGGGCGCCGTCATCTACGCGCGCCGCTGGCCGGACCCGCTGCCCACCGTCTTCGGCTACCACGAAATCTTCCACCTGCTCGTCGTGGCCGCCGCGGGCGTGCACTACGCCGTCATCCTGGACATCGTGCGGAGCGCCTGACGCGGGTGGTTCCGCGTCATGGCCGGTGGCAGACGGCATAGGGCCAGACACGCTCGCGCTCGCAGCGGGCGAAGCAGGCGTTACAGTCCCCTGACCAGCGTCCCGTTCCCGCGTCCCTGCAGCGGGCCTGGGTGTTCAGACAGCGCTGCTTCCAGCCGTCGTCCGGCTTCGCGTCGCGCGCCTGTGTCACGGCCTGCATGCTCGCCAGGTACACGACGGCCTCTTTCGCGGAGAGGCCGCACACCTCGGTCTGGGTCGGGTGGCGCTGGAGGCAACACGACGTGGCGTCCTGGCACGTCGGCGCGGGCGCGGGCGTGGAGACCGCACGGCGGCTGGGGGCGCCCGTGGCGCTGCTGGAGCAGCCCGGCGCCATGATGGCGAGCAAGGTCACGAGGAACGAGGCGAAGGTCGGCTTCTGCATGGAGGAGGCCTAGAACACGAGGCCCCCTCCTCCGAACATCACCCCAGATGGGTATTCCCAGGACGTCCGCGACGTCCCGGACGCGTCAGTAGGACCAGGGGAAGCGCTTGAAGTCGCGCTTGCGCTTCTGGACGAAGGCGTCGCGGCCTTCCTGGGCTTCGTCGGTGCCGTAGGCCAGGCGCGTGGCCTCGCCAGCGAAGAGCTGCTGCCCCACCAGGCCGTCGTCGGGCAGGTTGAACGCGTACTTCAGCATCTTGATGGCCGTGGGGCTCTTCGTGTTGATCTCCGCGGCCCACTCCAGCGCGAACTCCTCCAACTGCGCGTGGGGCACCACGGCGTTGACCATGCCCATCTGGAAGGCCTCCTCCGCCGAGTAGTTGGCCCCGACGAAGAAGATCTCCCGCGCCCGCTTCTGGCCAATCTGCCGCGCCAGCAGCGCCGACCCGTAGCCCGCGTCGAACGAGGCCACGTCCGCGTCCGTCTGCTTGAACACCGCGTGCTCCTTGCTGGCGATGGTCATGTCGCAGACGACGTGGAGGCTGTGCCCGCCACCCACCGCCCAGCCCGGCACCACGGCGATGACGGCCTTGGGCAGGAAGCGAATCTGCCGCTGGACCTCCAGGATGTGGAGCCGGCCCAGGCGCGCGGGGTCGGACTCGCCCTCCTCGCCTTCGTACTTGTAGCCGTCCTTGCCGCGGATGCGCTGGTCACCACCGGAGCAGAAGGCCCATCCGCCATCCTTGGGCGACGGCCCGTTGCCCGTAATCAACACGCAGCCCACGTCCGTCATGAAGCGCGTGGCCTCCAGCGCCCGGGACAGCTCGTCCACGGTGCGGGGGCGGAAGGCGTTGCGGACCTCGGGACGGTTGAACGCGATGCGGACCGTGCCCTGGTCCACCGCGCGGTGGAAGGTGATGTCCTTGAACTTGAAGCCCTCGACGGCCTTCCAGCGCGCCGGATTGAAGATGTCCGAGACCATGGTGTTCTCACTCGGGGGGTAGAAGTGGATGCGCGCGGACCCTAGGCGCAGCGGCAGCGCCCGTCCAGGGATGCGCGCGCAGCCCGCACGAGGGCTTTTGTCCGAAGCTCGCGGGAGTGCTCCGACCCGGGCGCAGGTCCCCGTCGGGCGCCCTACAACGGGGCTGGGAAATCGTCCGGGCCCTGCTTGTGCGCGGAGGGAAGTCGGGTGTTCGCTTTCCACATGCAAGTCATGAGCGAGGGAGAACCATGGACCTGGACCCGCGGTTCCTGTTGCACCGACGCGCCGTGCTGACCGCGATGGTGGGCGGCGCGGCCGTCTCCATCCTGGGCTGCCGGAAGAAGCCGACGCCCGCTCCCACACCGGAGGGCGTCCACATCCCGGACGTGAAGCAGGGCGAGGACGTCTTCGGCTACGTCCAGCGGCTCCGGGGCGGCTTCGACGACACGCTCTACAAGCAGGTCCTGGGAGCGGCCAATCCCTTCAAGGAAGGCGACGCGCTCGTGGGGGTCGCCGCGGCGGAGGAGGACTCGCGCGTCAACGCGCGCAGGCTCCTGGGGAACACGCGACTGGCGGACCTGCGGCAACACCCGCTGCACCAGGACGGGTTGCACGCACTGAGCCTGGAGGCCGAGGACCCACAAGCCGCGGCCCGCACCGCGGACTGGACGCTGGGACGGCTGCGGCAGTTCCTGCTGGAGTCCGACGAGGCCGCCATCCACGCCATCAGCCCTGGCCTGAGCAGCGACGCCATCGGCTGCGTCGTCAAGCTGATGATCGACGCGGAGCTCATCGCGCTGGGCCGCAAGGTGTTCAACCCGCTGCCGGGCAGCAAGGTGGGCGCGCGGGGCTACATGGGCGCGCGCATCCAGCCCAACTCCCCCACCGACAACGTGGACGACATCCGCTGGCAGGTGTTCGACGGCTTCTCGTACGCGGTGGGTGACGTGGTGCTCGGGTGCAACCCGGTGTCCTCCACGCCAGAGTCCGTGGGCGCCATCGAGTCCGCGCTGCACGAGGTGCTGCTGACGTTCGGCCTGGTGGACGTGCTGCCCCACTGCGTGCTCTCCCACATCGACGTGCAGGCGGAGGTGGAGCGGCGGCAGCCCGGCACCACGGGCGTCTGGTTCCAGAGCATCGCCGGCAGCGACAGCGCCAACGCCACCTTCGACATCTCCGTGGAGAAGATGCTCGCCTACGCGGACGGCCGCACCGGTCCGTATGGGCTGTACTTCGAAACGGGCCAGGGCGCGGACTTCACCAACGGCCACGGCCATGGCTATGACATGGTCCTCCACGAGTCGCGCAAGTACGGCTTCGCCAGGGCCCTGTCCCAACACGTGTCCCAAGCGAGGCAGGGCGCGGCGCCGTGGGTGCACCTCAACGACGTGGCGGGCTTCATCGGGCCGGAGGTGTTCCGCACCCGCGAGCAACTGGTGCGCTGCTGCCTGGAAGACATCGCCATGGGCAAGCTGCACGGGCTCACCATTGGCCTGGACGTCTGCTCCACGCTGCACATGGACGTGTCGCTGGACGACCTGGACTGGTGCATCGAGCGCATCATGCCGGCGAACCCGGCGTACCTGATGGCGCTGCCCACGAAGAACGACCCGATGCTGGGCTACCTCACCACCGGGTTCCAGGACCACGTCCGCATCCGCGAGCAGTTCGGCTACAAGGTGGATGACCGGATGTGGACCTTCTTCCAGCGCCTGGGCGTCATCGACGCGCAAGGCAGGCCCACCGCCCACTTCGGGGACCCCGTCTGGGTGTACCTCCAGTACCTGCGCGCGAAGGGCGACACCCGCTCGGAGGCGGACATCCGGGCGGACGCGGAGCAGCAACTGGCGGCGATTCGCGCGCGCGGTGTGCCCATGGCGCGCGGTCACGGCACGCACCCGTGGGATTTGGAGCCCGCGCTGGACGCGGAGATGCGCCGCGTCTACGCGGATGCGAAGAAGAGCCTGTGGACGGAGCTGACGCCCGGGTTCCTCGGCGCCGTTCCGGAGGGCGTGCGGCTGGCGTCGAAGTCGCAGGACCGGACGGAGTACATCCTCCACCCGGAGACGGGCGAGCAGCTCGACGCCGCGTCCCTGGAGGCCGTGCGTGCGCTGAGGGCACGGCACGCGGGACAGTATGACGTGCAGTTGATGGTCTCCGACGGGCTCAACGCGCTGGCCATCATGGATGAGGGGCAGCTCGCACCCTATCTGGAGGCGGTGCGCGCGGCGCTGATTGCCGCGGGGTACCAACCCGCGCCGGAGCACCTGGTGCTCACGTCCGGACGCGTGCGCGCGGGCTATCGCGTGGGCGAAGCGCTGTACGCGGGCCTGGAGGATGCGGCCCGGCCCCGAGCCCTCATCCACGTCATCGGCGAGCGTCCCGGTACCGGCCACCACACCTTCTCCGCGTACATCACCGCGCCGCCCGGGGTCGTCTGGTCCCAGCCCGGCAAGGTGGACCACAACATCACCCGCGTGGTGTCCGGCGTCGCGCTCACCGCGTATGCGCCGTCACTGGCCGCTCCGGAGACGGTGCGGCTGCTCCAGCAGATGGCCCCCCGGGGAGGTTGAGCGCCGCGGGCTGTGATGAGACCCGTACGTCGCGGGCCAGCTGAGCGCCATGGGCCGTGAGCCCCGGGACGGGCGCGGCTCATTGCGATACGCCCCACGGCGCCGTGCTGTCGGCCACGCCTGCGGCGCCCCTCGGCTCGGCGGCCGAGGGGCGCTCGTGCAGCGGGAGGACGTGGCTCAGCCTACGACGGCGGTGGCTTCAATCTCGACGAGGATGTCCGGCCCGAAGAGCACGGAGACGCCAATCAGCGAGGCCGGCGCCGGCGTGATGTTCAGCTCCTTGGCGACCTGCTCGATGCCGGCCACGAAGTCGGGCATCCGCTCCAGCTTCCAGTCGACCACGTAGAGGGTCAGCCGGACGACGTCGTTGAACGTCGCCCCGGCCGCCTTGAGGGCGATGGCGACATTCCGATACGCCTGCGCCACCTGCCCGGCCAGGTCTCCCCGCGCGACCAGCTTCCCATCCGCGTCGTAGGCAACCTGCCCCGAGATGTGCACCTGCCGGGTGCCCGTGGCGATCGCCACCTGGCGGTAGACGTCGGGCTTCATCATTCCTTCGGGATTCATCAGCGTCACAGGCATGGGGGTCTCCAGTTAGCGGTGCCACGCGTATACCGGGCCCATTGGGGAACGGCGTTCCCCTCTCCATCGACGTGGGCGCTACAATCGAAGCCCCCGATGGAACGCGCCCAACTGGACGAAATCTTCGCCTTCATGGCCGTGGTGGACGCGGGCAGTTTCGTGGGCGGTGGACGGGCCATTGGCCTCACGCGCTCGGCGGCGGGCAAGGCCCTGGCCCGGCTGGAGTCACGGCTGGGCGTGCGGCTGCTCAATCGCACCACGCGCCATCTGAGCCTCACCGACGACGGCCGCGTCTTCCATGAGCATTGCCAGCAAGTCCTGGCGGCGCTGGACGAAGCGGAGGCCAGCGTCGGGGACCGCACGGGCACGCCCCGAGGAATCTTGCGGCTCACCGTGCCGGATGCCTTTGGCAGGCTGCATGTCCTTCCCGTGCTGCGGAAATATCTGCAGACCTGGCCCGACGTGCAGGTGGAGGTGAGCTTCGCGGACCGCGTCGCGGACATCATCGACGAAGGCTACGACCTGGCCATTCGCATCAACGTGACGACCACCGACACGCGGCTGGTGTCCCGGGTCGTGGCGGAACACCGCGTCTTCGTCTGCGCCGCGCCTTCCTACCTCGCCGAACGCGGCGAACCCGAGACGCTGGAGGAGCTGGCGACGCATGACTGCCTGCTCTTCAGCAGCCGAGCGCGCCGCCAGCGTTGGCGTCTGCGTCCCAAGGGCGGCGACTACGTGACGGTGGAGGGACGAAGCCGCCTCCGGCTCGACAGTGGCGAGGCCATTCGAGACGCGGCGGTCGCGGGGCTGGGCATCGCCTTCCTCCCCAGCTTCCTGGTCGACGAGGACCTCGCGCGGGGGCGCCTCAAGGCGCTGCTGCCATCGTGCCAGACGGAGGTCGTCCGCATCTCCGCCATCTACCCGAGCAAACGCTACCTGCCGGCCAAGGTCCGGCGCTTCATCGACCTGTTGGTCAAACCCTAGCAACGTCGATTGAACCTCCCGTCTGGCTGGGTAGGATGCGCGGTGCAGTTTCCTTGTTTTGCGGAGAATACTGTATGCGCTCGAAGATTGCTCTCGCCGCCGTCGCGCTTGCCTGCACCACATTCACGGCGACCGCGTCCGACCTGACGGAAACCGGGCTTACGTTCTACGCCGGGTCCTTTGAAAAGCCGGTCCTGAACATCCCGAACCCGGATGGGACGTGCCTGCCCTTCCCCGCCGAAGCCGAATCGCTCGTGGGCTGGAGCAACGTCGCACAGGTCACCGCGTACTGGAGCGACGACTGCTCGGGCCCTGCCAGCGGCCTGGGAACGCTGCGCACCTTCACGGCGGGCGAGTACGGCAGCTTCCGGGCTCAGTGACGCGGTGCCCTGTGAGCGCGGGAGCGGCTGTCGATGACCTCGCGTTCTCAGGGCGCAACTCCGGCGGTTGGAGACTTCGCGCACCTGGCGGAAGGGAATCGCCAGGTGCGCACCACACCGCAGGCGCGTGGCACGTGTCAGACGCTCCAGGTAGGGTGATGGCCACTCAAGCCACCATGACTCCCTCCGAGAAAGCCGCCCTCTTCCTCGAGCGCCTCCGGGTTGCCCATCCGGATGCGCGCTACGAACTCAACTGGTCCACGCCCTTCGAGCTGCTCGTCGCCACCCTCCTGGCCGCGCAGTGCACCGACGAGCGCGTCAACCGGGTCACCGCCACCGTGTTCCCCAAGTACCCCGGGCCACAGGCCTTCGCCGACGCGGACACCGCCGCGCTGGAGGAGGACCTCAAGCCCACCGGCTTCTTCAAGCAGAAGACGAAGTCCGTGCAGGCCATGAGCCGCGCGCTCCTCGACAAGTTCGGTGGCGAGGTGCCCCGCACCATCGATGCGTTGGTGACGCTCCCTGGCGTGGCGAGGAAGACGGCCAACGTCGTCCTCAACACCGCCTTCAACCTCCCCTCCGGCATCATCGTCGACACGCACGTGGCGCGCGTCAGTCAGCGGCTGGGCCTGACGAAGAAAGAGAAGCCCGAGGCGATTGAAGAGGACCTGATGGCGCTGCTGCCGCAGGAGGAGTGGACCTTCTTCGGTCCCGCGACGGTCCTCCACGGCCGCTACACCTGTACCGCGAAGAAGCCGAAGTGCGAGACGTGCATCATCCGCGACGTCTGCCCACGCATTGGCGTCTGATGCCCAGGCCGGATTGAGCCAACCAGCGCCGTAGGTGGCAGGCGGCGAAGCCGCCCACCTGCTGCCAATGGGCAGCCCCCGTGAGCATGCCTTGGCATCATGCATTGGCTCGCCATGGTGGGCTTCCCGTTGGAAGAATCGACAGACGCTGCGTCCAATCGGAACGCGGCGGCAGGGGCCGCTCGCCACCCGCCGCCCTCCTGTCTCTCCTCTGTACGCGTATTACTTTCCGCTCAGCGCCTTTACGGCCGCCTGGGCACTCTTGGGGTCGTCACAGGAGTTGTTTAGCGGGAACCACCTGCACCCTTGCGGGGGCTTGCCCTGAGGGAACCATTCGTGGTCGCCCCCGAACGCGAGGACGTAGGCATTGAGATGTTGGTAGCCGAGCTGCGCCAGGAACTGCGAATCCGGGGTCCAGGGCACGCCGGTGTCCTTGCTGTCGGTGTAGGGCGCCAGCGGGCCGTCGAACGCGGGGGTCGGCTCGAACTGCACGTAATTTTGCTTCGCGGCGCTCTGCTGCTGAGCGCCGATCAACCGCCCGACGGGATCACTGGCCACGACGTCGAGACCATAGATGTTCGTCGGGTTCGTCAGCGCCTTCATCGTGTCCTTGTTCCAGGAGTGCGGCACCACGTCCTTGGCATTCCAGACGAAGGTGGCCAGGGCATTTCCGGCACTGAACACGCTCTTGAAGTGCTCGAGGAACGCCGGGTTGCCAATCGACGGGCCCGCTGTCGCCAGCAGGTTCACCTGCCGCCACAGGCTCAGGTTCGTGTCCTTCGTGTCCAGCAGCGAGTCCGGATCCATGAGCGCGAGCATCAGCATCGGGGAGAGGGCACCGCCCAGGCTGTGCCCGGTGAACCAGAGCGTGATGCCCTCTTTTCCCTTGAGCCCTGCCAGGTAGGACTGGATGTTATCGAGAGGCAACTGCATCCCGAGGAGCCTCGTGAGGCCGTCCATATCGCCCGTCGTCACCTGCATCTGCGAGGGAGCATTGCCCGAGCGCTTCCACTCCGTCGGATCGATGTCGAGGTCCTCGGTCTCCGCGTCGTATTTCGACAGCGCGTTGGTCCCAGCCACGGCCACCACGTAGACCGGAAGGGGATTGCCGTGATTGCCCACCTGCTGCGCGACGAACATCCCGTTGCTCACCTGAGGGGGAAACGGGTCGTCCAGGGTGTAACACGGGCCCCACACCACTCTCCAATTCGAGAAGGGAGCATTCAGGCTGTTGATCTGCGCCTGCAGGTCCTTCCGGTTCCAGGGACCAATCAGGTTGCCCACGGTGGCTTGGCTCGCCAGCCACGAGAGGGCAAACACCTGCTTCTGCATCGGCGTGGGATTGAACATGCGACCTCCGAACAAGGATGTGATTGGGATTGCAAACCCCAATGGGATAGCGCCCGCGCGGCAACCACTACAAGCGTTGTGCCACCCCGTGGCGTGGATGCGCGCTGAGAGGGCGCTGCGTCGTGAAGCCCCGGCCCAAAGGCAATCCTGCGTTGGTCCCTGACGTGTCTTGCCTCTGTCCTGACACGTCAGTCTCTATCGCTGACATGTCAGGCAGGTTGAGGATGGGGGGCTTCTCAATACACGAGATACGAACGAACCTGCCCGACCGCGGTAGGGACCACGTCGCTCACGTCGACGGTGAGTCGGGAGACCCGGCGCGCGTGGGTGAGTCGCTTCGTGGGATGGAAGAACGTCAGGATGACATCCCAGTGGTCCCCCACTACCTGCTGGAGCGGGCTCGCCTCGACCCGGAGGTCCCCGAACGCCAGCCCGTCCTCGAGCGCCTGGCCAAAGACCTGCCCGAGTTGAACGACGTGCATCGCCGCGAAGTTCAGGGCGCGATCTCGAGCGCTCCGACCCGGGTTCTGCAGCTCGTAGTGGACGCGCGCGAGGAAGCTCTCGACGTCACCAACGACGGATGGCTTCAGCACGTCCATCGGCCAGCCGTCCAACCCGCGCAGCGCCGGCATGAGGAGCGGCACCTTGTGGGGAGAATCCCACTGAGCCTCGCCGGCAATCCACCCCGGCACCGCCACCCGCGGCACCGCACCGTTCAACTGCCGCCGCAACAGCTCGCGCAGGCGGTCGTGAATGTCCTGGGCGAAGGCGCCCCGCGGCGCGAGCGCGTAGATGGGGGTCTTCTCGCGGCACACCGTCCAGACGAGGGAGTCCACCGCCTCCGGATGGCTGTCGAGGTACGAGAGGAGCTGACCGGCGTCTTCCGGATGGGAGAGTCCCGCCTGGACCAGGGAGCGCTTCCGGGCCTCGCTCTCGAAGTCGTAGCCCAGGCTCCCCAGGACATACACCTGCTCCAGCGCCTCCGGGGCGGCGGTCGACGCAGCGGCGGCCCTCGCAGGTGAGCGCCGCGTGCCCTCCTGGGTTTGAGGGGGCGACGCCAGCCTTTCGACCGAGCCGAACGGGCTGTTCCTCAGCACGCCCCTGGGGTCGCAGCGCCGCTTGAGCTCCGCGAGCTCGTCCATCGCCCTGCCATAGAGGGAGCGCGCCTGGTCCCCCGAGATGGCGTGGGCGCCGTGGAGATAGGGGCGCCCGCCCAGGGTGATGCAGCGCTCGAGTGCCTTGCTCAACTGACGGGCCACCTGCGCTTCCGCCGCCGGCTGGTCCCTCGGCACCATGTAATAGAGGCCGATGGTGTAGAGGAGCTTCGGCGGCGAAGGGGGCACCGGCTCGAATGCGAAGGGGAACTTGTCGTCGGGGGGCCGGATGGTCAGCAGATACGCGACCGCCAGGTACTCAGAGCCCTCGCCGGACTGGAGCTCCTGCTGGAAGAACTCCATGAACGAACAGAACGCACTCCACTCGAAGGCGTAATCCGACCAGAGCCGCTTCCAGCCGGGGAGCTCACCGACCCAGCGCTCACGCTGCTCGTAGAGCCACCACGGGAAGTCCTTGGCCACCGTGTCGCTGACATGGGCCGCCCCCGCCCCCAGGCCGTCGAGCCGCGCATCCGAGAGGCGAGGAGGCTCCACGGACGAGAACCCCAGCATGCACTGGAACACGTTCCTGGACAGAGAACCGCAGAAGACGTCGGGCCCCTCCGCTCGTTCTCGCAGGCTGGCGAGGGTGAGCAGCAGGTCGTCGACGCGTGGATAGAGACAGCTTCGGAGCAAGGTGTACGGCCGGTGGGGCACCGTCCGCAGGATGACCTCGGTGATGGCCCCGAGTTGCCCCTGCCCCGCGAGCGCGAACCTGAACAGCTCGGGGTTCTCGTCCCGAGCGCACCAGACGGCTTGCCCATCGGGCATGGCCAGGCGCAGGCGCACCACCTGATCGATCTGACCACCGTGGGTGATCGACCACGGCCCATAGCCTCCCGCTGACAACGTCCCGCCGACCGTCAGCGACAGGTAATCCGGCAGCACCGCCATGGAGCGCCCTTGCCGCTCCAGCGCGCGCTGGACGTCGCCCCAGCGCGCGCCGGCACTGACCCGAACCCGCCCCTCCTTCAGGACCTCGATCCGCGGCGCCTCCAACCCCATGGACAGGACAACGCCTCCGTCCACCAGGGTCTGCGCATTCGAGGAGTGCCCGCTGCCACGGATGGCCAGCGGGACCTGGTGCGCTTCGGCGACGTCGAAGGCGTGGAGGACGTCCTTCTCGTCGGCGGGCTTGACGATGACCTGCGGCGTCTTCCGCAGCCGTCTGCCGAAGTCCTCTCGGAAGTCCTCGGCCGAGTGCGGTGGCTCCGCGAGCGCGCCGCCAAGGCCGGTGCGCAGCGCGTGCACGAGATCGCCCGAGGGAGGGAGCGTGTAGAGGGGCTCCCTCCGAGGACCGTTGTACAGGGTGACGAAGGGCTGGCCACGGCGACCGCTGCCGATGGCCACGCGTCCACAGTACTCACCCAGGGCAGACGCGTACCACGTGGCATAGGCGTCCCGAGGGACGGACAGCGCCTCCGCGAGGGCAGCGAGCTCCTCCCCGACATCGGAGAACAGCAGGACCTTCTCGACGGGCCCCTGGCCCCCGAACGCGCTGAAGTCGACGGAGCGCCGGGAGCTGCCCTCCTCCTTCACCACATACGCATCCGGGTAGGTCCCCCGCTGCAGGAACCGGAAGAACGCCTCGACGAGGGCCGCGTGTCCCGCACCGGAGCAGCCGAGGCTCTCGCGAATCAGCCGGCGGGCCTCCTCCGGCGAGAGCGGAGCGCAGCGATGGTACTCCCTCAGGACGAACTCCTCGCCCGAGGCAGTCCAGTCCAGCGCGAAGCTCACAGGGGACTGCCCCTCCTGGAACCCGAAATACAGCCGGTAGGCGAGCGACTCCCCGTCCTCCGCCGCGCCGACGAAGGTGACCCGGTACTCCGCGCGCAGGCGCTCGGCCGTCGCGAAGGCGGCGGCAGGCAGGCCCAGGTCCCGGCAGATGTCGAGGAGGCCCGCCTTCAGCGCGTCGTAGGCCTGGTTTCCGGCGAGCATGACACCGTAACGATTGCGGTCCAGCCGGCCAGCGGACAGCTTGGTGCTCATGGAGACGCTGAGGCCCTCCGGCCCCACCGCCGCGCGCACCTTCTCGAAAGGCAGCCGGTATCGATGCTCGCTATCGGCGTCGATGGTCACGTCCGCCCTCCCAAGGCAGTCCCCAGGTCAGTACGCCGACCACTTGCGGACGGGGCCGATGGTCACGGGAATGACGTCGCTCACGTCGACGGTGAAGCGGTACTCCACGTTGGCCCGCTCCAGCCGCTTCTCCGGCTGGAAGAAGGTCAGCTTGACGTCCCAGGCATCCGAGCCCGGCAGCCCCACGGGGCTCTTCACCACGTCAATCTTGTGCAGCTCCATGCCCTCACTCAGGGCGTGGGCATACACCTGCTCGGCTTGATAGGCATTGGTCGCCGCGAAGTTGAGGGCCCGCTCCTGCGGGGTGAAGCCCAGGTTGCGCAGCTCGTAGTAGACCCGCTCCAGGAAGTCGAAGACCCGCTGCTGCTTGCGCTCGTGGAGCTGCTTGCCCGCCTCGTCCGTGGGCTGCGGCCCGGTGACCCGGGTGACCAGCGCCTCGGTGGTCCAGCTGTACATCCCGCGCAGTTGGGGCACCAGGATGGGAAGGCCCTGACCCGACTGGAGCCTCACGTTCTTTCCGGCCGTCTGGCCGGGGATGGAGACCCGGTGGACCTTGCCGTTGACCTGGTCCCGGAGGAACTCCGTCAGGCGCTCATAGACGTCGGTGGCATAGGCCCCGACGGGAAACAGGGCGTAGATGGGCGTGGCGTCCATGTTGAGGGTCCAGATGACGGACTCCGCCACGTGCGGGTTGGCCTCGAGGTGATCCAGGAAGCTCGCCAGGTTGTGCGGATCCTGGTTCTTCATCGCCTGGGCAATCGAAGTGCGGCGCGAATCGCTGCCGAACTCGATGCCAATGGTGCCAAGCGCGTACACCTTGCCCGTCGGAGAGTCCGCGGGGGGCGTGGACTTCGACTTCGCGTCGAGTTCCTCCTGGCACTCATGGCACGTGGAAGGCTTCACGGCGCCTGACGTGTGCCCGCCGTGGCTCGATTCGAACGACAGGGAGAACGGGGCGGGCAGGTCAGGATGCCGGCTCGCGCCACTCAGGGACGCGGCGTCCAGATCGCGTTGAGACATGGGGGTTCCTTTAAACGAGTGAGAGTGATTGGAAGGAGAAGGGGGCGGACGACGCCCAAGGACGTGGCGCAGGGCACCTTCGACATCCAGGCGCCCCGTCAAATAACGGCGGCAATCCGTGCCCTCTTCGGCCGGGCACGGATGGACGCTCTCCAGGAGCGCCCGGCGGACGGCTTCGGGATTCGGAGTGAGGCCCAGGGAGCGCTGCACGCTGAGGAGCAGGCCCGCCACCCCGGAGACAAGGGCCGTGGCGACGCTGGTGCCACTGCGCGCTCCGGTCTTCCCGCCTGGCAGGGCAACGGGAAGGTTCTCGCCCAGAGCGAGGATGCCATGGTCCTGGTAGGCCGCGCCCCAATTGCTCGCCTCCAACGGGACGCCCCGGCGACTCATCGCGCCCACCGCGAGGACCGAGGAGAGGGCCGCGGGGGCAAGCAGACAGGCACATGCGTCGTTTCCCACCGCCGCGACGATCAGAATGCCACGTTGACGGCACTGCTCGACGGCTCGCTCCAGGAGGGGCTCCGTGGCGCCTTCCGTCGAGAGCTCCCCGCCACTGATGTTGATGACCTGGGCTCCCGCCTCCGCGGCCAGGAGGATTGCCCGGGCCAGCTCCAACTGCGAGCACGGGGCCACCGCTCCGTCCTCGCCGTCGGTGAAGACAGGCACGAGGAGCCCCTGACACCGAGGCGCCACCCCTTCCACCCCGCTGCCGGGCTGGCCGAAGATGATGCTGGTGATGGCGGTCCCATGCTCCGCGGAGCCCCCCGCGAGCACACCGTCACCCGCGTCCCAGAGGACGCGCAGTGAGCTGCCTTGCAGGACCGGGTGCGAGCGGTCTACCTGCCCATCCAGAATGGCAATGCAAATGTCTGGACTTCCAGGAGTCTGTTCCCGAAGCCGTGCGATATCACCCAGCATCTTGCACGCCAATTCCTTGATGGCTCAGGCCACTCGCGCAGACGCGGCAGGCCCGACGAGCAGCGCCGCGCGGGCTCGCCACGTCCGCGTCTTCACCTCAGCAGGTCGACAAGCAATGGTTGTAAATCTGATCACAGTTGAGAGGGTTGTCGCCGTGGGTCGCCTTGCAGAGCTCGAACGAGGCCAAACAGCCGGCCTTGCATGTAGGGCCATAACTCGGCTTCACCCCGGCGGGTGCCTTCACCGAGGTGTTCCACTTTGCTGCCGGCGGATTCTGGGCGGGAAGTCTCACGAATTGTCTCCTTCTACCTGGGCATGAAATGCAGCCTCGCAAGAGGTGCCCATGCTTCCATCAATGCCATACCAGCACAAGCCAATATGCATGGATTTCACATAACCCTATCCAGCAAGTCACCCCTCTCCCCGAGTGAAACCTGCGTCCAGGAGGAGCCGCACGGAAGGCAAGCAAACATGCATGGACTCACTGAAGCCTATCCAACAAGTCCTTCCCTGATCCGACGGCAACTGAACGTGGGAGGAGCCGCGCAGAAACCGAGTGGAGGTCGCCGGCCACCCCATGGCCGAGGAGTGGGTGTCCACGCCCATTTTCCACGATGTGGCCAGACATCCGGTGCTTTCACTTGTCCCCGACAAAGACAATGATCCAATTCAACTGTCCTCAGCAGAGCACGAGCGCAGTTGCTGCCCAGGTATCCACCATTACGACGCCCCACCCCAACCAGCGCATTCCCGCCCCGTCGTCGAAGTTCCTCGTTGGCAGCGTGTCGCGCCCGTGGGAATCGCGCGTCCGGTTCCGGGATGGCGGGGCTGCGTGTCCATTTCCGGGACGCGCTACCGCAAAGAATCCCAATATGATTCATGGAAATCAAAGCACGGCTGTGGCGTTTTTCGTTCACCATGGCCCCTGCCCCAGATTCCTCCGTCCCCGCCTCACCCGCCGACGCCCGCCCAGTGGACACGCATGAGCGGCTGGAACTCCTCGATGCCCTGCGCGGCTTCGCGCTGTTCGGCATCCTCGTGTCGAACGTGCAGATGTGGTTCAGCGGGCGGATATTCCTGACCCGGGCACAGTTCGAGGCGTTCATCGCCAATGCCTCGCTCCTGGACACCGTCACCCGGTACGCCTTCGAGGTGCTGGTCTCCGGGAAGTTCATCACCCTCTTTGCCTTTCTCTTCGGCCTGGGCTTCGCGGTGCAACTGGGCCGGGCCGAGGCACGGGGAGGAAGCATTGTCCCGCTCTATTCCAGGCGACTGGTCGTCCTGCTGGTCATCGGCGTCCTGCACCTGTTCCTGCTCTGGTATGGCGACATCTTGTCCTCGTATGCGCTGATGGGCTTCGGACTGCTACTTCTGCGGCGGCGGTCCGACAGGACGCTGCTCATCGTCGCGGCGGTGCTCTGCCTGGTGTGGCCGATTTTCATGAGCCTCATGTGGCGGCTGCCGCAGATGCTCGCGGACTCCCCCGAGGCCCGCGAGGCGCTCATGACCGCGGCGAGGGAGAAGTCGGACGCGGCCAGCGCGCGGATGTTGACCGCCGTCACTGGCGGAAGCTGGTGGGAGGTGACGAAGACGAGCGCCGCGTACTACCGCGATGACTTCTTCAAGATGATGGTGGCCGGACTCCTGACCTGCCTGGGCCGCTTCGCGCTCGGGCTGTGGGCGGGCCGGCGCGGGCTCTTCCACGATGTCTCCGCGCACCTGGGGTTCTTCCGCCGGCTGCTCGGCTGGGGCCTGGTGGCCGCGGTGGTCGGCACTGCGCCCGGCCTGGTGGTGTCAATCCTCCTGCACATGAAGGTGGCCACCCCGGAGTCGCTGCCCGTGTGGCTGCCCCTGGTGCTTTCACCGCTGCGCAACCTGGGGCAGATCGCGCTCGCGGGCGTCTACCTCGCGGGCATCACCCTGCTCTTCCAGCGCGCCTCCTGGCAGCGCGCGCTGGGGCTGCTCGCGCCCGCCGGACGCATGGCCCTGACGAACTATCTGTCCCAGACGGTCATCAGCCTGCTCATCTTCTACGGCTATGGCCTGGGACAAGCCATCCAGCGCGGCCCCTTCGCGTGCGTGCTCATCTGCGTGGGCATCTTCAGCGTCCAGGTGCTGTGGAGCCATCTGTGGCTGGCACGCTTCCGCTTCGGGCCCGTGGAGTGGCTGTGGCGCTCGCTGACGTACGGGAAGGCGCAGCCCATGCGGCGCGCCCCGTCCGACACGCCCGCGCCCCTGGCGGCGTGAGCCCGGGTTGACTTCGTCCGCCAGTCACCTGGCACGCGGTCCAAGCGCTTCTCCTCCGGGGAGAAGTGCGCGATGTACCGCCCGCCCATGTCGAACCTCGACCTGTTCCCCCCGGCCCCGCCGCCTCCCGGCCCGGGGCCGTTGGAGCACCTGCTGAAGCCGTCCCGCATCTACGTGCAGGCGGGCGTCGAGGAATACGCACGAGGGCGTGAAATCCTCGCGCGCTTCCCGGACGCGGAGCGGATTGCGGTCGCCTCGCACCAGGGCATCCCCGGGCTCTTCGGCAACGAGGGCAATGCCGAGGCGTGGAACCGCATCAAGGGCAGCACCCTGATTCTGGGTGTGAAGAAGACGATGTCCTTCATCCCCAACGGGCGAAGCTGCGACTTCATCCCGCCGTCCGCCGCCAACGGCTGCGTCATGAGCTGCGCGTACTGCTACGTGCCCCGGCACAAGGGCTACGCCAACCCCGTCACCGTCTTCGTCAACATCGACCGCATCCTCGCCTCCATCCGCCGGCATGCGGGGAAGCTGGGGCCCAAGACGGAGCCCAACAGCGTGGACCCGCGCTACTGGGCCTATGACATCGGCTGCAACAGCGACTGCGCCGCGGACGCCGCCCTCAGCGACAACGTGCGGGATTTGGTGCGGCTGTTCACCACGCTACCCAACGCCATGGGCACCTTCGCCACCAAGCTGGTGAACCGCGAGCTGCTCGGCTACGCCCCCCAGGGCAAGACGCGCATCCGCTTCAGCCTGATGCCCGCGGGAAAGGCGAAGCTGCTCGACGTGCGCACCAGCCCCATCGCCGAGCGCATCGCCGCCATCGACGACTTCGTCGCCGCCGGCTACGAGGTCCACCTCAACTTCTCCCCCGTCGTCGTCTACGAAGGCTGGCAGGAGGAGTACGACGCGCTGTTCCAACAGGTGGACGCGGGCATTGGCCCCGCCGCCAAGGCGCAGTTGGCCGCCGAGGTCATCTTCCTCACCCACCACCAAGGCCTCCACGAGGTGAACCTCCGCTGGCACCCCAAGGCGGAGGCCCTGCTGTGGACGCCAGACACCCAGGAGGCCAAGGTGTCCCAGGGCGGAGGCCACAACGTGCGCTACCGCACCGGACTCAAGGGCCGCCTGGTTGCGGAATTCAAGGAACTGCTGGCCCGCCGCCTGCCCTACTGCCAGGTGCGCTACGCGTTTTGAGGCGCCCCTGCATCAGGGGTGTGACGGTGACGGCCCGGCCTGTGGCAGACTCGGCCGGACCATGTGGGATTGGGTCCGCCAACTGGCGGAGTGGTCGCGGGACGAGGTTCCGTTCGCCGTGGCGACCGTGACGGTGTGTCAGGGAAGTACCCCCGCCGAGCCCGGCGCGAAGCTGCTTGTCCGCGCGGATGGCACCTTCCACGGCACCGTGGGCGGTGGCCACCTGGAGCAGCTCGTCCTAGCGGACGCCCGCGCCTGCCTGGAGAAAGGGGAACCCCGTGCGTACCGGTATCCGCTGGGCTCGAAGCTCGGCCAGTGCTGCGGCGGCGTGGTGGACGTCTTCATGGAGCCGGTGAACCACGGCCCGCGCCTGTACCTCTTCGGCGCCGGCCACGTGGGCCAGGCCCTGTGCCGCACGCTGGACGGCACGCCCTTCCAAATCCACCTCGTGGACGAGCGGCCCGAATGGGTCCACGGCGAGCGCATCCCCGCCTCCGTCCTCCGCCACGAGGAACCCTGGGACGTCTTCGCCGCGCGCGCCGTCTGGGACGCCCGCCGCACGTACATCGCGGTGATGACGCACCGGCATGACCTGGACCAGGACATCATCGCCTTCGCCCTGGAGAAGCCCGCGCGCTACGTGGGCCTCATTGGAAGCAACACCAAGTGGGCCCGCTTCCGTCAGCGCCTGGAGGCCCGGGGCGCGACGGCGGCGCAGCTCGCCCGCGTGCGCTGCCCCATGGGGCTGGAGATTGGGGGCAAGTCCCCCCAGGAGGTCGCGGTGAGCATCGCCGCCGGGCTCATCCAGCTCCACAACCAGGGCGCGGAGTCCGAAACCCATACCGAGGCCCCGGCCTCGGAGACGCCCCGCCTGCGCGGGGTCTCCTCAGGAGAATGAGCAACATGTTCGAGTTCGTGCTCAACGGCGCGCCCGTCCGCGTCGATGGCGTCTCCCCCAACACCACGCTGCTCGACTTCCTGCGGGCCAAGGGCCTCACCGGCACCAAGCAGGGCTGCGCCGAGGGTGACTGCGGCGCGTGCACCGTGGCCATGGTGGACCGGGACGCCCAGGGCAACCGGTGCCTGCGCGCCTTCAACGCCTGCATCGCCCTGGTGCCCATGGTGGCGGGCCGCGAGCTGGTGACGGTGGAGGGCGTGGGGAGCTGCGCCAAGCCCCACCCGGTGCAGCAGGCCATGGTGAAGCACTACGGCTCACAGTGCGGCTTCTGCACCCCGGGCTTCATCGTCTCCATGGCGGAGGCGTACTCCCGCAAGGACGTCTGTTCCCCCGCGGCCGTGGCGGACCAGCTGTGCGGCAACCTCTGCCGCTGTACCGGTTACCGCCCCATCCGCGACGCGATGATGGAGGCGCTCGCCTCACGCGATGAAGGCGCGGCCACCGCCATTCCCGCCGCGCCGCTGGAGGGCCCGGCCGCGCCCCTGTCCGCGCTGCGCTACGAGGCCGGCGGACAGACGTTCCTCCGCCCCACGTCGTGGGAGGAGCTGCTGGCCCTGCGCGCGAAGCACCCGGAGGCGCACCTGGTGGCGGGCGCCACCGAGCTGGGCGTGGACATCACCAAGAAGGCCCGCCGCTACCCCTTCCTCATCTCCACCGAGGGCGTGGAGTCCCTGCGCACCGTCCGCCGTGAAGCGGATGGCTGGTACGTGGGCGGCGCGGCCTCGCTGGTGGCCCTGGAGGAGGCCCTGGGTGACGCGCTGCCCGAGGTGACGAAGATGCTCAACGTCTTCGCCTCCCGGCAGATCCGCCAGCGCGCCACCCTGGCGGGGAACCTGGTGACGGCGTCCCCCATTGGCGACATGGCGCCGGTGCTGCTCGCGTTGGACGCCTCGCTCGTCCTGGGCTCGGTGCGCGGGGAGCGCACGCTGGCGCTGGCCGACTTCTTCCTCGCCTACCGGAAGACGGCGCTGGCCCCGGACGAGGTCGTCCGCCACATCGTCATCCCCCACCCCGCGGTGCCGGAAGGCGGCCAGCGGCTCTCCGATTCGTTCAAGGTGTCCAAGCGGCGCGAGCTGGACATCAGCATCGTCGCCGCGGGCTTCCGCGTGGAGCTGGACGCGGCCGGCATCGTGCGGCTGGCGCGCCTGGGCTACGGCGGCGTCGCGGCCACGCCCATCCGCGCGCGCCGCGCCGAGGCCGCGCTCACCGGACAGCCCTGGACACGAGACACGGTGGAGCGGGTGCTGCCCGTGCTCGCGGAGGAGATTTCCCCCATCAGCGACCTGCGCGGCAGCGCGGCCTACCGCAAGGGGCTGGTGGGCGGCCTCTTCGAGAAGTTCT
>JBKGHI010000310.1:0-9360 GCA_046520405.1 Myxococcus sp. 1LA
GCCGGCAGGGCCTGAGCCGCGGGCGGGGGAGGGGCGGACGGCGGCGCGGCCTCGCGAGGCACGGACAGGACGGGGATGGACGCCGGCACCGCGTACACCTCCGGGCGCCAGAACCCGTCCCGGGCCAAGCTCATGCGCTCGCGCAGCTCCTGCAGCAGGCCCGCGTCGAACGGGGCTAGGCGCGACGCGGGATGCGCCGGGAGCGGCTCAATGGCCTGAATCTCCTCCAGCCACCAGGCGATGGTGCCCCGGCAACTGGCACCGCGAGGCCCCCACCAGGGGTCGCGTCCGAACGCCCGGGAGTCGTTGCCCACCGTGGACACCTCGGCCAGGCGGGCAACGGCCACGTAGGCCCCGTGGGGCAGCACATCGCCGGCAGGGGCCTCCACTCCGTGCGCGGCGCGCAGCCACTGGACGGCGTCGGCGTCGTAGTCCCGCGTGGCGTAGATGGCCAACCACTGGCCCATCAGCTCCGGGGGCGGGTGGCGCGGATACCGCCGTGCCGGCACGCCCTGGCGGGGCGGCTCCTCGTCCGTCACGAAGACGCTCCACATGCCGTGGTGGGTGATGGCCCACGTCCACGGCCGTGCGAGGGGGAAATGGAACACGCCGCGCCCCTCGCGCGTGTACCGGTACGGGCCTCCCAGGGGCGCGTTCATTGGCGCGTCCTCGCGTTGTTCGTCGGCGCGCGCTCACCCTCGCGCAGGCGCAGTGCCCAGCCCTCTCCGTGGCGCTCACACTCCCGCGTGGCCCCGCTCACCGTGAGCCGGGGCGCCTGGCCCTTGGCCCGCCAAAGGGAGTTGGTGGGCGTGCCCGTCCACGTGCCCAGGGGCTTGCCGTCGGGGGACAGCACCGTGACCTCGATGCGGCGAGCGCTCATCGGGCACCTCCCAGCGGCCAGAGGGAGCGCCACCAGCCCAGGTGCACCCGCGTCGCTTCCGCCACCGCTCGCCAGAAGTCGCGCCGACTCGGGGACCGCGCATGCTGGGCGCTCACGCGGTCGGCGCGCTCTGCGTCGCGCTCCAGGAGCGAATCCACGGCCACGAACAGGACCTTGTTCACAGGGTGCCCCCGTTCAGGCCCCGGGCGCGGCGGAACTCCACGCGCCACACCCAGGGGTTGTCGTCCCAGGACTGGGGACCGTTGATGGAACGCCAGAGCGACGCGAACGATTCGCGGGCAGTGGCGTGGTATGTGACGGCCTCGAAGGCCGGCTCTGGCTCGTAGTTCCGCCAGCCGTTCTCCGTCGGGTGCCGCTCCACGCCCTCGGCCTGCGCGTCCGCCTCGGTGATGTCGTGCAGCCTCTCGGCGCGGATGGAGACCACCTCAAGCGTCAGGCGGCTGGCCCAGCGGGTCATGTGGATGGAGGGGCGCCAGCGGCTCGGCTCGTAGTTGGAGGCGAGGTAGTAGACGTCGGCGAGGTTGGTGCGCCATGCGGCGGCGCGGTCCGCCCGCCACACGACCCTCTCTCCGTCGGGTCCGCAGTCTTCGAGCGCCCAGGTCTCCTTCACCCAGAGCCGGTCGCCGGGCGCTCCATAGGGGCAGTGCACCTGGGCGCGCTCGGCGTTGCCCGCGTTGAGCACGTCCACGACATCGAGCGTGCCGCCCAGGTGGTGGGGCTTCACCAATCGGCGGGTGACCGTCTTCCGTCCGTCTAGGAGGGCGGACACCATAGGCCCGCTGAACAGCATGGGGCGCTCACGCATGGGCCGCCCCCTTATCCGCGGGGAACTCGTCCCAGGTACGCCCGTCCAGGACCCGGCCAGCGCGCTTCTTCCCGAGTTCGAAGAGGGTGTGCACCTCCCCGCCTACCGGCATGGGCTCAGGGGTGAACGATACCGACGCCACCTTGCACCGGCGCGGTGAGTCGTCGGGAACGCCTGCTGGCAACGGGACGTAGAGCGCCTCCGTCTCTGCCTCCGTCATCGTGCAGCAAGGCTTCCACGCGCCCCACTGCTTGAAGAAGTAGGGCACCCCAGCCGCGACGCACTGGTCCCGCAGGCGCCGCGCCCATATGGGGTGCATAGGGCGAGCACCAGGCCCTGACTCGCCGCCGACGATGCACCAGGAAATTCCCGGGACCTCGTCCTGCAGGAGGTGGCCGCAAATAGGGCACTCCACGTCGGCATCGTCGTGGTTGCGCAGCTCGCCAAAGAACTCGGAGGACGCGGTGTGTCCGCACCTGGCGCAGCGGGCGAGGTAGTAGCGGGCGCGCGGCAACCACCGGGAGAGGTCGACGGGGCCAAGGAGCGGCTCGCACGAGAGGAACCGCACGGCCGCGGGCGTCGCCAGCAGGTGGGGGATGCGCTCGTCGGCGCGGCGCTGGTCCTCCACGGACACGCCCAGCCACACGTTGGCGTGGGCGCGTTCCCATGTGATGGGCCTGCCGGGCACGACCTCCAGCCCTTCGACCAGCGAGCGGGCGCGGGCCCACTCCACGTATTCGCGCATCCGGTCCGCGCGCTTCGTCAGCACCTGGAAGGTGTGGCGCTCGGCCAGGCGCATCGTCGCGAAGACTCGGTCGATGGCCTCGAAGGAGAGCGACTCGTGGAACAGGTCGCTCATGCTGTTGACGAACACCCGGCGCGGCCGGCGCCAGCGCAGGGGCGCGTCGAGCAGCTCCTCGTCGAGCACCACCTTGCCGGTCCACCGGGGCCCGGCCGGCGTGGACTCCACGAGCCCTTCGTAGGGCTGCCCCGGTCCGGCCAGGCGGATGGCCATTCGCTCCGCGTAGCAGCCGCCCTTGCGCGGGCCCGGGGTGCCACCGCCGCACCCGGGGGACTTCCGGCTGCAGCCCTTGGTGACGTTCCAAACGTGGTCCGTCCACTCGATGGCGGTCTCAGCCATGGCGCGGCTCCTTCGCGGGCTGCGTTGCGTCGGATGCGTCCAGCGCCGCGGGCGCGGGCTTGAGCGGCGGCACCGTGGGAACCGGCGTGGGGGCGATGCGGGCGCGGGTTTGCTGCTGGGCCCAGTCGCGCACGAGCGCTTCCTTGGCGCGAACGCCCTTGGCCCATGCCTCGGCGGTGGCGTCTGGGCTGCGCTCCTCACTGCACGGCCCGGAAGTCGGGGTGAGGGATGCACCATCAACGACCTCGCAGCGGGCGTCCCAGAGAGACTTCAGCAGGCGTTCCATCGCGCCAATGGCATTCCTCGCGCTGGAGAAGTCGTCGCGAGTCGCCTCCTTCTTCTTCGCGAGCGCCAATGTTTCTCGGAGGGTGACGAGCAGAGGGCCGGTGTCCACGTAGACGGTACGTGCCATGTCCAACAGCCCGCGGAGGCCCTCCGCGTCCGCCCCCGTCGCGTTGCGCTCGGCCGTGGCCACCTCCTCCTTCGACAGCTCTCCGGCCGTCGCCGGGCTCTGCTCGCACTTCGTCGTCATCGGGAACCTCTCTGGTGATTCGTGGGTGAGGGGGAGAGAAGGGGCTGGGCGCGGCGCAATACCCAGCCCCGCGCTGCCTCAGAGGCCAGCCTCGAAGGCAGCGCGGACCCGTCGAGTGAGGTCGGCGCCGCACCTCTCGACGACGTGGGCCTGGTACTCCGCGGCGACCACGGCGGCCTCGTGGCTCCCTTCCTTTGCCCACTCCCTGCTGGCACAGGCGGACGCCACCAAGCCCGTCAGGCAGGCCGTCTCACCGGGGGGCCAGCCGGCGTAGTCGTCGCCGGCAACCCGCGCTTCGGCCGCGTCCGAGCACTCCATCGAGGCCCGAGCCCGACGATTCTGGGCGTCGGTGAACCTGCTGGGCTGCGAGCCCGCGCACCCGGCCATCACAACAACCATCAACATCAGCATCCAGCGCATCGTCGGCACTCCAGGGGGACTACGAGTTGGGAGAGACAGCGCGGGCGGCCTGGGCGGCGCCGCCCGTGCTCACGTCAACGACGAGGGGCAGGGCTCAGCGCGCCGACAGCGTGCCTGTGCTCCAGCGCGTCACACCGTCCACCACCGTCAGTACCGACGAGGTGAGGGGCAGAGCCTCAAGCGGGGCTGTGAAGACGTCCTGCGACAGCACCGCGAACGTCGCCGGCAGGCCAGCGGCCAGGTAGCCGCCGGGGATGCCGCGCACCCGCGCCGCCGTCCGGGTGTACGCAGTCACGGCCTCGGCCACGGTGATGCCCTCGGAGGGCCGGCCCGGGTGTGCCACGGCCAGCAGCACGTCCACCCAGGGGCTGGTGGGGCTGCCGAAGGTGTCCGAGCCGAACGCGAGGGGGATGCCCGCTGTCAGCAGCGAGCGGAGCGGCTGGGCCTCAGCGTACAGCGAGGCCTCGTACCTCAGCGGAAAGAGGGGCAGCAGCGCGGGAATGTGCGTGGGGTTCTGGACCACGGGGATGCCGAGCGCCGCCACCCGGGCCACCTGGGCGGGCGTCACCATGTCGCCGTGCTCAAGAGTCACCCGGCTGCTCCAGTCCACGGAGGGCTGCGCCTCCAGGCGCGTCAGCAGTTGCTCCACGGCGCCGTTGCCCAGCGCATGCACGAGGAGGTGTCCACCGCGGGCGAGCACGTCCGCCAACACGCTGTCGAGTTGCGCGTCGGTGATGTCCTCCAGGCCAAGCCAGGGGGCGCTGGCCGCGGGGCACGTCTCGGGCGCCAAGTAGGGCACGGTGACGTGCGTGGAGCAGTCCACCGGGCCTCCGTCGAGGAACACCTTCCGGCGGATAGTGCCGTCCGACCCCGGCTGGCACTGCTCTCCCTCGCTGTCGATGATGCACACCGGGAGGAAGTGGGCGACGGGCTGGAGCGCGTGGACCTGGGCAGCTCGGGCGTCCGACAGCACGAAGGGAATGTCGAAGGTGGTGGTGTACCCGAGGGCCAGCGCGTCCTGGGCGTACTGGGCGTAGGCGCCCGCGTAGAGTTCGGTCGGCAGCAAGTCCGCCAGCGCCTTGAAGATGGCGACTTCGGCCAGCTCCTGGACGTAGCCCGTCAGTCTGCCGCTGGCGTCGCGGGAGAGGCGTCCGCCGTAGGGGTGGGGCGCGCCGTCCACGAAGCCGGCCATGGCGAGCATGGTGCTGTTGACGGAGTTTCCGTGTCCGCTCCAGTCGACGCCCACGACTGGGTGGTTCGGCGCTGCTGCGTCCAGCAGAGCGCGCGGGTCATCCCCGGCGGTCGCGTACCATGCGGTGCTGACGATGGCGAGGATGGGCGTCCCGGCCGGCACCGTCGCGGCTCGCGCCGTCACGAGAGCCACCACCTCGGCAGCAGTCGGCCCGGGGCCAGGGACGAAGCTCGGGTCGTTGACGAACCACGACGGGTGGCCGAGGGGCGCAACGTGGCTGTGTGCGTCCACCAGCCCCGGCACCACCGTGCGTCCGCCCAGGTCGATGCGGCGCACGTTGGCCTTCGTGGGCGGATAGAGCACCCGCAGGTCGAAGGTGGAGCCCACAGCCACCACCTTGCCGTCCCGGACGGCGAAGGCTTCCGCATAGGGCCGGTCGTCACGGGAGGTGAAGACCTTCCCATTCTCGTAGACGTCATACGACTGGGCGAACGCGGGGGCGCTCGCGAAGAGTGCAGCGAGGACTGCAACGAATCGATGGAACATTCTGAGGGTGCTCCTGAACTGCGGGTTGGGTTGCTGCTGCGTCGGCTTGCGCCGATGCCGCGGGCCGGAGTCGAACCGGCGGGTCGAGTGAGACGGGCGCCAGGCATGTCGCTGCGGAGGTACTGCGCTCGGCATGTCACCCAGCCGAGCTGTGGGGCGCGGTAGCGCGTCAGTGGACGGTGTTGGGGATGCAGCGGCGGCAGCTAGTTCCGGGCGGGGTTGGTCCTGGTGGGCACGCGGTCCGCCCACCTCATGGCTCCGCCGTGTTCGGAGCGCAGGCGGTGGAACTGGTCCAGGGCGGCCTTGCGCACCTTGGCGTCGCGGCACGCCTTGGCATCGAGCTCCTTCTCGGCCCGCTCGATGTCGTCCTCGGCATCATCCCGGTCCCATGCGCCGGGCACTGCCCGGAAGAACGGGTGGTCCCAGTTCGCCTTCCGCCTCTCCAACTCCTCGGCGCGCTTCAAGAGGTCGGCCGCGCAGTCGAGGCGTAGGAATCGGTCCTCCAGGCATCGACGCACGCGTGGGTCCAGGCCCTCCGCTCCGGCTTGCTGCGCCAGGCGCGCGGCCTCCTGGCGGCAGAAGTCGCGGGCGCTCTTGGGCACACCGGCGGGACGGCTGTCCGCCATGGGGGCCGGAGTCTGGAGTGCGGAGGCCCGCCGTTCATCGCCGTCCGAGGCCCAGATGCCGGGGCGCTCGGAGGGCGGGAGGTGCCGCCGATCCTTCCCGCGCGGCACATGTCGGCCGGCGGAGTCCACGTAGCCGGGTTGGCCCTTCGTGTGCGGCGCGTCCTCGGCTGGGTTGTGACGCGGGGCCCGCGTCGGAGGCGGGGGCCGGACGGCGGTGCGCTCGTAGGCATCGGGCCCAGCGCAGGCGGAGAGCAGCAGGCAGACGAGTGACGCTGCGATGTGGAGTCGCATTGGTGCTTGTCCTTCAGTAATTGTTATTGCTGCGTGGGACTGCGGGTTGGACTGCGCTTTCGGCGTGAGCCGCGGCCGCGGCGCCAGCGCTACTGGCGGAAGAAGGCGGCCCAACTCGGCGCGCACCTGGCGTGGAGGCGCTCGTAGACCTCGTTCACCCGCTCAAGGTCCGATACCTTGCGGCAGGCGGCCATCGTCTCCGTCCTGGTGGATGCGCCGAACGCGCTGGTGTCCCAGCCTTTGCCCCATTTGCGCGCGACCTCAGGCCGCACCTCAGCTGAGGCATTTGCCAGCGCACCGCACGCGTACAGCATGTGCCGCCTCAAGCACTCGTATTGGGCGTCGCCCAGCCCTTGGGTGTCTTCCTCTTCGGTGATGCACGCCTGGACGTCCTGCCAGCACTTCTTCCACGCGCGCTCAGGGATGCCGGCGGGGGTCGACGCGACGGAGGCACTGGCGCGGCTGGGCGTCACCTGCAGCTTCGGTCGCAGCGCAGGGTCACCGTCTGACGCCCAGATGCCGGGCCGCGCGGACGGCGGGAGGACGCGCCGGTCGCGGCGCGCGGAACTCGGACGCGCACGTCTTCGGGCTGGCCCAACTCGGGCGCTCCAACACCGGGCCGCGGGGGAGGGGGCGGCGGGCGCGTGAGGACACCACGCTCGTACTCACTGCTTCCGGCGCACGCGCACACGAGCAGCGACAGCGCCAAGGCGGGCATCAAAGACAAACGCATTTCGACTCCTGGTGGGGACTACGTTGGGGGACTGCGTGAAAGGTGCGGTGCCAGCCGGGTAGGGGGGCTGAACCCCGGCCGGCACCGCGGGCGCCTACGTCACGCCGTGAGGACTGCACCGCCGCGCCCAATGCGCGGCGGGTGTGGTGGAGGGAGGGGCACCCGTCACCACGTGAAGACTCCGTTCGGACAGACACGGAGCGCCGCCTGATGGGAGGCGGCGTTGTGCGCGGGGAGCTGGGGCCGCAGCTCCGTCGCGCGAATAGCTAGTCGTCGTGCAGGCCCAGCATGCAGATGAGCTTCATTCCGGACCGCATGAGGGGGCTGCCGCAGTAGCAATACCCCTCTGGGGCCGTGTCTCGCGGCGGGGGCGGCTCCGGCGTCTTGCCCTGGAGCTTGTCCATGGCCGCGAGGAACTCCGCGCGCACGGCCCGGTGCTGCACCAGCTCGGGCGTCACCTTGGGCGTGCGCTTGAAGCCTCGCGTTGTGTGCCTCATTCGTCCCACCATTCCCCGGCGGCCTGCTCGGCGCGCCGCAACAGTTCTCGCAGCTCGGCTTCGATTTCCTGTTCCACAGAAGGGGCGTCGTCCCACTCGAAGTCGCGCCACCTGTGCAGCCCCGCGTGGCCGTCCTCGCGCTCGCAGAGAACGAAACTGCGGTCTGGGTGCTCGCCGTATCCGTGACAGAGGTACTGGTAGCCCGTTGGCAACGATTGGCCCTCCAAGGTGGAATGCCTTTCGCTGTACCTCTGATGTCTGACTATTCCGGCTGCTCTTCCTCGTTCACCTCCGCAAGCCCCGCCATCCAGTGCGCCTTCCGCGCGTTCCACAACTCCACGCTGAGGACCAGCCAGAGGGCGCGCGCCTCAGCATCAAGGGCCGCGATGGCCAGCTCGCAGCGCACCGTCTCCTTGAAGGACTCTCGCCAGCGCTCATGGGTACCCTTGGTGCCGTCCGGCGTGACCTCGGCGAGCGCTGCCTCCGCCTGCGCCAGTGCCTTCCGCGCCGCTGCCTGTCGCTGTGGCAGTGCGGCTGCCTCCGCCAGAAGCTTGCGGGTGTTGGCGGCCTCCTGCTCCCGCCACCACTCCTCCAGCCCCGTCAGGCGATGAACGACGTTGGCCAGGTCCTTGAGTGCGTTGCTGCTCATCGCGCACCTGCCTGAGCGCGGTACAGGTCAACGACGTAGCCCGGCACCGGGTGCGCCACCTCCGGGAGCACCCGGTGATGGCCGGCCACCTGCCAGTAGTGGCGCCACCAGTGCTCGTCGGCTTGGCTCGGTGACATTGGGCCCTCGAAGGGGCAGACCACCTGGCCCCGGTCCCACACCACCCAGTGCCCGGCGCCCGTCAGCTCATGGCGCAACAGCACGAGGGCGCGGTCCGTTGGCGCAGGCAGTCCGGCGCGCAGGTCTACCTCCAGGTCCAGCCCGGCAGCCTGGAGCGCGATGGCCATGCCCAGCTCTCCGCACTCCCCGCGCCGCCCCATCACCGCGCACACCTCGGCCACCTGGCGCCCCGTGAGCATCGCGACGCACGTCTGGCCGCACTGCTGGGGCTGCTGGCGCACCCACTTCACGCGCCCGAGGGGGCGGTGCCTCCGGTACGCGCGCCGTGCGAACGGGGCCAGGGCGCGCCAGACGAAGGCGAAGGCACCGACGGCGCCGAAGGCGAAGGCGAGGCCCGCGAGCCCAAGCCAGGGGAGCAGCGTCCTCAACTGCGCGGCGCGCGGCGAGCACTCCACGCGGGTGGGCTCGCGCCCTTCGGCTTCCGCCTGCTCGCGCTCACGGGTGGCGATGGAATCCAGCTCGGCGCCCACGAGGAGCGCCACCACCGAGACGGCCAGGCCCGCGACGTCGGCGAGCGCCCGGGGCAGATCGGCGGCGCCCAGCGTCGCGTGGTGCTGGGCGCAGACCGCCGTCATCAGCCCGGCGCCGTAGATGCTCCGCGTCACCATCCAGGTCTGCACGCCCGCGCGCTCGAGCCGGGACTCAACGGACACCAGCGCGCGGCGGACGGACGAGCGCACCTCGAACATCGCCCGGTGCATCCAGCCGCTCGGGTCGGCCCGGTCCTCGACAACTTGGCAAAGCTCCGCCATCAACGTCGCCATGACGCCTCCTGCAGCTTGAAAGGGGTGGGTGCCGGGCGAGCCCGGCGGGTGAGGGCCCCGCGCCT
>JBKGHI010000311.1:0-9184 GCA_046520405.1 Myxococcus sp. 1LA
GGCTCATCGTGCTGGGGTGGGCCGCTCGCAGCAGCCGTACCTGGTGGTGCCGGACGTCACGCTGCAAGGCGCGGCGGCGAGCCCTGGCGCGCAGCGGCTGCTCCTGGTGGCGCTGGGCGTGGGCACGGCCGTCGTGGTGCCCTCGCTGGTGTTGCTGTTCCGCGTCTTCCGTCCCGTGCCTGTACCGCCCGCGGGCTCGGAGGCGTGAGTCGGCAGGGGCCCTGAAACGCGAAAAGGCCGTGCGAGTCCTCCGTGAAGAGGGACACGCACGGCCTCGGGTGCTGCTCAGACGTCCCCGCTACGCAGGGGACGCCGCGTTGCTTAGAAGCGCGCGTTCACACCGGCGTAGAGGGTGCGGCCGCGCTCCTGGAACACGTAGCCTTCCTCGTCCTCGGTGCGGGTGTTGGCGATGTTGAGCACGCCCGCGTTGACGCCGAAGTTCTTGCTGATGTCGTAGCTGGCGCCCGCGTCGAAGAGGGCATAGGCCTCCACCTCTTCCGTGCCGCTGAGCTGCGGGCCAATGTACTGGCCGCGCACGAAGGCCTTCAGCCGCTCAATCGGCGTCACGTCAATCTGGCCGTTGAGGGTGTGCTTGGGCCGGTAGGCGAGCTGCACGTCGTTCTCCAGGTCCCGGCTCTCCAGGAACGTGTAGTTCGCGCTCAGGCGCACCACGTTGCCGAAGGCCTTGCTCGCCGTCGCCTCGACGCCGCGCAGCCGCGCGCGGTTGACGTTGCGGGGCACGTACAGGGGCAGGCCCGTCTCCGGGTCGGTCCCCACCGGCTCCACGCCCGTGCCACGCGGCGTGTCGATGAGGTTGCGGATGTTGTTCTGGAACACCGTGGCCGACAGGGCCCACGAGGACATGGTCCAGTTGGCGGACACCTCGTAGTTGGTGCTCTTCTCCGGCTCCAGGTCCGGGTTGCCGATGATGCCGCAGCGGCCACGGCAGCTCGTCACCAGGGACTCGGTGCTCATCTGCCGCAGCGTGGGCGCCTTGAAGCCCGTGCCGACACCCGCCTTCAGCGTGAGGTGGTTGATGGGCGAGTAGACGGCGTAGGCGCGCGGCGTGAAGTGAAGGCCGAAGTTCTCGTGGTTGTCCAGACGCGCACCCAGCAGCAGGGTCAGCTTGTCCAGCAGGGCCACCTCGTCCTGCGCGTAGACGGCCTGCTGGTGCACGCTGGCGGCGCCGCTGGTGAACTCGTCCGATTTGAGGTCAATCCAGCGGGCCTCGCCGCCCACCGTCAGCGTGTTGATGCCCAGGTACGTGGTGGCGTTGGCCTCCGCGACGATGTTGTCCTGGGTGAGGCCGTCAACGCCGCTCTCCAGTCCTTCCCAGTAGCCGCGGACCTCGGAGTTGCCCCAGTCCCACTTGCCCTTGTGGCCCAGCACCGCGTCGTTGCGGTGCACCACCGCGTCCGCGTCACCGTACGAGCCGCCGATGTAGTACTCGCCGATGCGGTTCTGGTACGCGCGGCCGTACTCGGCCGTAATCGTCTGCTGCGCGGTGGGCGTCCAGTTCAGCGACAGCCGGCCATTGTGGTCATTGCGGCCCTCGAGCGTGGCCAGGTCGCCGTAGTTGACGACGCTGCCGTCTTCACGCGTCACCGGAGCACCGTCCGCGTTGAGCACGGGCGAGCCCGGGTTGCGCGCGCCGTTCCACGCCTGGCGGTGGTTGAAGCCGCCGGTAATCTTCATGGACAGCTTGTCCTGGATGAGCGGACCGCTGAGGAAGACGCTGGAGCGGAGCTCCTCGCCGTTGGCGCCCACGGTGGGCGTCTGCGCCTTCAGGTCGATGCCGCCCGTCCACTTGGGGGCAATCGGCTTGGTGATGATGTTGATGACGCCGCCCAGCGCCTCGGAGCCGTAGAGCGAGGACATGGCGCCGCGGACGACCTCGATGCGCTCGATGCCCTCCGTGGGGATGAGGCCGATGTCGAAGTCGTTGTGGCGGAACACCGCCTCCAGCGAGTTCACGCGCTTGCCGTCGACGAGGATGAGCGTGTAGCTCGAATCCATGCCGCGGATGCTGATGCCACGGCGGCCCTGGCTGCCGGCCGTCAGGCTGATGCCAGGCGCCAGGCGGATGGCGTCCGTCAAGTCACCCACCGGGGCCCGCTTCAGGTCCTCCTGCGTCACCACGGTGACGGAGGCGGGGGCGGAGGTGACGTCCTGCTCGGTGCGCGTCGCCGTCACCACCACGGGGGCCATCTGGAAGACGTTGGACTCCAGCGCCGCTTCCTCGCCCTCCGTCGCGGCCTGCTCGGCCTGACGCTCGGCGGCCGCTGAACCCGGAGGAGGCGGCGGCGTGGCCGCGTCCTGCGCCCACGCGGGCGTCATGGTCAGCAGCAGGGCCGAGCCCATCCACTTCCAGCTCACGGACAGCCGAGGGCCACGGGTGGGGCGGGGGGAAACGTCTTCACGATGAACGGCGCGCAAGGTCCTTCTCCTCATGTGGATGGCTGGGCTTCGCAACTCCCCCCTCCCACCAGCGCCAGAGGCGCCCGCGGGTTTGAACGAACAAGGCTCCGCCAGCGCCGCGGAAGCCGCGACGTGACGAGCATCAGCAAGACAGGACCCGTCTCCTGGGCTCCCTGGCGCTCGACACGCACGGGGAATCAGCGGGAGGTGGCTATGACTTTGCTAATCATTTTCAATGGGTCGGCACTTTGCGTCGTGGCAGACGTCCCTGTCCACGCGCGGAAGGCGGAATCTTCTACACCAACCGTAGAAGTCCGACTTCGCCGCGGAGGTTCGCCAGACGCGTGTATCAGCGCTGCGTGGGCCAGACGGCCCGCGGTTCTTCCTCGTCCTTGCCGACGAGCAGGGTGGCGCCTTCGAGCAGGTCCTCGGCGTCCAACGCCTCCACGGCGGTGCGCACGGCCGCGTCGGCGTCCATCACCCGGCAGTAGACGCGGAGCTGCTGCTCCAGCAGCTCGCCGCCTTCGACCTCGCCGTTGCCGGTCCACCCGAGCGCGTCCGTGAGCAGCTCCTCCACGGCGACGCGCTTCTCCACGTCGTGGCCGGTGCCCTTGCCCTCGATGGTGTACTGGACGATGAACGTCGTCATCGCGGAGGGATCAGGCTCGTCATAGCCCTGGTCCACCAGCGGGCCGGCGGCCTCGGCGATGACCATGTCCGGGTCTTCCTCCGGCGGGAGGGGGAGCTGCTGGTCCTCGCCGGTCTCGCCGACCAGGCCCTGGTGCACGGTGAGTGCGCCGTCATGCACCCAGGCCTCCCAGTAGCGGAGCCGGTCGCCTTCCAACTTGTAGAGCTTCAGCACGGGTCGAGTCTCATGCGGAGGGCCCCTGCATAGCACGGACCCCGAGGGCCATCCGGTTCAGAAGGCACGGCCCTGGCCCCCGTCCACGGGGAGGGTGGCCCCTGTGACCCAGCGTGCGCGTTCCGAGCAGAGGAAGGCCACCACGTCCGCGACTTCCTCCGGGGCGCCGAAGCGGCCCCAGGGCAGCTCGTCGCGCACCAGCTTCGCCACCTTGTCCGGGTCCGCCTTCTGGCGTTTGTCCCAGCTTCCCCCGGGGAAGAGGATGGAGCCGGGGGCCACGCCGTTGACGCGGATGCGGTACTGCGCCAGGTCCACCGCCATCTCCTTGGTGAGCGCGGTGATGCCGGCCTTGGCGGTGGTGTAGGGCGCGCTGGTGGCGTACTCGCGGCCGTAGATGGAGTTGATGTGGATGATGCAGCCGCCGCCCTGCTGGCGCATCGCCTCCACGGCGCGCTGGCTGCACCACACGGCCGACAGGAGGTTGCGGTCCAGGACGGCCGTCCACTGCTCGGCGGTGGCGGAGTGGAAGGCGCCCGCGCCGCCGCTGCCGCCCACGTTGTTGACCAGGATGTCCAGCCGCCCGAAGGCGCGCACCGCCGCGTCCACCGCTTCCACGGCGCCGGGCTGGGTGGCCACGTCCGTCACCACCGTGGCCACGTCCGCGCCCTCGGCGCGAAGCTCGGACGCGGTGGCCTCCAGCGCCTCCGCGCCGCGTGCGCTGAGGCACACCCGCACGCCCTCACGGGCCAGCACCGACGCGATGGCCCGGCCAATGCCTCGGCTGCTGCCGGTGATGAGGGCCGTCTTTCCTTTGAGCTCCAGGTCCATGGCCGGAGGTTCTACAGCGCCTGTTCCGGGGGCGGGGGACTCATGGCACGCGGGCGTTGAGTTCTGGGCGCAGGGCCTGATGGCGCCGCCTGGGAGGGTTGCTGCTTCCCATGGCCAATGCCGAGCCGCGGCCGGGTGTGCCGGCCGCGAGCATCGGCGGATGCAACCTACTTCGCCCGGAAGCGAGCCTGCGTCGGCGTGGCGCCGGGGGTGCGCTCGATGCCGCGGTCCGGGTTGGCGGCCAGGTGCTGGAGCACCTTGAACACCGTCTCCACCTCGTCCGGCATGCCGATGTCCGCGGCGAGCTGCTCGGCGGTGCGGGCCTCCGCGCGGGCCTCGTGCAGGCGCGCCGTCAACTTGCGCTGGAGCTCCAGCACCACGCCCGCGGCCTTCTTGCCCGCCTCCACGCCCGGCTGGTGGTACGCGTTGATGTGCACCAGCGTGGCGTAGAAGCCCACGGCGCGCTCATACAGGGCAATCAGCGCGCCCAGCGTGCGCGCGCTCACGTCCGGTACGGTGAGGGTGAGCGACTCGCGGTCCTTCTCGTAGAGCGCGCGCCGCGTGCCCAGCAGGAAGCCCAGCAGGTAGTCGCCGCTGGTGACGCCGGGCTCCACCTCTTGCGAACCGCCGTCACGGTCCTTCAGCACCTCGATGAAGGTGACGAAGAAGTTGAGCACGCCCTCGCGGAGCTGCTGCACGTAGGCGTGCTGGTCCGTGGAGCCCTTGTTGCCGTAGACGGCGATGCCCTGGTTCACCACCTGGCCGTCCAGGTCCGTCTCCTTGCCCAGCGACTCCATGACGAGCTGCTGGAGGTAGCGCGACATCAGCAGGAGCCGGTCCTTGTACGGGAGGATGACCATGTCCTTGTGGCCCCGGCCGTCCCCGGCGTAGTGCCACATGAGCGCCAGCAGCGCGGCCGGGTTCTTCAGCGCGTCACGCTCCCGCGTCGCCGCGTCCATGTCGCGCGCGCCCTTGAGCAGCGCGTCGATGTCCAGCCCCTGGAGCCGCGCGGGCAGCAGGCCCACCGCCGACGTCACCGACGTGCGGCCGCCAACCCAGTCCCACATGGGGAAGGTGCGCAGCCAGCCCTGCTTCTTCGCGTGGTTGTCCAGCTCGCTGCCCGCGCCCGTGACGGCCACCGCGTGCTTGCTGAAGTCCAGTCCCTGGGCCGTGTAGCCGCGCTCGGCCTCCAGCATGCCGTTGCGCGTCTCCTTGGTGCCGCCCGACTTGCTGATGACCAGCGTGAGCGTCTCCGCCAGCCGGCCGCCGAGCTGCGCCAGCACGCGGTCGAAGCCGTCCGGGTCCGTGTTGTCGAAGAAGGACACCTGCATCGGGTCCTTCGCGGTGCCCAGCGCGTCCGCCACGAGCTGCGGCCCCAGCGCCGAGCCGCCAATGCCCACAATCAGCACGTGCGTGAAGCGCTGCGCCTTCTGCGGCTTCACCCGGCCCTCATGCACGTCCTTGGCGAAGGCGTGGATGGCGGCCACCGTGTCGGTGACTTCCTTCTGGAGCGCGGGCTCGGGGGCCAGCTCCGGCGCGCGCAGCCAGTAGTGGCCCACCTTGCGCTTCTCGTCCGGGTTGGAGATGGCGCCCTTCTCCAGGGCCTCCATCGCGTCGAAGGCCTCCTCCACGCGGGGCCGCATCCGCTCCAGGTAGTCCGCCGGGAAGCGCATGCGCGAGACGTCGAGCGTGAAGTCCAAGGCCGGGACGACGCACAGATAACGCTGGTACCGCTCCCACAGTTCTCGCTCGGTCATGGCTCCTCCTGGCAGTTCTCGCGTCGCGAAAAGTGCCGGGTGGCTTAGCGCCTCCGTGCGCGGGTGGGAAGCCGGACGACGGTGTCGATGCGCGTCCATGCGGCCGCGAGCGGCCGGGTGCTCAACACCTCACACGGAGGGGCGGGCCGCCTCGGGCGGGGGTTGGGCCTCGGACGGCGAAGCCGCCTCCGGGGGCTCGGGCTTCCAGGCCGGGTTGCGGAAGACGTAGCTCAGGCGCTGCTTCAACGAGCCGGGCTTCGCCGCGTCGCGCGCGATGGCCGCGAACTCGTGGAAGGCGATGCGCACGGGGTTGTGCGTCTCCAGGTTCTTCGTCAGGCCGTACACGGGCTTCTCGCCCTCCGGCTCGAAGGTGCCGAAGAGCCGGTCCCAGATGATGAGGATGCCCGCGTAGTTCTTGTCCAGGTAGCGCGGGTTGGAGGCGTGGTGCACGCGGTGGTGGGACGGCGTGTTGAGCACCCACTCCAGCGGGCGCGGCAGCCGGCCAATGGCCTCGGTGTGAATCCAGTACTGGTAGAGCAGGCTGATGGACTGCTGCGCCACAATCATCACCGGGTGGAACCCGAGCAGCGCCAGCGGTGCCCAGAAGACGAAGCTGGTGGGCGGCGTCCACGTCTGCCGCAGCGCCGTGGACAGGTTGTAGTGCTGGCTGGAGTGGTGCACCACGTGGGACGCCCAGAAGAGGCGGCTCTCATGGTGGACGCGGTGGAAGGCGTAGTAGCAGAGGTCGTCCGCGAGGAAGAGCAGCACCCACGCCAGCACGCCGAAGCCCATGCGCAGCGGCGTCAGGTGGTAGAGCGCCAGGTAGCCGGCGAAGGCCACGCCCTTCCACAGGACGTTGATGGCCACGTTGCCCAGCCCCATGGAGAGGCTGGCCGCCGTGTCCTTCAAGGTGTGGCCCGCGAGGGGACGGCCCTCGTCCCGCTGCTTCTTCACCCAGAGGGCCTCGGCGACCACCGTGAGGGCGAACACCGGGATGGCCGGAATGATGAGGTCGGGGATGTGGGGTGCGTCCATGGTGGGACCCTCCGTGGCGGCGGACTCAGGAGCGGGCGCGGCGGCGAGGCGGGCCCAATGAGGGAAGGAAGGCGTTGCGCATGAAGTTCGTGAGCGCATCCAACATGCGCCGGTGCGCCGGGTCGTTCGGCCGCGCGCTGCCTCCCACCGCGGCGCCCTGCACCGCGTCCAGCGCCAGCTCCACGATGGAGTCGAAGTCCGGGTGCGCGGAGGCCTCGGGGAACAGCTCGCGCGCCACGCGGTGCAGGTTCTCCCGGTGCGGTCCGTCCACCGCCGCCAGCGCCACGCGCAGCTCCGCGTCCGTGCGCGCCGCCACGTACAGCTCGATGGCGGCTTGCAGCTCCGGGCGCTGGAAGGCGGCCCACAACATGTCCACCGCCGCCGCGATGCGGTCCCTGCTCGAAGGCCGGGCACCCACGCCGGCCAGGTAGTCCTGGATGAGCCGCGGGAAGAGGTGCTCCACCGCGGCGGCGAGCAGCTCCTCCTTCGTATCGAAGTGGGTGAAGAGCGCACCCTGGGACAGGCCCGCGCGCTTCGACACCTCCACCGTCGTCAGCCGGGCGTAGCCCTGCTCCACCAGCGTGTCGATGGTGGCGTCCAGCAGCTTGCGCCGCGTCGTCTCCCGGCGCTCCTGCTGCGTGCGGCGGACAGGGCGGCTCGGCCCGTCTGATGGAGTGTTCTTCGCGGCCATTCAACGGCAGGATAATGCTGAACTTAGTGAGTGACCAGTCACTTTGTTGGGCCTGGGGCGAGTCATCCTCACAGTGGCGTGCGCCGTCACCCGCGCACATACATGGGGCCGTCGAAAGGGAAGTGGGCATTTGAATCGCGCTCCAGGCCTGCTTCCCCAGCGGCCAGTCGGTCAGGGGGCTGACTGGCGTGTGCGCGGCATTCGCCTGGGACTCGGGTATGAATCCCCTCGGGAGGGTGGGCGTGCCGAAGCCCTCCGCGTCGTCCAGCAGACAGGCGCGGTGAAAATCCGCAGGGAAATACCCGCGCCACTTGCCCCCGTTTCCGCCCCGCCCCGATATGAACCTTTCAGCCCTTCTCCTTGGTTCTCTCCTGGCTTCGGCCCCTGCGGTTCCTTCCTCTGCCCCCATTGATGTGGGCGAAATGCCTGAAGTAGGCGTGCCCTTCGCCTGTGGTCGCATCCACACGGTGAGCCAGGGACATGACACGGGAAGTCACCAGCACAACGACACGCATGCGTGGGATTTCCGCATGCCGGATGGCACGCCCATCGTCGCCGCGCGCGACGGCACGGTGCGCCTGTCTCGCGGTGACAGCACCAAGGGCGGCTGCGACGAGAAGTTCGCGCCCTACGCCAACTACGTCGTCATCTCCCACGGCGATGGGTTGGAGACGCAGTACCTCCACTTCAGCGCGGTGGTGGTGAAGCCGGGTGACGTGGTGAAGGAGGGCCAGCTCATCGGCTTCTCCGGCTCCACGGGCTGGGCCTGCGGCGCGCACCTGCACTTCAAGGTGGCGCGTGCAGGCGGCAAGGGTTGGAACAACCCGTCCGTGCCGGCGCGCATCGCCGGCTACGGGGACCCGGTGCGCGACACCGCGTGGCCGCGCCCCTGTGCAAGGACAACGGCACGCAGGCGCTCATGGCGAGCAACGGCGGCGCCCACACCCCGGGCCAGCCGGTGGTGTCCATGTCACCGGAGCGCCAGCAGGCGCTGCGCGGCCTCCCGCCCGGGGCGCAGAGCATCCTCGACGGACTCTCCCAGCCGCCCGCCCAGGGTGGCCAGGGCCTCAACGAAGCGCGCCCGGCCGGCGGTACCCGCACGGCGAGCGGCCCCAGCGAGACTCGCTGACGCCAGCAGCGCGCCCGCTCCGGCGAGCAGCATGAAGAGGGCCCCCGCGTTGACGAAGTAGTCCAACGGCAGCAGGGGGCCTTCCACGTAGGCCCGCACCACGCGGTAGCCCACATGGCCCAGCAGGGCCAGCAGCGGCAGGTTGATGAGCGGCAGCACCAGCCAGCGCGCGGTGCGCCACCAGCCGGCCACCGCCTTCGCCACGCCCGTGGTGGCGGTGTAGCGCCAGGCGCCCGCTCTCGCCACCCGCACCTCCTCCAGCAATGTGTCCACGTCAGGGACGCCGAGCAACGCCGGCTCCAGTCCGCTTGAGCGCGCCACGCTGCGCGCCTCGGCCAGCGCGGTGCGTGCCGCGGACTCCGCGCTGAAGTCGTCCTCGAAGGGCTCCACCACCGCGGACCTCAGCGGCCCGCGCGCGGGTGCTGTCCGCGCACCACGTCCACCACGGTGGAGGCCGCCGCCAC
>JBKGHI010000312.1:0-9172 GCA_046520405.1 Myxococcus sp. 1LA
CCCGGCGCCACCTGGCCGAGCGCATCCGCCCGCTGGCGGCGGAGCTTGACGCGCTGGGCGCGCGCTGGAGGAGGAGAACGCGGCGGAGGCCCGCCGGCTGGTGAACCGCTTCGAGGACCTGCGCGTGCGCAACACGGCGCTGGGCGCGGGCGCCACGCTGCTGGCCATCCTCCTGTCGTCGCTGGTGGGCTGGCGCGTCACCACCCTGCTCAAGCGGCAGGAGGCCATCATCCAGGGCCAGTTGGAGGAGCTGGGGCGCCACAACCAGGAGCTGGACGCCTTCACGCGGCGCGTGGCGCACGACCTCATCTCCCCGCTGGCGCCGCTCAAGGGTTACCTGACGCTCATCCGCCGCACCGGCGCGGTGAACGACGCGGGCGCGCTGGAGATGCTGGCGCAGTGTGAGTCCAGCGCGGTGCGGATGGGCGAGCTCATCGAGGCGCTGCTGCGCTTCTGCCGCGCAGGCACGCGCGGCGAGAGCACGGTGGGTGAGCTGGACACGGCCGTCACCACCGTGTTGCTGGAGGTGGCGCAGACGGCGGCGGCGCAGGGCGTGGCGCTGGAGCGCGAGCTGGAGCCCGGCGTGCCGGTGGACTGCCCCGGACAGTTGTTGCAGGTGAGCGCGCGCAACCTGCTCACCAACGCGGTGAAGTATTCGGCGGCGCCGCGACGCGAGCGTGAAGGTGCGCGTGGCCACCGAAGGCAACATGGCGGTGTTGGAGGTGGTGGACAACGGCATCGGCATGGCGCCGGGCACCCAGGCCTCGTTGTTCCAGCCCTTCTTCCGCGCGCCCGAGGTGCGCAACCTGCCGGGGCACGGCCTGGGGCTGGTCACCACGAAGCGCGTGGTGGAGGCGCACGGCGGCACGCTGGTGGTGCGCTCGGAAGAAGGAAAGGGAACGCACGTGGTGGTGCGTTTCCCCCGCGTGGTGCGCCCGGCGGCGGGCACCGGCGGTGCCCAGACAACGACTGCTGCCGCCGGAATGCGCAAGGTCGGCACATGAGCTCAGCCCGCATCCTCGTCGTGGACGATGACCCCCAGGCCCGTGACCTGCTCCAGCGCTTGCTGGGCCCGCTGGGCGCGGTGACGCAGGCCCCGGACCCGCGCCGCGCCACCGAGCGCATCGCGGAGGGCGCCTTTGACCTGGTCCTCACGGACATGGCCATGCCCGAGCCGGGCGACGGCCTGAAGGTGCTTCACGAGGTGAAGGCGCAGCTTCCGGACACGCCGGTGGTGGTGGTGACGGCCTTCGGCAACATCGAGGGCGCGCTGGACAGCATCCAGCAGGGTGCCTTCGACTACCTGGCCAAGCCCTTCGACGTGGACGCGATTCTCCGCGTGGCGCGCCGGGCGCTGGAGCAGAAGCGGTTGGTGGAGGAGAACCGCTCGCTGCGCCAGCAGGTGGAGCGCGGCTCGTTGATGATGGTGGGCCGCAGCCCGGCGCTGCTGGAGGTCTACAAGCAGGTGGCGCGCGCGGCGGCCAGCAACGTGCCGGTGTTGATTACCGGCGAGACGGGCACCGGCAAGGAGATGGTGGCGCGCGCGCTGCACAAGCGCTCGCCGCGCATGAACGGGCCCTTCATCCCCGTGGACTGCGGCGCGATTACCGAATCACTGATGGAGAGCGAGCTGTTCGGCCACGCCAAGGGCAGCTTCACCGGCGCGTCCGGCACGCGGCGGGGCGTCTTCGAGGAGGCCAGCGGCGGCACGCTCTTCCTGGACGAGATTGGCGACGTCGGCATGAAGGTGCAGTCGCAGCTCCTGCGCGTGCTCCAGGAGGGCGAAATCCGCCGCGTGGGCGAGAGCATCCCCGTCAAGGTGGATGTTCGCGTGGTGGCGGCGACGAACAAGGACCTCAAGGCGCGGGTGGCGGAAGGGCTCTTCCGCGAGGACCTGCTGTACCGCCTGGACGTGGTGCACCTGCACTTGCCGCCGCTGCGTGAGCGCAGCGAGGACATCCCCGCGCTGGTGGAGCACTTCGCCGGGCGCCATGCCCGCGGCGGCGTGCGTCCGGTGGTGACGCCGGAGGCCAACGCGCGCCTGGCGGCCTACGACTGGCCGGGCAACGTGCGGCAGTTGGAGAACGTGGTGGCGCGGGCGCTGGCGCTCAACGTGACGGGCGTGCTGGGCCCCAGGACTTCCCGGAGCCCATTGGCGACGCGTCCACCACGAAGATGGCGGGCCTTGCCGGCGACATGCCGAGCCTGGCCGAGCTGTCCCGGCGCTACGCCGCGCAAGTGCTCCAGCACGTGGGCGGCAACAAGAGCGAAGCGGCCCGGCTGCTCGATGTGGACCGCAAGACGCTCTACAAGCTGCTGGAGGCTGCGCCGGAGGGCGAGTCGTAGCCGGCGCGGCGGGCGTCAGGAGATGATGCCGAGCATCTCCCGAATCTGCCGCAGCATCTCAATCTCCGCCGCGTGCACGCTGCCGTCGCTGGCGATGAGCGCCTTCGCCTCGCGGATGACAGCGGAGGGGTTGGTGCGCAGGATGCCCATGTTCGGCGGGGGCAGGGGCTCGTTGTTCTGGAGACAGCGCGTCAGCGCGGCCAGCTCCGGCAGCGGCACGCTCATGCCGCGCGCGGTGTCCAGGATGTGCTCAATCTCGGAGTGAGCGACGCGGCCGTCGACCGTGGCGACCTGGAGCAGCAGCTTGAGGACTTCGACGTGGAACTGTTCTTCGGGGCTCATGTCCCACTAGGCTGGCTTTTCCTGGGACGCCCGTCCACCTAATGACGGTGTGAGCGCGCGGCGGAGCACCGAATGGCGGTGCTTGAAGAGGCGCCGGATGAACGCCTCAGCCAGCCAGCCGCCGAAGCGGGGCTCGAAGTCGAGCTGGTCGATGATGTCGACGCCCGCGTGCGCCTCGACGATGCGGCGCTCGTGCCGCCATTGACGCATCGAACTCATGGGGGACTCCTCGACGAAGCGGTGCCCCGGCTCCAGCTCGCGCAGCGTCAAATCCGACCAGCCCACCGGCAGCACGCCGCCCAGCAGCAGCTTGCTGCGGAACAGGGGCATGCCCGGCTCGAAGGGCAGGTCCCCGAGCGCCGTCACGCCCGGGGGCGCCGTCATCCGCAGGTACGGGTGCATCTCCGTGGAGATGCCCTTTATCGATGTCACCCACGCCCAGGCTTCAGCGGGAGTGACTTCGACGTACGACTCGAAGCGGAGACTGCGGGTTGCCATGACGCCCCCGGTCCGCGTGTCACCACGCGGTGTGACGGTAGTCCTTGAAGAAGTTGCCCCAGACGTAATCGCCGCTGTTCTCCATCGCCATGACGGGGTCCACCACTCGGGCCGCGCCGTCGACGATGTCCAGCGGTGGCTGGAAGTCCAGCTCCTGCACCTTGCGCTCCGCGTGCTGCGCGGGGTCCTCGTCGGTGACCCAGCCGGTGTCCACGGCGTTCATGTAGATGTTGTCGCGGGCGTAGTCCGGCGCGGAGGTCAGCGTCATCATGTTGAGCGCGGCCTTCGCCATGTTGGTGTGCGGGTGTTTGTCCGTCTTCGTCCCGCGCGAGAAGCTGCCCTCCATGGCGGACACGTTCACCACGTGGCCAGGGGACGAGCGGTCCCGCATCATCAGCGGCTTCAGCTTCCCGACGAGGATGAAGGGCGCCACCGCGTTGATGAGGTGGACCTCCAGCATCTCCGCCGTCTGCACCTCGGCGAGCCGCAGCCGCCACGAATTCACGTCCCGCAGGTCCACCTGCTGCATGTCCGCGTCCAGCCGGCCCTGGGGGAAGAGGGCGCGCTCGTCACCTTCCTGTTCCAGGTTGTAGGGCAGCATGGACAGCGCGGCGGAGGAGTGGATGCCCAGTGCCGGGTCGCTGCTGCGCCACGTGGTGGCCAGCTCGGAGCCTCCCGTGCTGCCCGGGCCCAGGGCCGCGGTCGGCTGTACCGTGGCGACACAGGCGTCATGGCCCGCGAGCAGCGCGCGCGCCGCCGCCGGCAGGTCGTCCGCGCGGCGCATCTCACCCGGCAGCAGGTGGCCGTAGAAGCCCGGGGGCCGGCGCACCGTCTGCGCGGCGTTGTTGATGAGGATGTCCAGGCGGTCGTGCGTCTGCTCGATGTACTTCGCGAACAGCTCCACGCTGGGCGCGTGCCGCAGGTCGAGCCCGTGGATGTGCAGCCGGTGCGCCCAGTCCGAGAAGTCCGGCTCCAGGAGGTAGCGCTTCGCGGCGTCGTTGGGGAAGCGCGTGGTGGCGATGACGCGCGCGCCGGAGCGCAGCAGCATCAGCGAGGCCTGGAAGCCAATCTTCACCCGGGCGCCGGTGATGAGCGCGACCTTCCCATTCAGGTCGGCCCGCTGGGTGCGCTTGGCGTAGTTGAAGTCCGCGCACTCGATGCACATCGCGTCGTAGAAGAAGTGCAGCTTGCGGTACTCGGCCTTGCAGACGTAGCAGCGGCGGGGCTGCTCCAGGATGCGCTCCGGCCCGGCCTCCGTGGGCGGCGGCGCGGGCAGCGCCGGCACCGTGAAGATGGGGGAGCGGCGAAGGGTGCGAATCTCCGTCGTGTTGCGGATGGCGCGGTCGTGCTCGCGCTTCGTCTTCTTCCGGTCCCTGCGCAGCGCCTTCGCCATCCGGGACTTGGCGTCGCGGTCCGGGTGCAGCACGCGGCCCGCGGCGCTCAGGAACGCGATGCGGTCCTCCTCGGGGAGTCCTGCCAGCAGGAAGCGGTCCTCGCTGATGGCCTCCAGGAGTTGGGTGACGCGGCGGACCTCGTCCAGGGACAGGGGGGCGGCGGGCGGCGCTTCGGGGGAAGGATTCGGAGCAGTCTCGGCGAGCTTCATCTCCCCCGCTGCATATCTTCCAGAGGGGGCGGGTGGAAAGAGGGGTGGGAGAACGGGGCCCGGCGGGTGGGGAGGCAGCCACCCGGGCGCCAGGCCCGGGGACGCTGCGGGCTCATGGGGCGGGACACCTCCGGACGTGTCTTCACCGGCAGTCCATCCCGAGCCGCGTGCCGGCCTCCAGTTCCGCTGCGTGTGACAAGGGCCGTTGAGATGGCACGAATTGCCCACTCACACGGAGCCCCACGCAGGCGAGCGCACCGTGGCCGACGTTGAGTGTGCCCGCGCTCCTCCGTACCGTGTCAGGTCCATGCGCCGTTGGCTTCCGCTCGTTCTGCTGCTGCCTGGAATCGCCTGCACGCCGCCTCCCGGCCCGGAGGACACCTCGCCCGATGCCGCCCTGGCGGGAGCGCCCGTGTCTCGAGGGGCGGAGCGCCGCGGCGAGACATCGAATGAACCGGTGTCGGTCGCTCGTGCCGCGTCGTTCGACGGAGGCGGCGGGGCAGGGGCATCAGAGGCTGGCGTGGCGATGCAACTGACTGTCTCCGATACCCAGGCGCCATCGGGTGCCCGGCGCACGGCTTCGGATGCCCTGTTCGCGGCGTGGCAGCGCACCGCTGCGGATGCGGGGACGGACGGCGGCGTGGAGGGCTCGGTGGAGGCGGCGTTGGCTCCACCGCGTTCGCCCACGCCTCACGGTGTGACGGACGACGAGGCGGCCGTGGCGCGTGGTGAGGTGCCGGCGCTGACCATCGACCCCGCCATGGACGACCTGGCCCCGCCCGAGGAGGAAGAGGACGCGCCGGACGCGGAGGCGCTGCCACCGCCCGAGCAGCTCACCGTCATCCCGGACGCGCTGCACCCGGGCGAGGAGCTGGTGCTGGGCCCGGACGGCGAGCCGCTCGAGGACATGGGACTGGTGCTCGACGACGTCGACCCCGGGCTGGAGCCCGTGAGCGGCGGTGAGGACGGCGGGACGGACCTGGCGCCCCATGCCATTCCCTTCACGCCGGACGCGGGCTCGTTGCGGGTGCGGCGTTCCATTGTCGTTCGCCAGGAGCCCCGGCAGGACGCTCGCCCGGTGGGCACCGTGGCGCAGGACATGCGCGTGCGCTGGCAGGGAGACACGGCGATACGGGGACCGGACTGCGAGGCCTGGGTGCAGCTCGAGCCGCGCGGCTGGGTCTGCGAGCGCTACCTGGAGCCCAACTTCCGGGAGCCCCGCGTGCGGGAGCTTCCCAAGCTGCGCGAGGGCGAGCTGACGCCGGGCATCTACGCCCGCGTCGTGGGCAAGCGCGTGCGCGCCTATCCCAGCCTCGCGCTGGCCCGGGCCCGGCGAAAGGGCGTGCTGCTGAAGGGCTCCGTGTCGGTGCAGCTCCGCGGGCAGGTCCGCATCCGGCGCAAGACGTACTGGCGCACCACCGACGGCCAGTACCTGGAGGCGCGGGTGCTGCGCGAGTACCGGCCCTCCTCCTTCGAGGGCGTGGGGGCGGAGGCCATCGCCGAGCTGCCACCAACGTTCGCCTGGGCCCAGTCCCGCACCCGGCCCACCGCCGACGTGGAGGTGCGGGCGGCGCCGGACGCGAAGGCCGCGCGCGAAACGGTGTTGCCGCCGCGCACCCTGGTGGCCGTGAAGGAGCTGTCCGACGACGGGCACTGGGTGAGCATCGCCGAGGGCCACTGGGTGGCGCGGGACGACCTGCACGTCGCCTGGTTCTCCCACGCGCCGCCGGAGGTGGAGCCCGGGACTCGCTGGCTGGACGTGGACCTGGATGCGCAGGTGCTGGTGGCCTACGAGGGCGAGCGGCCGGTGTACGCGACGCTCATCTCCTCGGGGAAGCAGGGCACGGACACGCCGGAGGGGCTGTTCCGCATCTGGATCAAATTCGCGGAGGCCGACATGACGGGCAGCGGCACCGCGGGCAACGAGACGTACCGCGTGGCCACGGTGCCCTGGACCATGTTCTTCCAGGAGGACTACGCGCTGCACACGGCCTACTGGCATGACCGCTTCGGCCAGCCCATGAGCCACGGCTGCGTCAACCTGTCGCCCAAGGACGCCCGCGCCCTCTATGCGTGGGCCGCGCCGCAGGTGCCCGAGGGCTGGTCCATGGTCCACGCGACGGAGGACGCACCGGGCTCCTGGGTGCGCATCCGCGGCCAGGCGCGGCCCACGGGCAAGGCGCGCAAGGTGGCGGTCGCCACGACGGGGGTGGGGGCGCCGTAGCGCTCAGCTCACCACGGACACGGTGACGCGGCGGCGGTGCGGCGACGTCCGGTGCTCCCAGACGTAGACGCCCTGCCACGTCCCCAGGTCCGCGCGGCCGTCCTTCACGGGGATGTTCAGCGCGTTCTGCGTGAGCACCGTGCGCACGTGCGCGGGCATGTCGTCCGGCCCCTCCGCGTCATGGACGAAGAGCGGGTCCCCGTCCTTCACCAGGCGCGAGAAGAAGGACTCCAAGTCCCGGCGCACGTCCGGGTCCGCGTTCTCACACAAGAGCAGGGACGCGCTCGTGTGGTGGAGGAACACGGTGCACAGGCCCTGCCGGGCGTTGCTCTCCGCCACCGCTCGCTGGACGTCCGCGGTGATGTCGGTGAAGCCGCGGCCCCGGCTGGCCACCGTGAGCTCCTTCGCGTGGAACATGGCTTCAGCGTCCTCCCAGCCGCGCGGCGAGGAACGCGGCCAGGGCCTTCAGCTCCTCTGTGACGAGGGCGTGCGGCATGTCGTAGGCGTGGAAGTCCACCGTGAGGCCGGAGGACACGAACAGGTCCCGCAGCCGCTCCGCGTTGGCCAGCGGCAGCAGCGGGTCCTGCCGCCCATGGGCCTGGAACACCGGCAGGCCCGTGCGGGCCTGGGCCCTGGACCGCCACTCTGGCTCCGACGTCAGCGTGCCGGACAGGATGCACAGTCCGGCGGGTGGCTCATCCAGGCGCAGGGCCACGTCCGTGGACACCATGCCGCCCTGGCTGAAGCCGCCCAGCACGACGCGCCCGTAGGGCAGCTTCATGGCGGCGCACAGCGCGTCCACCGTGCTCATCAAGGCCCTGCGCGCGGCGGGCATGCCCGGGGGCACGTCGCGCGCGAACTGCTCCCAGTCGCGCTGCTCCCCCCGCATCACCGCTTCGGGCAGGGGGAACCACGCGCGCCCTCCATAGCCCCACTCCAGCGGGCCGCCGGGGAAGACGAAGCGCACGCGGTCGGCCAGGGCCGGCTGCAGCGACATCAGCTCTGGGCCTACTGGCACCAGGTCGGTGGCGGGCGCGCCCAGGCCGTGGGAGAGGACCACGACCAGCTCGGGCGACGCCCCCTCCGGGAGCGCGTCGATGACATGGCAGTCCAGCTCACCCAGCCGGGTGGCCACGTGGCGCAGGGCGCGTTCCATCGTTACTTCCCGGCGCCAGCGGGGGCCTGGTCGGCCATCGCGATCTTCTGGATGACCACCGGCTCCAGGGGCTTGTCGCGCCCGTCCCGCTTCACGTTGGAGATCTTCTCCACCACGTCGTAGCCCGACACCACCTCACCGAAGATGGTGTGGCGGTTGTTGAGGTAGTCCGGCGTGGAGGTGGTGATGAAGAACTGGCTGCCGTTGGTGCCCGGGCCGGCGTTGGCCATGGCCAGCAGGCCTGGCTTGTTGAAGGTCCGGCCGCTCTGGAACTCGTCCTCGAAGCGGTAGCCCGGGTCGCCGCGGCCGGTGCCCGTGGGGTCGCCGCCCTGAATCATGAAGTTCGGAATCACGCGGTGGAAGACGACGCCGTCGTACAGCGGCTTGCCCTCCACGCGCTGACCCGTCTTGGGGTCCGTCCAGGCCTTCTCACCCGTGGCCAGGCCCACGAAGTTGGCCACCGTCTTGGGGGCATCCTTGGAGAAGAGCTGCACGACGATGTTGCCCTGGTTCGTCTCCAGCGTGGCGTAGACGTCCTGGCCGGCCTGGACCTTCTTGGTCCACTCGCCGGAGGCGGCCTCGGCCGGAGCCTGGGCCTGCGCGGGCGGCGGGGTGGGCTTCGCCGGGGCCTGCGCGGGTGGGGGCGTTCCTCCCACAGTCTCCTTCTTGTCGGAGTCCTTGCAGGCGGTCAGTGAGAGGCTAAGGAGGACAGTCGTCAGGATTAGGGTCCGCATGGGGCGCGGACATTAGCCCATTTCCGATGGATTCCAGGGGCTTACGTAGGTGGCTGCCCTGTTCTGTCCTGAACTGACAGTGGAAAAAGACGCGGCCTGGGAGTCCGGACGCAACAATTCGCGAGAATCGCCGATGATCCGGGTAGAGCTTCATCAAAGCCCTTCAAGTTTCCGCAGGAGCACACCCCATGGCGCCTCCGATTCGCCGCAACGAGCCCCGTCCCGTCCCGCCGCCTCCCGTGACGGCGCGCCCGACTCCGCCCCCGCCG
>JBKGHI010000313.1:0-9140 GCA_046520405.1 Myxococcus sp. 1LA
CCGTTCCCGTAAGCGATCGATTTTACTCGGGCTGATTCCTGATCGGCGCTCTAGAGGCCGAGTTCCATCAGGAGAGGGCCGGCTCGCTTCGGAAAATGGAAACGAAGCTGGAGGAGACGCTCCGGGAACTGTCCGAGGTGGAACGTCAACTGAGGTCCCCCCACAAGGCAGGGGACCGGCGCGCGCAGCTTTCCCGTCACCAGGCCCTGCGCAAGGAGGCCGAGCACCAGCGCTGGTGCTTCATGGTGCAACGGGAGGCGTGTGGCTTCGTCAACCATGACGACCTCGACCGGTACTACCCACTCCCCCCGGCTTGGAGGGAGTGAGCGGGGGGCTCAGCTCGTGGCGCGCCAGGCGGCCACCGCGAGCAGGAGCCAGCCAGCGAGGAAGGCCAGCCCTCCCAACGGGGTGATGGCGCCCAGCACGCGAACGCCGGACAGTGCGAGCGCGTAGAGGCTGCCGGAGAACAGGACGATGCCCACCAGCATCGCCCAGCCCGCGCCGTTGAGCAGGGACGAGGGGCGGAAGTGCCCCAGCAGCCCCACGGCCACGAGCCCCAGCGCGTGGTACATGTGGTACCGCGCTCCGGTCTCGAAGATGACCTGAAGGTCCTGGGGCAGCCGGCTCTTCAGCGCGTGCGCGCCAAAGGCCCCCGCGGACACGGAGAGGAAAGCGTTCACAGCCCCCAGGACGATCCACCACCGCATCATCGTGCGCCTTTCATCGGACGTCGGACTGATGCACGCTACACCGCCGCAGACGGAGCGTCCTGACCGACCTCAACTCCTGGGACGCTCACAACAGAATGACCTCATCCAAATTCATTCCTTCCACGAAGCCCCTTCCCTTCGAGCTGCACCCGTCCTCCATCCAGGGCATGGGCGCCTTCGCCATCCGCCGCATCCGCAAGGGCACGCGCATCATCGAGTACCTCGGTGAGCGCATCACGCAGGCGGAGGCGGACGTCCGCTACGACGACGAGGCGATGGAGCGGCACCACACGTTCCTGTTCAACCTCGACAAGAAGACGGTGCTGGACGCAGGGACGGTCCACAACGAGGCGCGCTACATCAACCACTCGTGCGCGCCCAACTGCGAGGCCCTCATCGACAAGGGCCACATCTACATCTACGCACTCACCAGCATCGAGCCCGGTGAGGAGCTGGTGTACGACTACGGCTACGAGCGCACCGAGGACATGGGGCCCGACGCGGAGGCCCTCTACGTGTGCCGCTGCGGCGCGCCGAACTGCCGGGGCACCATCCTGGCCCCGGAGAAGAAGGCGCCCGCCCGGAAGAAGTCCACGTCGAAGACCCAGTCCAAGGCCGCGTCGAAGTCCAAGTCCCGGAGCAAGAAGGACGCGGGCGTGAAGAAGGCGGCGGGGAAGAAGTCCTCCGCGGGCACCCGCAAGTCGACGAAGCGGGCGAAGTCGCCTGGCCGCAAGCGCGCGAGCTGAACACGCTCGCGGGATGCCGTGCCCTCCTCGGGAGGGAGGGCCTGGGCTCTCATGAGCGCCGTGGCCTCCCTCCAGACGGGTTCGGTGGCCGCTTCAGTCCGCTGGAGTCACGGCGCGGACACGCGGCGCTTCCCAGGCGCCGCGTCCCCTCCGGTCTCCGTCACGGGGACGGGGCAGGGCAGGCGTAGACGGTGAAGACCACGTCCGCGCCCATGCGGGCGGCGTATCCCAGCACCAACGCGGACAACCGGAACGTGGACTCGTGCGGCGAGGCGCCAGATTGGATGCCGACGTCCAGCGTCCGGGTCGTGCAGTGTGCCCACTCATCGAGGGCTTCCGGTGGCAGCGCGTCGATGAGCGACAACAGCCGCTCCACGGCCTCCTGGGGCGAGGCGGGTTGCTCGGCGAGCTCCAGGCTCGCGAAGCCATCCTCGTGGGTCAGCACGGTGACGGAGTCTCCAAGCGCGGCCAGCAGCTTGGACATCCCGCCCTGGTTTTCGAGGAGCAGGTCGACATTGAGGAACGTGGTCTCCGCGCGCATCGTCACGATGGGCCTCCTCCTTGCTCACTTCGCGGGTTTGAAATGGCAGTGCCCCAGGCAGTTCTTGCACAGCTTTGGGGCATTCTCGCGGACATTGTCCTGGCACTCCGCCCGGTCCAGGCCTTTTCCAGGGTACGGCCCATCACAGACACCCGACTCGCGCAATTCCTGGCAGCTTCTGCCCGACGAGCGGTTGGTGTCCCGGTGCTGGCAGGTGCAGGTGCCTATCTTGGGCTTCGTCCGGGACGCTGAGGGGACGTAGCGGGCCCCGAACGGCTCCGTGACGATGTCCACGAGGGACTCCTCGGACAGTGGAGCCTGGGCTTGCGCCTCGAGGAACTCGATGAGGTCCGCGCGGTCGGCTTCGCTGAGGCTCGGCCTGGGGGCTCCAGCGATGCCGTGGGAGGACGGTGTGGCGCCGGACATCCACGCCAGGATGCCCACGCCCGCGACGGCCGCACCCATCAACAGACATCGGTCGAATCGTTTGAACCTGCTGAGCCGCATAGGTCCTCCCCCGGTGCGAAGCGGCGCATCCCCATTCGCGCGGCGAGGACTCTGCCCGGACCGATTTCCAGACGTCAACCTTTCCATTCCGTGACACGCATTGAGGCCATGTCAGGGATTCGGTGAAGCCCATCGCCCGGGACAGGTGCGTCCCGGCGTAGACTCCGCCGCGTGAACGACGTCCTCCACTTCCTGCTCACCGCGCCCGCCGAACCCCACGTCCTCGACTCCGTCGACACCTGGTGGCGGCGGCACCTGGACCTGTCCTCCCGCTTCACCGCGCCCGCGGACCTGGCGCTGGCCGGGGGCTTCCTCGCCGACCGGTTGGGGTTCGCCTTCGCGTCCGGCTATCACGCCGCGCACCGGTTCTTGTTTCCGGCGCTGCCCGCCGACCGGCCCATCGCGCTCTGTGCCACGGAGCCGGGTGGGGCCCATCCCAACGCCATCGAGACGAAGCTGACGGACACCGGCGCGGGCCTGCGGCTGTCCGGCAGCAAGACGTTCGTCACGCTGGGCACGCGCGCGGAGCTGCTGCTGGTGGTGGCCTCGGAAGGGCAGGACGCCGAGGGGCGCAACCGCCTGCGCATGGTGGCCGTGGACGCGAAGCGGCCCGGGGTGCGGCTGACGGCGCTGCCCGAGCTGCCCTTCATCCCGGAGGTGCCGCACGCGGAGCTGTCGCTGGAGGACGTGGCGGTGGCTCCGGAGGACGTGCTGCCGGGAGACGGTTACGCGCGCTACCTCAAGCCCTTCCGCACCGTGGAGGACTGCCACGTCCAGCTCGCGATGCTGGGCTGGCTGCTCCAGGTGGGGCGGCGCTTCGGCTGGCCAGACGAGGCGCGCGAGGAGCTGCTCGCCCTGGCCGTGATGATGCGCGGCCTGTCCCAGGCGGACCCGACGGCGGAGTCCACGCACGTGGCGCTGGGCGGCGGGCTTGCGCTGACGAAGCGGGCGGTGCTGGAGCGGTGCGAGCCGCTTTGGGAGTCCACGGATGCCGCCACTCGTGAGCGCTGGAGCCGGGATCGGGTGCTGCTGGGCGTCGCGGGCAAGGTGCGCGCGAAGCGGCTGGTGGCCGCCCGGCAGCGCATCCGCGACACCTCAGGGCAGGGGGGCTGAGGCTGACGGCTGGGCCGATGCGCAAGCTGGAAGGGCCTCCGGCACGCGCCTGGCCCGCGCGGAATGGGGACAGGCTCGCTGCTGCCCATGGCCAACGCGGCTCCTGCGGAGCGCGTCGATGCGGCCCGCCTCGCGGCTCATGCCCTCGCTCCAGCGGAGCGCTTCGATGTGGCCCGGCCCCGCGGCTCATGCCCTCGTTGCAGCGGAGCGCTTCGCTGCTGCCCGGCCTCACAACCCCGGCCGTGAAGGGGACACCTGAAAGACGAAGGGCCGGGACTCCGTGAAGGAGTACCCGGCCCCGGTGCTACCGCTGCGCGGTGGCGGCGCTCAGTAGCGGCCGCCGCCCACGGCGGAGACGATGGCGGACAGGACGCGGTTCTCCACGCCCCACACCGCCTTGTTCAGGCCCTTGATGCCCGCGCCGCGCAGGTAGTCGGTGAAGTCGTGCAGCGCGGTGGAGCGCTGCATGCCCTCGCCCTTGGCCGCGTAGAGCAGCGGCGTGTTCGGCGCGCCCGTCAGGCCCAGGTCCGGCACGGCCTCGGACAGCGTCTGCGGGTCGATGCCCGTCGCGGCGGACATCATCGCCACGGTGAACTTGTGCACGGGCAGGTCGCGCACCTCGGGGACCTTCTTGAGGACCTTCGCCTTGGTCTTCTCGTCCGTGGCGAGCTTCTCCAGCGGCACGTTCGCCATGGCGAGGATCTGCTCGTTCGTCACGTGCTTGCTGTCCAGGATGGCCCGGCTGAACAGGCTGGCCGCGGTGTCACCCTTGATGGTGATGTTGTTCGCGTCCGGGTTCGACTGGAGCCGCGAGACGATGGACCGCACCGCCTTGCCCACTTCCGTGTCCGGACCGCCACGCCACGCGCCGGGAATCGGCCGGGCCGCTGCGGCCGGACGGGCCCGGGCAGCGCCCTCGAAGGAGTTCACCTGCGTGTGACCGACGGCCGTGGCCGGGCCACGTTGGCCGGCTGCTGGGCGGCCGCCTCAGGCTGGGCCCGCGCGGGCGCGGCGGAAGGATTCGAGATGACGCGGGGGCGGCTGTCGATGCGGGACATGGCCAGGGGGCTCCGGGGAAAATCAGCTTGTCGGTGATTATCGCAAGTTGGCTGTAAAGGTTGCGTGGGACGCTATGTTCCAAATCGATGAAGGCCTTTCCCAAAGAGTTCGCTGACTGGCTGACCCCTCGGGGCCGCCGAATCCTCGACGGCAGGGAGCGCGATGTGGTGGGCGCGCTGCTCGACCCGTCACGTCCCTTCGTGTCACTGCAAGGTGTCATCGACCCACGCCGGGCCGCGGCATGCCGCGATGCGTTGGACGCGGCGATGCTCGACACGATGGTGCCCATGGAGGACCCGATTCCGGCGGACTCCATCTCCGGGCAGACGATGAACTACATGGAGCTGCTGCCCAAGACGGTGCGGGTGAGCACCGCGCTGCTGGAGAGCCGCCGCTCCCGCTCGTGGCGCGCGGCGGAGTCCGTGGGGCTCACGGACATGCTGCGCTCGGACACCTTCGCCCAGTTCGCCGCCGCGGTGACGGGGCGGGCGCTGCGGCGCAAGTGGGGCATCCAGGCGCTGTGCTACGGGCCGGGGGACTACTCCGGGCCGCACAATGACCATCACCCGGAGGAGCCCGAGGCCCGGGACGGCTACGTGGACATGCACGTCAGCCTCACGCTGCCCGGGGTGGACCACCAGTACCTCGTCTATGCGCAGGACGGGCACTTCACGGAGATGACCCCCGTCAGCACCGTGGGCGGCATCACCGTGTACCGGCTGCCCTTCTGGCACTACACGACGCCGCTGCTGGCCAAGAAGGGGAAGGAGGCGGCGTCCCGCCGGTGGGTGCTGTTGGGCACCTTCCTGGACGCGGCCCCGGGGGCCCGGCCCGCCACCACCCTCCTCCCCGCGCAGGCGCCGGCGAAACGCCTGGCTGCCCGGTAGGCCAGTGACTTTCGGGAGTGGCGGCGGGGCCGGACGGCGTTAGCTTGGGGCGCCCTATGAGCCCCACCGACACCGACGCCCTGGCCGGAGACCTCCTCGAGTACATCGACGCCTCGCCCACGCCGTACCACGCGGTGCGCGAGTCGGCCCGCCGTCTGACGCAGGCGGGATACCGCCAGTTGGATGAGCGCGAGCCCTGGACGTTGGAGCCGGGCGCGCGCGTGTTCATCACGCGTGGCGACACGAGCATCGCGGCCTTCCACCTCGGCACCCAGCCCGTGGACCGGGCGGGCTTCCGGCTGGTGGGCTCGCACACGGATTCGCCCAACCTGCGGGTGAAGCCGAACGCGGCGGTGACGAAGAACGGCTACCAGCAGCTCGGCGTGGAAATCTACGGCGGGGTGCTGCTGCACACCTGGACGGACCGCGACCTCTCGCTCGCCGGCCGCGTCATGGTGATGGTGGAGGGCCGTCCGCAGCGGCACCTGGTGGACTTCCGCCGGCCGCTGTTGCGCGTGCCCAACCTGGCCATCCACCTCAACCGCGGGGTGAACACGGATGGGGTCAAGCTGAACGCGCAGGACCACATGGTGCCGGTGCTGGGCCTGGAGCGCGCGGGCGTCGCGGAGCTGCACGGGCTCCTGCTGGAGGAGCTGGCCAAGGGCGGCGTGAAGGCGCAGGCGGGGGACATCCTCGGCTACGACTTGTGTCTCTATGACTTGCAGCCGTCCATCCGCTCGGGCGCGCACGGCGAGTTCCTCCACGCGCCGCGCCTGGACAACCTGGCGAGCTGCCACGCGAGCCTGTCCGCGCTGCTCTCCAGCAACGCGCCGCGCGAGGCCACCAGCGGCGTCATCCTGTTCGACCACGAGGAGGTGGGCAGCCGCAGCGCGCAGGGCGCCGCGTCTCCCTTCCTGCGCACGCTGCTGGAGCGCCTGACGCTGGCGCACTCCGACGGCAAGCCGGACGCGTTCCACCGCGCCATCGCGCACTCGTTCCTGGTGAGCGCGGACATGGCCCACGCCATCCATCCCAACTATCCGTCGCTGCACGAGCCCAAGCACCAGCCCCACATGGGCGCGGGCCCGGTCATCAAGTCCAACGTGAATCAGTCCTACGCCACGGATGGCGAGTCGTGGGCCTTCTTCACGGCGCTGTGCCGCGAGGCGGGCGTGACGCCGCAGCACTTCGTCACCCGCACGGACCTGGGCTGCGGCAGCACCATTGGTCCCATCTCCGCCGGGCAGCTCGGCATCCGCACGGTGGACGTGGGCAACCCCATGCTGTCCATGCACTCCATCCGGGAGATGGCCTGCGCCAGCGACGTGGCGCAGATGGTGGCCGTGCTGAGCCGCCTCTTCGCGTAGGCCCGCGGGCGCTCAGCTCAGGAGACCGCGAGCGTCAGCCGGCGCTCGCGGGCTTCCGTCAGCGTGTGCGCGTCCATCAGCACCGCCGTCTTCTCCGGCGCGGACAGCGGCTCCACGGTGTCGCCCAGCAGCTTGCGCGCGCGGAGGCCAGCGCCATGGGCACGGCGGCCGGCGAGGGCTGGGACTCCAGCAGCGCCAGGTGCAGCGCGTGCGCTTGGCATCCGAGATGACGGTGGTCCACCGCGTCCGCCACCGGCGCCAGCGCGTGCTCCTCGGCCACCTCGCGCGAGCGCTCCAGCACGCGGGGGGGCTCCGTCTCCTCGGGGATGAGCAGCAGGCCCCGCCGCTCCAGCCACGCGCCCAGCGAGGCGCGGGACGTGAAGACGGAGAGCGGAATGGACAGCAGCAGGCCCGCGACGACGGGCGACAGCCACAGCAGCAGCCCGGGCGACAGGAAGTACGCCACCACGGCCAGCGCCACGCCCACGCCGGTGTGGGTGGCGTGCCGGCGCGCGGCCTCGGACCAGGGCAGGTCGGCGTCATCGCGCTGCTGGCTGGACCACGACACCTTGTAGCCGAGCAGCGTGCCGAAGACGAAGTGCGACTGGAACAGCATCATGACCGGCGCCATCAGCGTGGCCAGCACGCTCTCCAGCAGCACGCTCAACACCAGCCGCCCCCGGCCGCCCATGTTCGCCGAGTCCTTCGAGTTCGCCAGCGCCAGCAGCAGCCCGAAGACCTTGGGGGCGAACAGCATGGCCATGGACATGGCGAACAGCCGCATCGAACCCACGGCGTCGAACGTCAGCGCCTCCGGCGGCAGGTCCTCCAGCAGGTGCGGGTTGGAGAAGGACAGCCAGCCGTCGTAGAGGCCCGCGATGAGCCCGGACAGCAGGAACAGCAGCCACAGCGGGGACGCCGCGTAGGACATCACCCCCATGAGGAAGTGGCCCCGGCTGATGGGGTGCAGGCCGCCCGCGGCCACCAGGCTCAGGTGCTGGAGGTTGCCCTGGCACCAGCGCCGGTCTCTCTGGGCGTAGTCCAGCAGGCTCGGCGGCGGCTGCTCGAAGCTGCCGCCCAGCTCCGTCACCAGCCACACGGTGTAGCCGGCGCGGCGCATCAGCGCGGCCTCCACGAAGTCGTGGCTGAGGATGTGGCCACCGAAGGGCTGCTGGCCCGGGAGCACCGGCAGGCCGCAGTGCTGGATGAAGGCCTCGGTGCGGATGATGGCGTTGTGGCCCCAGTAGTTGGACTCACCGAGCTGCCACGCGGCGGCGCCCGCGGCCACCACCGGGCCGTACACGCGGCCCGCGAACTGCTGCAACCGGGCGAAGAGGGTGCTGCGGCCCACGTTCAGCGGCGGCGCCTGGAGGATGCCCGCGCGCGGGTTGAGCTCCATCAGCCGCGCCATCGTCACCAGGGTGCGGCCGTCCATCAGGCTGTCGGCGTCCAGGACGATGGTGAAGTCGTAGTGACGGCCCCAGCGCTCGCAGAAGTCCTGGAGGTTGCCGGCCTTCTTGCCGGTGTTGTCGGTGCGGCGGCGGTAGAAGATGCGGCCCTGGCCGCCCACGCGGCGGCACAGGTCGGCCCAGGCCAGCTCCTCGGCGATCCACGCCTCCGGGCGGGTGGAGTCACTGAGGATGTAGAAGTCGAAGGCGTCCAGTTGCCCGGTGGCCTCCACGGATTCGTAGGTGGCCTGCACGTTGGCGAAGACGGAGGCCGGGTCCTCGTTGTGGACCGGCATCACCACGGAGGTGCGCGAGGCGAGCCGCCCGGCGGACTCCTCCGCCGTGGGCCAGCGCAGCCCGGGCAGGCGCTTGCTCACCGCGAGCTGGAGGAAGCCCGCCACCGCCGTCCAGAAGGACAGGGCAATCCACCCGAAGCACAGCGTGAAGAGCACCAGCAGCACGCCTTCGGGAACGGTCGTCCCGCGCGCGCTCAGCAGGCGGTGCATCTCCCAGGTGCCCGCCACCGTGGACACGGCGGCCAGACCCAGGACGAAGAGGCGCCGGATGCCGGCGCTCTCCGGTGAGAACGAATGAGCGTGCATGCGGAACCTCGCGAAGGGCCTCCCAGGGCGGGAGGCTGCGTCAGCGGGAGATGGACATGTCGGGCTGCCCGGCGCGCAGCCAGCGGCGCAGGCGCTCGCCCAGCGGCCACAGCACAAGCTGCTGCTCCGGCATCGCCGTGGCAACCTGCGCCGGCGTCGG
>JBKGHI010000314.1:0-9105 GCA_046520405.1 Myxococcus sp. 1LA
GCTCACCAAGGGCAGCACGGCGCCGGGCGGGCTGGGGGCTCGGGCGGAGAGCTCACCCGCGGTGGGCGCCCCGTCCGTACGGGCTCGGCGCGCCCCTCCGCCGCCGAGGACGAGGACGCGCCGCGCAAGCCGCTGGTGCGCAAGCTGCCGGTGTCCATCCTGGTGCGTCCGTACGGCAGCATCCGCGTGGATGACGGGGCCGTCAGCGGCCAGCCGCTGCAGAAGCACGACGTGGAGGTGACGCCGGGCCGCCGCACCGTCACCATCTCCTGCGACTACTGCGAGGACGTGGTGGACACCATCGACGTGCAGCCCACCGGCGACAACGTCTTCCACCTGCGCGCGCAGCCCAAGCCGTCCCGCCTGTCGGTGGACTTCGAGCCCGCGGGCGCGCAGGTGCGCGTGGGTGACGAGCTCCGCTCCTCCGCGGAGAGCTTGAAGAGTCCCTTCGAGGTCCGTTCCCCGCGAGGCCCCGCGGGCTTCCAGCACACCGTGGTGGTGGAGATCTCCCACCCGGGCTACGTGCCGGAGCGCCGCGTGGTGCACCTGCGGCCGGGCGAGCCCACCACCCTGCGCGGGAGCCTCCGCCCCGAATGAGCCGCTGCCTCCCGCTCCTCTTCACGGCGCTGATGCTGCTTGCTCCTGCTGGCGCCGCCGCGCAGGACGCCGGGGACCCGGAGGTCGCCGCGCTGCGCGCCAGCTTCGAGTACGGCAAGTACGCGGAGGTGCTGGACCGCGCGGGCTCGCGCATCGACCGGGGCGGCCTGGACGAGGACGACCTGGCGGAGCTGCACAAGCTCGCGGGCCTGGCCGCCTTCAACCTGGGGCGCACCGACGACGCCCGCCGTCACCTGCGCGCGCTGCTCCGGTTGGACCCCGACTTCAGCCTGGACCCCTTCGTCGTCCCGCCGCCCGCGGTGGCCTTCTTCGACACGCTCAAGGAGGACATGGACACGGAGCTGGACTTCCTGCGCCAGGAGCGGCGGCTGCGCCAGGAGCGCGAGAAGGCGGAGACCGAGCGCCGTGAGCGCGAGCGCCTGGAGGCCGAGGTGCAGCGCCGCCGCGCCGAGGAGCTGGCGTCCCAGGTGACGGTGCGCACGGTGGAGAAGCGCAGCTTCCTGGTCAACTTCGTCCCCTTCGGCGCCGGCCAGTTCCAGCAGGGCCGCACCAGTCTGGGCATCGTCTTCGCCGCCACCGAAGGCGTGCTGGCGGTGACGAGCATCATCTCCTTCTTCGCGTACGAAGGCCTGTTCGAGGAGCGCACCATCGACCTGGACAACGTCCTGAATCCGGATGGCCGGGCCTCCGTCACGGTGCGCTACATCCCCACCAGCCGGGCCCGGCAGCGCGACGCGTGGCAGTTGATGAAGCTGTCGTCGGCCGCGGGCTTCTACGCCATCTACGCCGCGGGCGTGGTGGACGCGCTCTTCCACCATGAGGACCAGGTGGTGCGCAGCACGGTGGAGCCCCGCGCTGAACAACCCGCGGAGCCGGCTCCGCGTCCTTCTTCTTCCGCCCGCGCGACGGCGCCAAAGACGCACGCGCGCGTGGGCATCTACCCGACCTCCGGCGGACTCGGCGCCGGCCTCACACTCTCCTTCTGACGGAGACTCCCTCCAGGTACGTGACATGGCCAGCCTCACCGTCCGCACCCCCGATGGCAAGGTCCGCGCGGTCTCCCTGCACAAGCGCCTCACCAGCATTGGCCGGGGCCCGGACAACGACATCTCGCTCGAGGACACCTCCGTGCCCGCCAGCGCCCTGCACGTCACGTTCGACGGCACGCGCTACGAGGTCGGCAGCCTGGGCGCCACCTTCCACGTCAACGGGAAGAAGCGCGACGCACACGCGCTGTCCACCGGGGACGTGGTCCGCGTGGGCCACACCGAGCTCATCTTCGCCCGGGACGACGCCCCCCGCGCCCCCGCCCCGTCCGCGCCCCCGCCGCGCGAGCTGGTACGCACGTCCAACCCGGACTCGCACACCTCGGAGCTGCCCGGCGTGCCCGGCCGCGAGCTGCTGCTCCTGCGCCGGCTCACCGCGTTCAGCGAGCGGCTGCTGGGGCTCTACGACGTGGAGCGCCTCCTGGAGGGCCTGATGGACGAGGCCATCGAGGTGACGCGCGCCGACAAGGGCTTCCTCATCCTCATGGAGAACGGCGACCCGCGCGTGAAGGTGGCGCGCAACGTGTCCCGGGAGAACATCGAGGACGCGGTGGAGAAGGACAAAATCTCCGACTCCATCATCGCCAAGGTGGTGAAGGAGCAGAAGCCGCTCATCGTCGCGGACGCGCTGGACTCGCCGGAGTTCAACAAGAGCGACTCCGTGGTGAACCTGCGCGTGCACTCCGTCATGTGCGTGCCGCTGATGCAGAAGGGCGACCTCTTCGGCGTCATCTACGTGGGCAATGACCGGCTGGTGAACCGCTTCGAGCCCAAGAGCGCGGACATGCTCACCATCTTCGCGGCCCAGGCGTCGCTCATCCTCCAGAACGCGATGCTGGTGAGCGACCTCAAGCTCGACAACACCGAGCTGCGCCGCAAGCTGGAGGACCACCGCTACGGCGACATCGTCGGCGCGTGCCAGGGCATGCGAGACGTGTACAAGCGCATCGACAAGATTGCCCCCACGGACATCTCCGTGCTCATCACCGGCGAGACGGGCACCGGCAAGGAGCTCATCGCCCGGGAGATCCACCGCCGCTCGCCGCGCACCAAGGGCCCCTTCATCACCATCAACTGCGGCGCGATTCCGGAGAACCTGCTGGAGAGCGAGCTGTTCGGCCACGTGAAGGGCGCCTTCACCGGCGCGGTGGCCACCAAGGGCGGCAAGTTCCAGGCGGCCATCGGCGGCACGCTCTTCCTGGACGAAATCGGCGAGATGCCCCTGCAGCTCCAGGTGAAGCTGCTCCGCGCGCTCCAGGAGAAGATCGTCTACAAGGTCGGTGACAACCGCGGCGAGCCGGTGGACATCCGCGTCGTCGCGGCCACCAACAAGGTGCTCGAGGACGAGGTGAAGAAGAACACCTTCCGCGAGGACCTGTACTACCGCCTCAACGTCGTCACCCTGAAGCTGCCGCCCCTGCGCGAGCGCGGCGAGGACGTGGTGGTGCTGGGCCGCTTCTTCCTCCAGAAGTACGCCCGCGAGTTCAGCTCCAAGGCCCGCGGCTTCACGCCCTCCGCCACCGTCTCCATGCGCAAGTACAGCTGGCCCGGCAACATCCGCGAGCTGGAGAACCGGCTGAAGAAGGCGGTGGTGCTCGCGGACAAGCCGCTGCTGGGGCCGGACGACCTGGACCTCAAGCCGGAGAACCTGGAGCCCATCATGCCGCTGCTCCAGGCCAAGGAAGAGTTCCAGAAGCGTTACATCAACGAGGTGCTCGCCCGGAACAACGGGAACCGCACCAAGACGGCGAAGGATCTGGGCGTGGACCCGCGGACCATCTTCCGGCATCTGGAGAAGCTGGAAGCGGAGAAGACTGGACGGCCCCTGCCTCCCGAGGAGGGTGACGAGCTACTGTAGGGGCGAGCGGTACTTACGAAATGATGGAAGCCACGACGCGGCACAACCCCGGGAGACGACGGCTGCGGCTGCTGGTGGCCGCGGGCCTCGTCGCGTCTGGCTGCCTCATCCCCCAGGACGACACGCTGCTGGACGCCGTCCCGGAGTTCATGAACCGGCCGCCGCGCATCATCGAAAGCCTGGTGACCCCCCAGCAGCGCATCATCCAGGACTTCGGCGCTGACAGCTGCGATCTCGACTTCGAGGTGGCCGTCGAGGACCCGGACGTGGACGACCGCATCGTCGTGTACTGGTACGTGGACTACAATCCGCAGGACCCGCGCGGCCCCTACCGCCACGACGAGCTGGCCAACACCCGCGAGCCCCGGCGCTTGGACTCGGGCACGCTGAGCTTCAGCCTCGCTTCCGCCAACAGCCCGCTGGGCACGCCCGGCCCCCACCTGGTGGAGGCGGTGGTGAGCGACGCGGATCTGGTGAACCGCGTGCCACAGTCCCGGCCGGTGCGGTTGCCGGACGGAACCATCATCGACAACCCGGGCTTCGCCGTCACCTACTCGTGGGTGGTCAACACCGTTCAAGGAGACTGCCGGTGAGGCGCCAGTGGCCGCCGCGGCGGCTCGCGTGGACGCTCCTGGTGGCCGGGCTGTCCAGCACCGGCTGCGTGCTGCTGGAGGATTCGCCGGACCCCAGCCAGCTGGTGTGCCGCGCGGACAGCGACTGCGCCGTCAACGAGGTGTGCTTCCCCGACGGATGCGGCGACCCGGGCCGGGACATCGTGGTGGAGGTGACCTCCAACCCCCAGGAGGGCATGCACGCGCAGGACTTCCAGGTGGACACCATCCGGCCGGAGCTGAACCTGGCGCTGTTCGGCCCCGCCACCGTCCAGGGCCGCACCGTGCGCGACATGACGCCCGTGGGCAACACCCCGCGCCCCTACAACGAGCCGCTCCACCTCACCGCCCGCGGGGAGAGCGCGCTGCTGCCGGGCGTGGCGCGCCTCTTCACGGCCGACCTCATCCCCCTCAACGGCAACTGGGTGCTGCCCGTGGCGACCGGGACGTACACCGTGACGTTGGAGCCGGAGGACCTGGGCCTGCCCCCGGTGCGCGGCACCGCCACCGTCTCACCCGGCGGCTCCGCGCCCTTGCAGCTGGTGCTGCCCTCCCCCAACCAGGTGGCGCGCCTGGAAGGCCGCGTGGTGCGCCAGGGCACGCAGTTGGTGGACGCCGCGCTGCAGGCCCAGGCGCTGGACGCGGACCTGACGCCCCTGTCCCAGCGCGTGCCGGTGACGCGCGACACAGGGGCCTTCTCCCTGGCCCTGCCGCTGGAGGCCTCGCAGCGCACCAACCTCCTGGTGCGCGTGACGGCGCAGGGCGACATGTGGGTGCCGCAGAAGACGTTCACGGTGGATCCCCGTGAGCCGCTCACCGCGCCGTTGGAGCTGGGCGACTACGGCGAACCGGTCCAGGTGTCCGGCCGCATCCTGGGACGGGCCGGCCGGCCGGTGGCCGAGGCCTCCGTGTCCCTGCGAGGGGCCGTGGGCGGTGGCGGCACGTACCAGGGCCCCCTGGCCATCACCGACGCGGAAGGACGCTTCACGGTGGAGACGCTCCCGTCGGAGCCGGGCGGCAGCCTGTCGCTGGTGGTGGTGCCGCCGCCGGGCTCCACCGCGGGGCTGACGGTGCAGTCGGTGGAGGTGCCCCGCACCGGCGCGGTGCTGCCGGACGTCGTGTGTCCAGAGCGGCGCATCATCCGGGGGACGATTCTCCAATCGGACAACAGCTCCCCGGCGCTGGGCGTGCGGGTGCTCGCCGCTCCAGTAGGACAGGTGCCAGGTTGGCCGCGGCCCCCCGCGGGCGGCGAGTCCCTGGGCACCACGGACGACACGGGCGCGTTCCGGCTGGGGTTGGATCCAGGCATCTACCGCGTGGACTTCATCCCCACGGAGAACCTGCCTCGCGTCAGCCGCATCATCACCGTGCTCCCCGGCGACGACGCGTCGGAGCAGGTGCTGGCCACCTTCCCGCTCCAGCGCGGGCGCACGGTGCGGGGCCTGGTGACGGAGGCGGGGCTCCCTTCCCCATACGCCTCCGTGCGCTTCTACCGGGTGGCGGACCTGGGCGGGCGCCCGTCACCGGTGCTGCTGTCCCAGACGGTGTCGGACCACCTGGGCCGCTACACCGCGCTGCTGCCGGTGCGCTGACTCAGGGCAGCCGGCCGGCGCCGGGGTTGCGGCCCGCGCTGTCCAGGGCGGCATGCAGGGCATCCACGGCTCCGCCCACCTCGCCCGCGTACTGCACGGCGTGGATGGCGTAGAGGTCCTGGACGCGCACCAGCCGGCGGAACACCTCGCGCAGGGGGGCGCGCTCGCGCGAGTCGAGCGCGCACTCCGACTCACGCACGCGGAGCTTCTGCAGCCACGCGGTGCGGAAGCGCATCCACTCCTGGTCCACGCTCTTGGCGGGCGAGACATTCACGAGCTTCTCGCGGCCGCTCTCCAGCTCGGTCCACAACGTGCGCGCGCCGTCCAGGCACTCGCGGAACGTGAGCGCCACGGGGGCGGGCGGCAGCTTCTCCGGCGTCATCGCCGCGACGGAGCGGCCGACACACCAGATGAGCCACAGCGAGAACAGGGCGGTGAGGAGGATGTGAATCCCATACGCGGCGCCACGGAAACGGCGGAAGCGGGGATCTTTCCGGGGGTCGGGAGCGGACACGGGGCCCACGTCTTATGACCGTGGACCCCGTGTGGCAACGCTTCCGTGTTTCGACTGTCCAACCGGCGGGGCGCCAGGCCCCGGGGGAACTACTGGCCGGGCTGGCTGGTCGCCTGCGCGGGGGCCGCGGGCGTGGCGGACTCCGGGTTCATCAGGCGCTTCACCGTGGCGATGCGGCCCCGGAACTGCGACTGGTACTGGCTGTTCAGGTAGGTGCCGGCCGCGTCACGGGCGATTTCCAGCGCCTTATCGTACTGGCCCACCTCCTGGTAGGAGTGCGCCAGCAGCAGCATGGCGTAGTCGCGCGTCTTCGACTTGCGGTCACCCTCCACGAAGCGGGCGAGCATGGGGACCGCCTTCTCGTGGTTGCGGGTGTTGTTGTACGCCGTGCCCAGGAAGAAGGACGCGTCCAGCGCCTGGTCCTGCGGCGGGTTCATGGCCAGGAAGCGCTCCATGTTGGAGATGACGCCGTCCATCTCGTTCTTGCGGAAGGCGATCTTGCCCTGCTCGAACGCGGCGTCGCCCGTCTCCCGGCGCAGCACGGCGGCGCGGTCATTGAGGGCCTGGCGCTCCAGGTTGCTCAGCCGCGACGTGTCCAGCTTCACCAGCGCGTCAATGCCCTTGAGGCGCTCGTCGCCGGGCAGGCTGGTCATCATCTTGTAGACCTTGTTCGCCTCCTGCTGGACCGCCTGGTGCGCCGCGGTGTCCGCGCGCTGCTTCTCCAGTTGGCCGGTGAGGTCGGCGACCGTCTTCTCCAGGCGCTCCTTCTCATTGGTCGCGCTGGAGCTGCGCGCGCTGGTGATCATCAGCGCGGCGCCCACGGCGATGACCGCGAACAGCACGTAGGCCACCGCGGACGACAACCACTGGCGCTTCTGGAAATCTTCGTGGCGTTTGCCAACCGCCTTCACCTCCGCATGGAGGTTCTTGAGCAGGTTGTCGCTCTTGATGACGAGGTTGCGTGCCTCGACGATCTCACGGCGCAGCTCCGTGAGCTCCTTTTCCACATCCGTCTTCGGCTGGTCTGGCATGGACATCTTCCTAGGCCCGGAAATGATCTCGGCCGATTCACGCATCGTAAGGAGTTCTCCCGGTCATGCGGCGATAATTTCCGCAGCGGAACAGCGCTGCTTAGCCAATGCATTTCCCAGAAGAGGGCGAACCGCGTCTGGCTCGCCTGCCTCCCCTACAGACTGCCAGAGAGCGGACGGGATGGCTCTGCTGGAAAGCTGTACGTCACCCCCAGCGAGAGCCAGCTTCCCCCCATGCTGAACGAGCCGACTCGCCCCGTGGAGGGCCCCACGGGGCCTCGCAGGAAGGCCAGCCGGTAGTCCGCGGTGATGCCCCACCGAGGCGTCAACCGCAACGTGGCCCCCACGTTGCCCATCCAGGCCTGGGTGGTGATTTCCTGAAGCGTCTCCCCCTTGCGCTCCGACGAGGCGAGCGTGGGACCGGTGAGCAGGCCCGCGAAGGGCACCAGCCCATGCGGCCCGATTTGCGGAATCACCGTCTGGAAGCGCAGGCCGATGAGCGCCCCGTACCCGAGCGTGTCCACCTGCCGCGCCTGCGGCGCCGCGCCGTCCACACCGGGCTCGTTGAGGAAGAGGCGGCTCTTCGTGCCGAACAGGTCGATGCCCACCTCCAAGAGGTCGGAGATGGCGTACGCGAAGGACGCCACCACCGTGGGCGCGCCCGTCACCTCCCGGGCGCGCGGCAGCCCCTGGTTGGCCTGACGCGAGTACCAGCCGTCATAGAGCGTCTTGTTGGGGGTGAGGCGCCAGCCGCCCTGGATGGTGATGCGGCCCACCCCATCGAGCGAGGTGGACACGTCCTCATCGCCATATCCGTAATCCTGGGCGGCGGCGGGAGCGGAAAGCAGCAGTGCGAGCGGAAGGAGGCGGCGGAGCATCAATGGCGGCTTTGGCGTCAGGGGCGCTTGGGGCTCAGCGCGATTTCCAGGAAGGTGGTCCGCCGTCGGCGCAGCGACGCGAGGAAGCAGCGCACCACGCAACCAGCGCCGAACTCGCGCAGCACCACGCCGAGGTTCGCCACCACGTCCCGCAGGGTGATCACACCGTGCATGTGCCCGCTCCTGTGCGCTGCGGAGGTTGGCCTGGGTGCTACAGGCGTGTGGCGCACGGTAGCAGCGAGCCCCCCTCCGTCAATTTTCAGGGCGTTCAGCGGGCGCGCCGCTCCAGCTCCAGCAGGGGCATCTCCAGCACCACCACCGTGCCGTGGCTGCACGTGGGGTGGAAGTCTGCCCGGTCCAGCTCCCCGAGCAGCGCGCGGAACTGCGCGTCGGACAACGGCGAGGCGCCGGCCTGCTTCGCCGCGTGGCACGCCATCACCCGCACCGCCTCCGCCAGCGACACCGCGTCCAGCGTCGCGCTCTTCGGCGGCAGGGCCCGCGCCAGCGCCTCCAGCAGCGCACGCGCGTCCGCGCCCTCCAGCCCCGGCGGAACCGTCTTCAGCGCCACCGTGGTGCCGCCGAAGGGCTCCACATCGAAGCCCAGGCGGGACAGGGCCTCCCTGCCCTCCACCAGCGCCTTGGCCGCGGCGACGGGCAGCTCCAGCGTGGAGCTGAAGAGCGTGGGCGCCGGGGGCGCCTTGCCGGACTCCAACGCGCGCAGGTAGCCCGTCAGCCGCGCGCGCTCCAGCGCAGCGTGGGGGTCCATCACCACCAGCGTGCCACCGGGCCCCTCGCAGACGTGGAAGCGGCCGCCCAGCATGCCCATGGGCCGCAGCGCGCCGAAGTAGCCCGGAGGCGGAGCCTCGTTGAGCTGGGGCTGCGCCTGTCCAAAGGCGGGGGCCTGTCCCACGGCGGCGGCGAAGGGCAGCGCGCCCGGCCGGGCCCCCGGCCCCATGG
>JBKGHI010000315.1:0-9094 GCA_046520405.1 Myxococcus sp. 1LA
GCCGTGCCGCCGGAGCTGAACTCGGAGCTGACGTCCCAGGAGCTGCGCGCCGCGGGTGTGCGCGGCCCCCCTGCGCAAGCACCTTCCCCTCGGTGGGCGCAGTGGGCTTCGCAGTCGTGCTGCTCGCGGGTGCCGCCGCCGTCGTCATCCGGAATTCGGGGTCCACCCCGCTGGTGCCGCTGCCCGTCGCGTCCCCGCCGGCCACGCCCCCGGCGCAGGCCGTGGTGGTCACGCCGCCGCCCCCCGCCGAGCCTGAGCAGGCGCTGGAGGAAGATGTCCTGCTGAAGCCGCTGGCCGCCGCGCCCATCCTCCCCAGCGCCGAGGAGACGCCGCGTCCGGAAGCCGCGCGGGCACGTCCCGCCGTCGAGGACTCCCGCATGGCGCCGCCCCGGCCCATGAAGTCCTCCGCCCCCACCCTGGAGGACATCCTCCAGAGCATCGACAAGCTGGAGCGGCGGGTGGACCGGCTGGAGACCAGCGGGAAGCTTGACGCCCCCAAGGCCAACGCCGCCCGCAACCTGCTGGCGAAGTACCGCGACGACGCGCGGGCGGACACCAGCGCCCCCGCCCGCATCGACCTCCTCAGGAAGGTGACGGGCGTGGCGGGGATGATTCGCTAGCGGCCGCCCTGGCTCAGCGCGCGCAGGCCATGGGCTTGTCCATGGCGGCCAGGGCGCGCTCCTTCCCCACCAGCCGCCAGGACGCGAGGTCCTCCAGCAGTTGGTTGCGGAACTTCCGCAGCTCCGTGGGGTTCTTGCAGATTTTGATGCCGTAGTAGTCGCTGAACGGCGGCAGGGCCATCTGCAGCTCGGCGAGTTCCTCCAGCTTCAATTCGCCGAGCTCACGGCCGAAGAGCTCCAATGCCGCGTCCTCCACGCCGACGATGCCACGCTCGAAGTGGATGATGGACAGGTCGTACGCGATGAGCTGGTCCTTCTGCATGAAGGTGTGGATGCGGTGCGCGGCCACGGACCGCTCACGCGTTCCCTCGATGCCCAGCGCGGCGGCGATGCGCATGGCCAGGAGGCGCTCGCAGGCCCCGTCGCCGGGCGGCGCGGTGCCCAGGGTGGCGCCCACGAACAGGCGCCAGGTCCACGCCGGCCCGTCCTCGCGCGGCGTCTGGAAGTACCGGGGGCACTCCATGTGGCGGATGTAGAGGGCCACCAAGTCCTTGGGCAGCTTGGAGAAGTCCGGACGGACGAAGGTGATGGGGCGCGGGTTGCGCTGGGACTGCCCGGCCCGCAGGCTCATCCGCTCGCCTTCGATGCTGTGCTTGAGCTGCTTCTCCACGTCGAATTCGCTCTCCAGCGGCGGCAGCTTGCTCGCCGTGTAGAGGTACGTCAGCGGAATCACCACGCCGGCGAGGCCCAGCAGGAACAGGATTATCCAGAGCAGACTCTTCACCCCCCCAGGCTACCAGGGGCAGCACATGACAGGCTCGTAGGTTAAAACCCCGACATGCCCGACTGGCACCTGGCCACCGTCGCCGACTCCACTCCCGCCGCCGATGGTCTCACCGACCTCGTACTCGACGTCCAGGGAACGCCCCTGGCGGGCAGCCACGAGCGCCCCGGCCAGTACGTCCACCTGCGCCTGCCTGGCGTGGGAGAGGGGCTGTTCGCCATCGCCTCCCCGCCCGGCGGCACGGGGACGCAGTGGGAGTTCCTCCTCAAGGTGGGCAGCCCGCTGCCCGACGCCCTCGTCCACCTGCCTCGGGGCGCCCACGTCGACGTGTCTCGGCCCGAGGGCCGGGGCTTCCCGCTGGAGCGCGCCCGGGGCCAGGACGTGCTCCTGTTCGCCACCGGCTCCGGCATCTCCGCCATCCGCTCCGTCATCACCAGCATCCAGCGGGAGCGCGGGGCCTATGGCCTGGTGACGCTGTACTTCGGCGCGCGCACGCCAGGGGCCTTCGCCTACGCGGACGAGCTGCATGACTGGGAGGCCGGTGGCGTGCGCGTGGTGCGCACCGTCAGCCAGCCCGGCGCCAGCGGCTGGCAGGGGCTCACCGGCTACGTGCAGGCCCACCTGGGTGAGGGACCCGTGCAGGCCGCGGTGGCCTTTCTCTGCGGACAGAAGGAGATGGTGCGCGGCGTGATGAGCACGCTCCAGGCCCGCGGCATGCCCGCGGGCGACATCCACCTCAACTACTGAGCGGCCGCCGAGCCAGCCGTGCCCGGCCCCTGCACGCTGGGCGACTCGTAGCCCACGTCCAGCAGCACCGCCGCCGGGTCGCTGTCCCCGTCGCGGCTGGCCACCTGCGGCGTCCACGCGGCCACGCCCAGCCAGCGCCCGTCCGGGCTGAAGCGCACCCGCCGCACGGACCAGTCGAAGCGGTGCTCACCGCGCGCGGCGGTGTCGCCCTCGGTGAAGAGGTACACGCGCTTGTCCCAGCCGCCGCTGGCCAGCGAGCGCCCATCCGGGGAGATGGCCGCCGTGGCCACCACGCCCCGGTGCAGCGGCCACTTCGCCAGCACCTGGCCGGACCGCGCGTCCACCAGCGCGCCCGCGTTGAAGGGGCCCCGCGGCTCCTCCACGCCCTTGCGCTCGCGCTCGTACACGGCGCGGTCTCTCTCCGGCTTCTGCTCCGACAGCCCCACGCCCAGCCGCTGCCCGCGCGCGTCCACGGTGACGTCGCTGACGTGGGACGGGAAGGGAAACTCCGAACGCCGCGCGAGCACCAGCGCGTCCACCGTCGCCGCGTCCTCGGACGGGCCGCCCTTCAGAGAGAGCACGGCCTCCTGGGTGACTTCGTCGAAGGCCACCTCCACGCGCTCGGAGAAGGGCGCGCCCAGCACGCCCTGGGTGCCCTGCGGCACGCAGGCGTCACAGATGGCGACGTCCACGCCCTCCACCCGCATGGACTTGAAGCGCAGGGACTGGGCCCGCGCCAGCCGCGCGGCGATGGTGCCCAGCGGCCCCGGCACAGTGACTGTCTCCTTCAGGAAGGGCACGTCGATGCCCGCCGCGGCGGCCGCCTCGCTGGTGAGGACCAGGGCGGGCGCGCGCGCGTCCAGCGCGAAGGACAGCGGCGCCTTGTTGTTCACCGTGCCGCCCAGCACCACGGAGCCGGCGCGCCGCTCGAAGCGCATGCGCGCCCGCCCCGGCCGCAGCGCCTCCACGGCGGTGCGCCACGCGCGCACGTGCTTGTCCCAGCCGCCCGAATACAGCGTCCCGTCCGGCGCGAAGGCCAGCGCGCTCACCTGTCCCAGGTGCCCGCGCTCCTCGGAGCCGTACTCCAGCGCCGGCGCCGACAGCACCGTCATCAAGCCCTTGTAGCTGCCCACCACCAGCCACTGCCCGCTCGGGTGGAAGGCCACCACGGACAGCGGCTCCTCGGTGCGGCGCTCGGCGACGAGCGCGCCATTGGCCGCGTCGAACAGGCGCACCACGCCGTCCTTGCCCGCGGTGGCCACCCGGGTGCCGTCCGGCGAGAAGGCCACGCCCTCCACGTCGAACTCGTAGGGGTTGATGGCCGGGTCCGCCAGCAGCGTCGGCTCGGCGGAGCCCAGCTCCCAGACGGAGAGGAAGTAGGACTTGCTGCCCAGGCGCGAATACGCCACCCGGCCGCCCTGGGGCGCGAAGGCCAGGCCCCAGATGAAGTCCTTGTTGTTGAGGACGGCCCGGCGCGACAGGCCCGCGGCGCTGCCGGACAGCCACGTGCCCGGCTCCGCGTCCAGCCGCGCGCTCAGCTCCGGGGACACCCGAGGGGGCGCGTGTGCACAGCCACCACCACCCGCCGCCACCACCCCACCCGCCAGCAGCGCGAACGCCCCCCTCACGAACTTCATGTCCCAGAGCCTCCTGACGCCGAGGCGGCCTTCTGCCGCTCCTTCTCGACGTTGATTTCCGTGACGCCCTTGTTGTCGATGGCCAACAAGAACAGCTGCTTCACCGCCTCGCGCTTCTCGTTGAAGGACGTGCGTCCGGTGGCGCCGTCGAAGTCCTTCAGTTTGGACATCGCGTCACGCATCTGAGCGCGGGTCCGCGGCGCATCCTTCTGCTCCATGAGCTGGCGCAACATCCGGCCGGAGTCGTAGCCAATGGCTTCCAGCAAACCCGGGTCGCGGCCGTCTCCGCCCGGTAGGCCTCCCGGTACTGCTGCACGAAGCGGCGCGTGGCCGGGCGCTGCGAGTCCACGAAGAAGCCGTCCACGTACACCGAGCAGGTGACGAACTTGCCGCCGCGCTCCACCAGCTCCGGCAGCCCCGAGCGGCCCTTGGGGCTGCTCCACTGGTTGGCGCCGAAGAGCGTCACCGTCTTCAGCTCCTTCTTGCCCGTCGTCTTGCGGATGCGCTCCAAATCCCGCGGGTCACACGCGTTGGTGACGATGTCCTCCACCGCCAGCGCGGGCGCCACCAGGCTGACGCGGCGCCAGTCATCCGGCATGAAGATGGCGTCGAAGTCGATGATGGGCTCCACGCCGCTCTTCATCTTCTCCATCGCCTTGCGGCGGCGGAACGCGTCCAGGTTCTCACCCTGCACGTCGCGCAGCCCCTCGATGTAGTCGCCGCGGTCGTCCAGGTAGTAGCGGCCCACCAGCTTCTTGGCCTCGGTGGTGAAGGTCGTCTGGTCGTGCGAGTAGCGCTCCGCCCCGCGCACGCCGCCGCCCCGCGCCACCACCTGGTCCCAGAAGGCATCCGCCAGCTCAACACCGTAGGGGATGTTCGGGTACAGCAGCGCGAAGCGCTTGTAGCCCTTCACGTTCATCGCGTAGTCGGCGATGGCCTCCGCCTGCGCCGCGTTGGTGAGCATGTTGCGGAACACGTAGCTGCCCAGCTCGGTGATGCCGTCCTGGCGGCTCATGGTCAGCAGCGGCACCTGGAGCTCTTCGGCCACCAGCGCCGCGCGCTTCGAGTCGTCATTCAGCAGCGGCCCCAGCACCGCGATGGCGCCGTCATCGAAGGCGAGCTGCTCCATGGCCTGGCCCGTCTTGTTGACGTCGCCCTGCGTGTCCTTCACCACCAGCTCCACGCCGCTGCCCTCCAGCCCCAACTGGATGCCGCGCAGCACCGCTTCACCAATGGGCTGGTAGCGGCCCGTCATGGGCAGCAGCACGCCCACCGTGCGCGGGCGGGCCTCCACGCGGCGCGTGGCGCGGGCCAGCAGCTCGCGGGCCTGCGGCGCGAAGGCGTGGTTCGGCGCCTCGGCGAGGAAGCGGTTCAGCGTCTCCTCCAGCCGCGTCCAGTCCCGCAGGTGGTAGTAGATGCGGGCCAGCTTGAAGGTGATGACGGGCCACGCCGGGTTGGACGCAGGCAGGCCCTCCGCCACGCTGGCGATGTCCACGAAGCCCGCGCGGCCCTCCACCAGGGCCTCCACCTTGGCCACCGCGGCGGCCTGGGCCTGCGCGCCCTGCGCCCGGCCCGCCTCGTCCACCGCCATCTGCAGCGCCTGCCCGTAGAGGCCGGCGCCCTCGGCGGCGCGGGCGGCCTCGTTGAGCAACTGGGTGCGCTCGGCGCCGCTGGCGCGCTCGGCGAGGCTGGTGAGCGTCTGGTACGCGTCGCGGTAGGCGCCCACCTCCATCGCGGAGACGGCCAGCTTGTGCTTGGCGTCATCCGCCTGGGGGTGGAGCGGGTTCTCGAAGAGCAGTTCGTTGAAGCTCTTGCGCGCGTTGACGAAGTCCTTGGACTCGAAGAAGAGGACGCCCGCCTGATACAGCGCGTCCTGGCCGGCGGTGGTGGCGGGATACGCCTTGCGCACCGACAGGTAGGCCTCCGCGGCCTTCTTCTTGTCCGGGGTGGCGCGGGCCGTCTGCGTGGCCTGCGCCAGCGCCGCGTCGGCGGCGGGGTCCTTCTTCGCCTCCACCGAAGGACGCTTCGGGAACGGGTCCCCGGTGGGCAGCTCTCCGCCGCTGTCACCTCCGGCGGGCGTGCGGGAGGAACGAGGGCAGGCCGTCAGCAGCAGGGCCAGGGCGATGACGAGCGAGCGGCGCAGGGTGGGCAGGACATCCATGGCAGGGGCGTGCATAGCAGTGGGGTGCGCCCCCGTCGACACCCGAGCGGGGGGAAGATTCCACGGCCAGAGCCCGCTGTTTTGCAGTGCCCGTGCCCAGGCCTGCCCGCCGCGGCGCGGCGCCCGGTTGCCCACCAGGCGCGGCACGGTGGCCGCGCTTTCGCGGCCCCGCGCCCGCAACCGTCATCAGCCGAACAGCTCCTTCACCTTGGCGAAGAAGCTCTTCGACTGCGGGTGCGACTCCTCGCCGGAGGCCTCAGCGAACTTCTCCAGCAGGTCGCGCTGCTTCGACGACAGCTCGGTGGGCGTCTCCACCACGACGCGCACGTGCTGGTCACCCCGCTGCTGGCTGTGCAGGTGGGGGATGCCCTTGCCCTTGAGCCGGAACACCTTGCCGGACTGGGTGCCGTTGGGGACGGTCATCTTCACCTTCCCGTCCAGCGTGGGGACGTCGATTTTCGCGCCCAGCGCCGCCTGCGTGAAGGAGATGGGCACCTCGCAGAAGACCTCGTACTCCTCGCGCTGGAAGAGCGGGTGCTCCTTCACGATGACGGTGACGTACAGGTCGCCCGGCGGACCGCCCCGGTCTCCGGGCTCGCCCATGCCGGACAGCCGCACGCGCGTGCCGTTGTCCACGCCGCCGGGGATGGCCACCTCGATGACCTCCTCGGAGGGCACCTTGCCGGAGCCCTTGCAGCGCGTGCACGGGTCCGGCACCACCGCGCCCGTGCCGCCGCAGTCACCGCAGGGGCGGGACACCGCGAAGAAGCCCTGGGTGTAGCGCAGCTCGCCGCTGCCGCCGCACGCCGAGCACGGCCGGGGGCCGGCGTTGCTCTTGCTGCCAGAGCCGGAGCAGGTGTCGCACTTCTTCGGCCGGGGAATGGTCACCTTGGGCCGGCAGCCAAAGGCCGCTTCCTCGAAGGTGATTTCCAGGTTGTAGCGCAGGTCCGCGCCACGCGAGCTCGTCCGGCGCCCACCCCGGCCACCGCCGAAGATGTCGCCGAAAATCTCACCGAAGATGTCGTTGATGTTGACGCCCTGGAACCCGCCTCCGGCGCCGCCAAAGCCCTCGAAGGGGTTGCCCGCGTGCCCGAAGCGGTCGTACTTCGCCCGCCGCTCGGGGTCGCTCAGCACCTCATAGGCTTCCGAGGCCTCCTTGAACTTCTCCTCGGCGTCCGAGTTCCCCGGATTCCGGTCCGGGTGGTACTGCAGCGCCACCTTGCGGAACGCGCTCTTGAGCTCCTGCGCGGAAACAGACTTCTGGACGCCCAGGACCTCGTAGTAGTCGCGCTTCTGACCCGCCGCCGCTGGCATCGATTACAACCCCTGGAATTTGCTGTGCTTTTCTACGCTGCGTAAAATCTCGAGTCACTATAACGCAGCGAAACGCACCGGCAATCCAGCGGGGACACGCGCCGCCCGCGCCCACCCGGAGCCAGCCAGGCATCCGGGCGGGTGGCGCGGCGGGAAGGAGGGAACCCGTCAGACGGTCCACACGCGGTTGGCCGTCAGCTCCATGCGGGCCAGCCTGCGTTTGAGCCCGGGGTCCACCGCGCCGGTGGACGCCCACTTGGGCACCACGAAGTGGAGCTCCGCGTTGTACAGCTTCGCGGCGCTGGCCAGCAGGCTCCAGCGGTTCTCCGCCGTGGGGTCGTCCACCATGTGAGGGGTGACGATTTCCAGGATGATGGGCGTGCGGGCCGAATCGGACTGCCGGCAGGTGAAGTCGGGGCGGTGGTCCTCGATGGTCCCCGACAGGATGGGAGGGGGCATGAAGCCGGGGAGGCGCGCCTTGATGTCCGTGTACCCGATGGTCCGGAAGTACTCCGCCATCAGCCACAGGAGCCGCCGGCGCTCCTCGTCCTCCACGACCGGCTCACAGCCCGGATTGAACAGGGCCTCTTTTTCGTTATTGGTTTCCATGGCTCCCCTGAACCTGTCCGCAGGGTTGAAGGTGGGCAATGGAACTGGCCTGTGCGCTGCAAGCGCCCGGTGGCAGGGCAGCCGACAGGGCACCACCCTCCAGGACCCGGTAGCCTTGGACCTTCTGGCGACTCAGTGACAGAGTCCGCCGCCGAACAGTGGCTCCCCGTCCTTCTCCTCAAGTCTATCGTCGGCTCCTCGGCTACCTCCGCCCGTACCGGCTGCTGCTCGCCGCCGGCATGAGCGCGTCGGTGGCGGCGGCCATCGCCACGTCCGCCTATGCCTGGGTGGTGGGCCCCCTCCTGCGCGCGGTGCTCACCGACGCGCCCGTCACCGTCGCCGGGGTGTCCCTGCCGGGAGATGCCCTGCTCAGGCGCCTGCCCCTGCTCGTCGTCGCCGTGGCGGTGGTGAAGGCCACCGCGCAGTTTCTCCAGGGCGGGCTGATGCAGCGGCTGGGGCAGCGGGTGATGGCGGACCTGCGCGGGTTCCTCTACGGACGGCTGCTCGGCCAGCCCCCGGCGTTCTTCGAGCGGCGGCACTCCGGCGAGCTGCTGTCGCGCTTCACCGCGGACGTGCCCCTGGTCGAGTTCTCCGTGACGCAGGCGCTCACGTCCTATGTGAAGGACGGGCTGCAAATCATCGCGCTGCTCGTCACCTGCTTCCTCATCGACAAGACGCTGTTCCTCTTCACCTTCGTCGTGGTGCCGGTGACGGTGCTGCCCATCAACCGCTTCGCGCGCTCGCTGAAGAAGGTGGCCGCGCGCTCGCAGGAGCGGCTGGGCACGCTGACGGCGCTCACCGCCGAGCAGCTCCAGAACCTGCCCGTGGTGCAGGCCTTCCGCGGGCAGCCGCGGGCGCTGGAGGCCTTCGAGGTGGAGGCGGACAAGTACCTGGGGGAGATGCGCCGCTCGCTCTTCCTGCGCGGCGCGGTGAGCCCCACCGTGGAGCTGCTGGGCATCGCCGGCGTGGCCATGGCGGTGGCCTGGGGCGCGCGCGCGGTGGCGGCGGACCCGGCGCTGGCCGGCCGGCTGCTGTCCTTCATGGCCGCCGCGCTGCTCCTGTACCAGCCCGTGAAGTCGCTCAGCGGCACGCTGTCGCAGGTGCTGACGGGCCTGGCCGCCGCGGAGCGCCTCTTCGCCATGGCGGACGAGCCGTCCCCGCCGGACGTGGGCGACGCCGCGGGGCCCCTGTCACGCGAGCTGCGGCTGGAGGGCGTGCGGGC
>JBKGHI010000316.1:0-9064 GCA_046520405.1 Myxococcus sp. 1LA
GGCGCGGGAGGCGGGGCCACGGCCCGGGGCGGCTCCGGCGGAGGCGCGGCCGGGGTGGGCGCGGGGGCGAGGAAGCCGACCACCGTCTTCTCGGAGTCGTCCAGCCCGTCGAGCGCGTCCTCCGCGTCGGTGCCCAGCGAGTCCAGCGTGGAGAAGTCCTCCTCCACGCCTTCCACCACGGCCTCGGGCGGCGCGACGACGACCTCTTCGTCGAAGGACGGCGCCTCCTCGGGCGCGGACAGGTCGCCGAAGGCGGCGTCCAGGTCCAGCTCCTCGCCCGTCACGGGAGGCTCCTCCGCGGTCTCCACGGAGATCTCCTCGCCGAAGTCCGCCGTCATCGGCTCGTCGCCGAGCGCGTCCAGCGTGAGGCTCTCGTCGACGACGTCCTCGATGGCGGCGGGCAGCTCGGGGAAGCCGATCAGCGCGCCCGCGCGATCCACCAACTGGTCCGCGTCCACCGGCTTGGCGACATATTCGTCGGCGTGGGCCTTCAGCTTGCGGTGCTGCGCGAAGCCGTCCGGATTGCCGATGATGACGATGGGGACGTTCTTGAGATCATCGTCCTTCTTCAGCTTCCCGCAGATGAGGTAGCCGTTCTGGCCCGCGGACAGGTCCACCGCGAGCACCACGAGGTCCGGTCGGTCCCTGCGGATCTGCTCCACGCTGCCCTTGCCGTCGGTCGTCTCGTCGACCGTGAAGCCCCGGCCCTCCAGGGCCGAGCGCAGGGTGGCGGAGAGCGCGGTGTCGCTTTCGACGATCAGGATTTTCTTCGACATGGAGGGACGGCCCGTCCTGGTGTGCGGCGCGCGCAAACGCCCTACCGGCCGCGACGCGCAAGGAGATGATGTGCGTCGAGGCTATCGGCCATGCGCGGGAGCGTCAATGTTCGGACCGGGCGGAATTCTGGCCGCCCGGGGAGCGGGCGAGCGTCGTCATGCAGCCGACGTTTCCGTCACTGCGGGTACGTCACCGGCTCGATGGAGATGGGAGGCCGGGCGTACTGCGGACGATTCACGGGAGGAAGCGAGTACAGCGGCTCATCGGACTCCGGCGCGGACTTGCGTGCGAGCTTCGCTCCGCTGTCGCGCTCGGCGAGCATCCGGCGGATGTCGCTTTCGTCCATGTCCGTGACCATCTCGTAGACGATTTCGTCGTCGCGCCAGGTGACGACGTTGAAGCCCTGCGCGGAGTCCACTTCCACGGCTTGCAGGGCCTGGAACTTCGGGATGGCGGCTTCGTCGTCACCGGGGAGCACGAAGACGCCCAGCCTGCGGCGCGGCTCATCCTCGTTGTCTGGAAGCGTCTCGTAGCTGATGTAAGCGACTTCGCGGCCGTTGAGGATGGAGATGCGCCCGCCCAGCGGCTTGGCCTTGGGGAGCTGCGGGACGGTGATGCGCGGATCCACCTTGTCCTTGAACCACTCCTCCACCTGCTCCGGCGTGTTGGAGGCAATCTCGAAGGGGAGCGCCTTGCTCTTGCTGTGGCGCTGCACCGCCTCCGTCCGCGCGGCGCTCAGGCGCTGCTCGGTGTGGAACGCGGCCCAGCCGCCGCCCACTGTCACCACCACCAGCGCCATGGCCCCGGCGCGCAGCCACACTCCGTACTGGGCGCGGCGCTGCTCCTGCTTGAGGCCCACCTGGATGCCGGCCCGGAGCGACGCGGGAGCCCGCATGCCCGAAACGGAGTGGCGCGCGCTCGCGCAGCGCCTGCTGCATCTGCTTCTCTTCCTCCGCGCGGCGCCGGCAATCAGCGCACCCGGAGAGGTGGGTTTCGAGGTCCACTCGTTCCTCGGGCTGGAATTCGCCGTCGAGGTACGGATAGAGCAGCCGTTCGAGGTCCTGGCAGTTCATGGGGCGCGCTAGGAACCGGGTTCTACCCTGTCTTCTTCCTGTGGCGATACTCTTCCAGGTCCGCGGGGGCGTTCACCGGTTCACCATCGTGCCGGAATACGCCCTGACCCTCCGCGTACTCGCGCAGATTCTTCTGCAGCAGCTTGCGCCCGCGGAACAGGCGGCTCATCACCGTGCCCACGGGGCACTCCAGAATCTCCGCGATCTCCTTGTAGGAGAACTCCTGGAGGTCCGCGAGGATGACCACCAGCCGGAAGTCGATGGGCAGCGCGTCGATGGCGCGCAGCACGTCGTCCGACAGGAGGCGGTCGAAGAAGTACTGCTCCGGGTTGGCCGCGAAGTCCGTCGCGTCCCGGCTCACGAAGCGCTCGTGGACGGCCTCCCGCTCCACGCCCTCCACCACCGTGCGCTCCTTCACCTTGCGGCGGTAGCGGTTGATGAAGGTGTTGGTGAGGATCTTGAAGAGCCAGGCCTTGATGTTCGTCCCGCGCTCGAACTTGTCGAAGAAGCGGTAGGCCCGCATGCAGGTGTCCTGCACCAGGTCCTCGGCGTCACGCTCGTTCTTCGTCAGGCGCAGGGCCGCCGAGTAGAGCGGGTCCAGGTGGGCTAGCGCCAGCTCTTCGAATTCCTGCTTCGTCCGGTTGGGTTGCCTGAAATCCAACATGTCCCGCCTTCCAAGGGCCCGAAACAAAAGGGGAATGAGTTGTCGCTTACCCGCCAAATGTATGCACGGGAACAACCAGGGCAACAACGGCATCCCACTACACCCGCCCGCACGCCCGCTTCGGGAATACACGACGCCGGCCAGGGAAACATATTCCCCAGCAGAGATAACGAACGGGGAGGCCGGATGTCGCCATCCGAACCTCCCCGCCAGAGACTGCCTCGTTTACCTGCTTGCCGGACTTACTTGCCGGCGAGCGCGTCGTTGATGGGCATGTACGGGTAGCCCATGTCCTTCGCGACGGCCTCGTAGGTGACGTGGCCGTTGTAGGTGTTCATCGCACGCGCGAGGGCGCGGTCGGACTTCACGGCCTCCACCAGGCCCAGGTCGGCGATCTTCCGCGAGTAGGGGCGGGTGACGTTGGTGAGGGCGTAGGTGGACGTCTGGGGCACGGCGCCCGGCATGTTGGCCACGCAGTAGTGGACGACGCCGTGGACCTCGAACGTGGGGTTGTCGTGGGTGGTGGGCTTGCACGTCTCGATGCAGCCGCCCTGGTCCACCGCGACGTCGACCACCACGGAGCCCGGGGTCATCTCCGCGATGAGCGCCTCGGAGACGAGCTTCGGGGCCTTGCCGCCGGGGATGAGCACGCCGCCCACCACGAGGTCGGCCTCGCGCACGGAGCGGGCGATGCTCTCCGTGTCGGACGCCAGCACGCCGACGCGGCCGAGGAACACGTCATCCAGGTAGGTGAGGCGCTCCATGTTGACGTCGAGGATGGTGACCTCGGCGCCCATGCCCACCGCCACCTTGGCCGCGCACAGACCCACCACGCCGCCACCGATGATGGTGACGCGGCCGCGGCGCACGCCGGGCACGCCGCCCAGGAGGATGCCCTTGCCACCGTGGGCCTTCTCCAGGCACTTGGCGCCCACCTGGATGGCCATCTTCCCGGCCACCTCGCTCATGGGCTTGAGCAGCGGGAGGCTGCCGTCATCCGGCTGCAGCGTTTCGTACGCCACGGCCGAGGCCTTCTTCTGAATCAACGTCTTGGTCAGCTCCGGATCCACGCCGGCCAGGTGGAAGTACGTGTAGATGATCTGGCCGGGCTGGATGCGCGCGTACTCGGGCGCGATGGGCTCCTTGACCTTGATGATCATCTCCGAGCGCTTCCAGACCTCGTCCGCGCTGGCGACGATCTGCGCACCGACGCGCTGGTACTCCGAATCAGGGATGCCGGAGCCAACGCCGGCGTTCGCCTCGATCAGGACCGTGTGACCCGCGGCGATGAAGGCGGCGACGCCAGCCGGTACCATGCCGACACGGTACTCGCGGGTTTTGATCTCCTTGGGAACTCCGACGATCACGACTGCCTCCGAGAGGGGGACATAAAAAAGCGCGCGGACCCTAACGGGGGCCCAAGGGGGAATCAAGGCGCGGGCGGACAGCCCCGCATGGGTGCATCCCGTCTCGAAGACATGACGCGAGGCGTTGGATGCGATGCGTGATGAAGCGCGCGCGGCTCGTGTTAGTTACCAGGGACATGACGTCTGCTCCGAAGCTCCTATTCGCGGACCCCAAGGGACGGGTGATGGAACATCCGTACCTGCTCGCCACGCTGCGCAGCGGTGAAGAGCTCGTTCCTCCGCAGGACAAGCCCATTCCGCTGCCGTCCGCCGGGCGGCTCGTCCACCTGCCGGGGCGCCTCCCGGTGGGGCTGCACCCCGAGACAGGGGAGCTGGAGCTCGTCCGGGAGATGAAGGTGGGGGGCAAGACGTTCGTCCCCAACGCGGTGGGCGCGCTGCTGCCCCCGGGCTACACGCGGACGTTCCTCCCCGGCGAGGTGAAGGGGAGCGGACCCGTGCTGCCGCAGTGGGCCTATACCGCCGCCGCGTGGGTGGGGGACGGACCGGTGGCGTGGGCCATCCACACCGACCGTCGCTCCCACTGGAACCCGGAGCGCTTCTCCACGCCGGACATGAAGGACCTGGTGGCGAAGCACATGGCGCGCTTCCCGGACAACCGGGTGCTCAAGCAGCTCAAGACGTGCGCGCTCCTCTACAGCTGCTTCACGTCGCAGAACACCTTCTACGTGCGCGACGAGGCCGCCATCCCCGCGTCCGTGATGTGCAACGCGCGCTGCGTGGGCTGCATCTCCGACCAGCCCGCGGACGGCCCGCCGGCGTCTCACGAGCGCATGGATGACGGACCCACGGGGGAGGAGATGGGCCAGATTGGCCTCTTCCACCTGGAGCACGCGCCGGGACGCACCATGGTGAGCTTCGGCCAGGGCTGCGAGGGTGAGCCGCTCACGCGCTGGAAGCAGATCGCCGAGGCCATCCGCTACATGCGGGCGCGCACGCAGGCGGGCTCCATCAACATCAACACCAACGCCAGCCTCACGCGCGGCCTGGAGGCGCTGTTCGACGCGGGGCTGGACGCCATCCGCGTGTCGCTCAACTCGGCGGTGAAGGACCTCTACGAGGCCTACTACAAGCCGGTGAAGTACGGCTGGGAGGACGTGGAGGCGTCCATCGCGCTGGCGCGCGAGCGCGGCGCGTACCTGGCGTTGAACCTGCTGCTGTTCCCCGGCGTCACCGACCGCGAGGGCGAGGTGCGGGCGCTGGAGCGGCTGGTGAAGAAGTACCGCGTGGACCAGGTGCAGACGCGCTCGCTGTGCATCGACCCCTTGCAGTACCTGGAGGTGGCGCGCGAGCGCGGCGCGGGTGGTGAGCCGGTGGGCATCCGCGAGTTGCTCCAGCGGCTGAAGGCGGCGCGCCCGGGGCTCATCGTGGGCAACTTCGCGCGCGGCCTGGACGAGCGAGAGAACGCGGCCGGGCTCCAGTAACGCTACGGAAGGGGCGGGGCCGCGCGGGCGGCCCCGGGGGACTACTCGTTGCCGGTGGGCATCAGCTCCTTGGCCACCAGGTTCCCCATCACCGCGTCCTTGGGGATGTAGCCGTCGGCGCCCGCCTCGCGGCAGATGCGCTGCAGCTCCTCGACGTTCTCCCCGGAGCACAGCAGCACCTTGATGCCCTTGAAGAGGCTGTTGCTCTTGATGAAGCGGCAGAACTGCTCGCCGTTCACGTTGGGCATGCGCACGTCCAGCAGCACCAGGTCCGGGCGCGTCTGCTTCTTGAGGATGATCTTCGTGGCCTTGTCGGCGGTGTCGGCGACGTGGACCTCGAAGCCTTGGCCACCAGGTCCGCTTCGATGATGCGGGCCGTCATCTCACTGTCGTCCACGATGAGGATGCGCGGCTTGCGCCCGCCCGTGGTGGGAGCGGGCTTGAGGCCGGCCGCCGCCGCGGGTGCAGGGGCCGCGGGCGCTGGCGTGGTGGGCGCCGCCGCGGGGGCAGCGGCCGGAGCAGGCACCGCAGTGGGGATGCCCAGGGCGGGGGGGCCAATGAGACCCATGACCCCGCCGAGCACGGCTTCGAGCCCACCGCTCTTCAGGATGTAGCCGTCCGCCCCCGAAGCCTTCGTCTTCCCGTCCAGCTCCGCCTCGGAGATGTCGGAATAGAGGACCAGCTTCGCGGTGACTTTCTTCTGCCGGCGGAGGTACTCCACGACGTCGTCGCCGAACATCTCCGGCATGTTGACGTCCATGAGGATGAGCGAGAACGGCCCCTCGGCGAGCTTCTGCTCGAGGCTGGCAAGGTCCTGCGCGCCGCTCGCCTGGTAGCCGGCGGCGGTGAGTGCCCGGACGGTGAGCTCCACCAGCATCGGGCTGTCATCAATGACCAGTACGCGCGACATCGTCCTCCTCAAGGGCTTCGCGGTGGAACCCTACACCTTTGGTGCAGCGCGGACCATCGAAACGGCGACCAGGCGGGCTGGTCGTCAGGTCCTCTTGACCGCTATTCATCGCCTCCGGATACTTTGGCGCCTTGACCACGACCTCGACTCCCCTCCAGCGAGCACTCCGGATGGCTCCGGACCGCGCCTTGGCCGCCCAGGCCCGGCCGGAGCAGGAGTTCTTCTGCTTCCGCGTGGGCGACCTCCGCCTGGGCGTGCCCAGTGAGAACGTGCTCGAAGTGCTTCGGGCCGGTCTGCTCACGCCCTTGCCCCGGACCCCGTCCTTCATCATGGGCGTCACCGGCCACCGGGGCGAGGTGCTTCCGGTGCTGGACCTGCTGCGCTTCCTCTCCAAGGGAGAGGCCCGCATCGGCCCGCGCACCCGCCTGTTCGTCGGCGTCACGGGCAGTTACGTGGCCGGAGTCGTCGCGGATACGGTGCTGGGCCTGCGCCGCATTCCCGTTTCGGAGATCCTCCCACCGCCCCTGGGGGGCGACGCCGCGGCCGAGCACCTGCTGGGCGTGGTGCAGGCCAGCGGCAACCAGGAATCCATCAACCTCCTCAACTTCTCCAAGCTGCTCCAGACGGCGCGGCAGCGGGCGGTGGCGCGGTGAACGACGACGCCCTCCACGAGAAGGAGGAAGAGGTGGACCTGCTCTTTTTCGACATCGGCGCCACGCTCTACGGCACGGATGCGTCCCAGGTGCTGCGCATCGACCGCGCGCTGCCGGAGGACCTCACGCTGCCGGAGCTGGGGCTGCCCCATAAGGGCAACCGCGCCATCGTCTTCGACACCCCGGAGGGAGAGGCCCACCTCAAGGTGGACGCCGTGCACGGCGTGCGCTCCATCCCCGTCAATTCCCTGCGCCGGATGCCCCCCACGGCCGGCGCCGCAGCCTACGCAGTCGGTGTGTGCCTGGAAGAGGCCCGCACCGTGTTGCTCATCGATCTGGTCGAAACCGCAAGGACTCAAGGAAGGCACTGAGACACATGTCCCTGGACACCCCCAACGAGAAGCCCGCTGCCAAGGCGCGTGCCCGGAAGGCTCCCGCCTCCAAGGCTGGTGCCGCCAACGCGGCGTCGACCGGTTCATCCACCAAGGCCATCACCGACACGCTGCTGACGGTGCTGTCCGGCAACCTCCAGGCCCGCGTGCCCAAGGAGCTGGTGGGTGAGTCCGGCGCGGAGCTGGCGCACCTGCTCAACCAGGTGCTGGACCAGTTCGCCGCCTCCGAGCACCGCAAGCACGTGGCGGCGCAGGAGATTGACCAGGCGCTGGATTCGCTCATCAGCCTGGTGCGCGAGGGCGACCTGTCGCGGTGGAACACCACCACGGAAGACCCCCAGCTTGGGCCCCTGCTGGAGGGCTTCGGCAAGGTCATCGAGACGCTGCGCACCTTCGTGCGGGAAATCAACGAGGCGGCGCTGCGCCTGTCCTCGTCCGCCAACCAGGTGCTGGCGGCCTCCACGCAGCATGAGACGTCCTCCACGGAGCAGGCGGCGGCCATCCACGAGACGACCGCCACCATGGAGGAGCTGAAGCACGCGTCGGCGCAGATTGCCGAGAACGCGGGCAGCGTGGCGCGCGTGGCGGAGGAGACGCTCGGCGCGGCGCGCGCGGGCCGGGGCGCCATTGGCGAGTTCATCCAGGCCATGCAGCAGATCCGCAGTGACGGCGTCGCCGTGGCGGACTCCATCGCGAAGCTGTCCAAGCGCGTGGAGCGCATCGGCACGGTGGTGGAGGTCATCGACGAAATCGCGGACCGCTCCGACCTGCTGGCGCTGAACGCGGCGCTGGAAGGCAGCCGCGCGGGTGAGGCCGGCAAGGGCTTCTCCATCGTCGCGGCGGAGATGCGGCGCCTGGCGGAGAACGTCCTGGACTCCACCAAGGAGATCAAGAACCTCATCACCGAGATTCGCGAGGCCACGGCCGCCGCGGCCGGCGCCGCCGAGGCGTCCAAGTCCGCCACGGAGTCCGGTGAGAAGCTGGGCGCGGTGGCGGCGCAGGCGGTGGAGGGCATCCTCGCCGGCGTCCAGGAGACGAGCGACGCGGCCCGCGTCATCAACCTGGCCACGCAGCAGCAGCGCACGGCCACCGAGCAGGTGGTGGCCTCCATGGCGGAGATTGAGGACGTGACGCGCCAGACGACGCAGGCGTCGAAGCAGGCCACGGGCGCGGCCGCGGAGCTGACGCAGCTGGCCGGTCGGCTGGCCGAGCTCATCAAGCGGTTCAAGGCCGACTAGCGCTTCCTGGAAGGGGAGGGGCGTACGCCGGCCATGGACACCGAGGCTCTCAAGAAATCCCTCCTGAAGAAGTTCCAGGAGGTCACCGCCGACCGCCTCCAGAAGATTCAGCTGGGGGTATTGGACCTGGAGAAGGAGACCGCGGACCAGGCCGCGGAGGACGTCGCGCGCGAGCTGCACACGATGAAGGGCGAGGCCCGCATGTTGGGTCTGGCCGCCATCGGGCAGCTTGCGCACGCCGCCGAGGACGTCCTGCGCGCGGAGCGCGAGGGCAAGACGGCCACCGAGGTGGCCACCGACGTCCTGCTCAGGGCGTGCGACGTCCTCTCCGACCTGAACGAGGACCTGTCCGGAGCCAACACGGGCAACCCGGCCAGCGAGGAGATGGTCCGCATGCTCGCGGAGGTCTCCGGCCAGACGCCGCCCGCCATCGCGGGTGCACGTCCCGCCGCGCCTCCTCCCGCGCCGCCGCCTGTCGCGGCGCCCGTGGTGGTACCGGCGGCCGTCAC
>JBKGHI010000317.1:0-9029 GCA_046520405.1 Myxococcus sp. 1LA
GCAAGCGCCGGGGCCGCAAGCCGCCGCGGCGGGTGCTGACGGCTCGCGCGCGTGCGCCATCATCGGCTGCGGCAAGCCCAGCCGCACCAAGGGCTACTGCGCGGCCCACTACCAGAAGCTCCGGATGCTGGAGAAGACCAACCGCCGCCCGAGCGACTGGAAGGACTACGCGGACCCGGACTCCGTGGACGACATCAAGCTGCCGCGTGGACGCGCCGCGTCCAAGGCGTTGGCGGCGGCCGCTCAGGCTGGGCACGCAGGCTAGCCAGCGGCACGCTGCCCCGGCCCGGGCAGTGAGTGACCGCGCCCCCGTCATTCCGCTCTGTCGTTCAGAGAGGGGTCGGGGACCGCCCATGCGGGAGAGACTTGCCCGTGGGGGCTTGCACGAGCATGAATGCCCGGGCCCATGAACAAACGCGATTTGGAGCCTGGAATCATCACCGACCTGGCCGGAAGGACCACGTACGGTGACTATCTGCAGCTCGACCGGCTCTTGTCGGCCCAGGTGACGCGCTCGCAGCCGCCGCACCATGACGAGCTGCTGTTCATCATCCAGCACCAGACGAGCGAGCTGTGGATGAAGCTGCTCATCCACGAGCTGGGCGCCTGCATCCGCTACGTCCAGGCGGACCGGCTGGAGCCGTCGTTCAAGATTTTCGCCCGCGTGGCGCACATCCAGCGGATGCTCTTCGAGCAATGGAGCGTGTTGGAGACGCTCACGCCCAACGAGTACCTGGAGTTCCGCGACACGCTGGGCAGCTCCTCGGGGTTCCAGAGCTTCCAGTACCGGGCGTTGGAGTTCCTGCTGGGCAACAAGGACCCGCAGGCGCTGATGCCCTTCCGCCACGTCCCCGCCATCCACGGCGAGCTGGAGCGGCTGTTCGAATCCCCCAGCCTGTATGACGAGTTCCTGCGCCACCTGTCGCGCATGGGACACCCGGTGCCGCAGGGCCACGTGCAGCGTGACTGGCGCAAGCCCTACGAGAAGAGCCCCGAGGTGGTGGAGGTGTTCCGCCGCATCTACGAGGACACCGAGTCGCACTGGGATGCGTATGAGATGTGCGAGAAGCTGGTGGACACCGAGGAGCGGTTCCAGCTCTGGCGCTACCGCCACATGATGACGGTGATGCGCATCATCGGCTTCAAGCAGGGCACGGGCGGCTCGTCGGGCGTGGGCTTCCTGCGCAAGGCGTTGGACCTGCGCTTCTTCCCGGAGCTGTGGGACGTGCGCACGGAGCTGGCGCCGCCTCCGCCGCGCCACCGGCCCTGAGCATCCGCCGGGCGAAAGACAGTCCCGCCGCCCCGTGGGCCGTCCTCCTGGGGCCGGCCCCGGGCCGGGAATGATGACTGTCTCGCATGTCAGCGGGGAAGGGCGCTGCGTGTCATGGCCGCGGGGTAGTTTGTCCGCACCATGGACGCTGCCGCTCCGCTGCTCTTCGACAAGGCGTACGTCCTCTGCTACCGGACCTTCGACATCGCGGAGGAGCTGGACCTGGAGCGCGCGCGCCGGGTCCTGACGGAGGACTCGCGCCGGCTCAAACTGTCACGGGAGAACAGTCAGTACCTCCAGCTCCCCAATCCACCGCTGGCGTATGAGCTGGGGCGCAGGCCTCTGGCATTGCGTGACGGCCCTGTCACCGTGGATGCCACCGCGCGCCTGTTCGACCATGGCGCCGCGTCCATCATCCTCCGCGTGCCTGTCGTCCCGGGAACATCCCTGGAAGCGCTCACGCGGATGGCGGACGAGCTCTATGACAGCCAGGCGTTGGAGGACCTGGCGTTGGAGCTGGTGGAAGGCGTGCGCCGCACCATCGACTCCGCCGCGCAGGCGCCACACCTGTGGGAGCAGAACGAGAGCTACACCGTCATCTTCGCGGAGGAGATTCGCGGCCACCCCACCGCGGAGGAGCTGCTGAAGCAGGCGGACCTGGCCCGGCTGCTGCTGGGGGAGAGCGGCTCGGTGCCGCTGTCGCCGCGTGAGAGTGAATCCGTGCTCCAGTCGCGCTTCAGCTACACCATCCACGACCTGGTGGTCATCGACTGGAACAGCGCCTTCGTCTACGAGCCCTCCGGCTCCAGGGACATCCCCGACCTGCTGGAAATCGCCAACGCGCAGTTGTTGGAGTTCCGCTACTACGACGAGCGGTTGGACGCGCACATCACCCGCATCCACGAGAAGGTGCAGTCCGCGCGGCATGGCTGGGCCACGCTGTTCCGCAGCCCCTATCGCACGCTGGCGCGGCAGACCTTGTCCACGCTGGTGGACCTCAACGAGTTCATCGAGCGCGTGGAGAACAGCCTCAAAATCATCGGCGACTTCTACCTGGCCAAGGTCTACGAGAACGCCGTGCGCCGCATGCGCATCCCGCCGTGGCAGGCCTCCGTCACGCGCAAGCAGCAGTTGCTGGCCCAAACGTATGGCCTGCTCAAGGGCGACGTGGACATCGACCGCTCCCACACGCTGGAGGCCGTCATCGTCCTGCTCATCGTCCTGGAAATCTTCTTCGCCGTCTTCCGCGTCTTCGAGCACTGACGCCCACGGGGAACCCCGTACTTCAGGACAGACGTTGCGCGGTTTCCTCGCTTCGCGCGGCATGGGAGAATGGGGCTTCGAGGCAGGGAGCCATGCATCCGTGCCGGGGGGAGTGGGGCATGAAGGTGCCCGAGAAAACCGTGGGAGCCGCGGTGGACCGCATGTCGCGGGCCATGGAGCGGCTGTCAGCAGCTCCGCCCGTGGTGGCGGTGCTGGAGGAGTTGCTTTGCCAGGCGTCCGCCACGCTGGGCGCGTCCGGGGCCTTCCTCTGCTGGTGGGGCGGCACGGGCGACTTGAGCACGCTCACCACGGAAGGCGTGGACGCCGAGGCGGCCACCCTCTGCGCGCAGCGGTTGCTCGCCCATGCGCCCGGGCCAGGTGAGCCGCGCCTGCCTTGGGTGGTGGAGGACGTGTCGCGAGACGCGCTGCTGGCCTCCGAGCCGGACGCGCGTCGTCGGCTGGACGCGGCGGCGCTTTTGTCACAACCGCTGTTCTTCGCGGGAGGCCTGGGCGCCGCGGGCGTGCTGGGCGTGCTCTTCCGCGAGGCGTGGCGACCGGAGGAGGGTGACCTGCAACGCTTTGGCTTGTCGGTGAAGTTGGCGGCGCTGGCGCTGGAGCGCGAGCGCATGGCGGAGACGCTGCGCCAGTCCGTGCTGTCCGCGCGGGCGGAGGTGGAGGAGACGGAGGTGCTGCGGCTGCGCCGCTTCCAGGCGGTGACGGAGGCCTTTGGCCGCGCGCTCTCCTGGGACGAGGTGGCGCGCGTGGTGCTGGAGCAGGGCCTGCCCGCGGTGGGCGCGGGCGTGGGCATGGTGCACCTGGTGGAACCGGATGGGACGGTGGTGCTGAAGGCGGCGGTGGGCCTGTCCGAGGCGCAGAAGCAGGCGATGCGCGTGCTGTCCAATCGCGACGATGCGTCGGGCTCCGATACGGGAGGCATCAGCGCCCCCTTGTGGCTGGAGACGCCGGCCGCGGTGCGGGACGCGCTGCCCGGCCTGGTGTCGCTCCTGGCGCCGGAGCCGCCGCGCGCGTTGGTCCTGCTGCCCTTGCACGTGGAGGGGCACGCCTTCGGGACGCTGTGCTTCGGCTTCCCGGAGGCGCGGCGCTTCTCCGCGTTGGAGCGGGCGTCCATCACCGGCCTGGGACACGAGTGTGGTCAGGCGCTGGAGCGCGCGCGGCTGTACGCGCGGGAGCGCACGGCGCGGCTCCAGGCGGAGGCTGCGGGACAGCGCCTGCGGTTGCTGGCGGATGCAAGCGCGCTCGTGTCGGCCTCGCTGGACTGGGAGGAGACGGTGGCGGGCGTGGCGCGGCTGGCGCTGGGGCACTTCGCGGACGGCTGCGCGGTGGACTCGTACGAGGACGGCGTGGTGCGGCGGTTGGCGGTGCTCTATGAGAACCCGCACACGGCGCCGCGCGGACTGGAGTTGCTGCGCTTCGCCCCGCAGGAGGGCAGTCCCACGCTGCTGGCGGAGGTGCTCGCCTCGGGGCGGCCGTGGATGATGGCGCGGCCCACCGCGGAGCCAGGGGACACCCGCACGGCGGCGGCGCGTCTGTACGCGGCCGCGCGTGAGCTGGGCGTGGGCTCGCTCATCCTGACGCCGCTGGTGGCGAGGCAGCGCACGCTGGGGGTGCTCACCTTCATGCGCGGCGCGGGCTCGGCGCCCTTCGACATCCCGGACCTGTCCCTGGCCGAGGAGCTGGCCGGGCGCGCGGCGCTGGCCATCGACAACGCGGACCTGTTCCGCAAGGCGCGCGCGGCGGAGGAGGAGAGCCGGCGCGGGGCGGCGCGGCTCCACGTCCTGGTGCAGGTCAGCCACCTCATCGCGGAGGCGGGGCTGGATTTGCCCACGGTGCTGGAGGTGCTGGTGCGCAAGGTGTCGGAGGCGCTGGGGGACGCGTGCGTGCTCCAGCTCCTCTCCGAGGACAAGGCGCACCTGGAGCTGGTGTCCGTGCACCACCCCGACGCGGAGGCCCGCGCGGTGCTGGACGCGTCCATGCGGCGCTGCCCGGCGCGCGTGGGCGAAGGCCTGTCGGGACGCGTGGCGGCGACGGGGCAGCCCCTCTTCGTGCCTCGCCTGGAGGCGGCGGATTTGCGCGACGAGCGTGTGCCGCAGGGCATGCCCTTCCTCCACCATTATGGACCCCACAGCGTCATCGTCGTCCCGCTGGGCGTGCGCGGCCGGGTGCTGGGCACGCTGGGCGTGATGCGCGAGGCGCAGGGCCGTGAGTACTCCGTGGAGGAGCGCGCGTTGCTGGAGAGCCTGGCGGCGCGCGCGGCGTTGGCCATCGAGGACGCGCGGCGGTACGGCGCGGCCACCCAGGCGGTGAAGGCGCGGGACGAACTCTTGTCGGTGGCGGGGCACGAGCTGAAGTCGCCGCTGAACGCGCTCCAGCTCCAGATTCACCTGCTGGCGCGCATGGCCCGCGAAGCCATGGCCGTGGACGGCCTGGCGGAGCGCGCGGAGCGGGCGGCGAAGGCGGGTCAGCGGCTGGGGCTGCTCATCGATGACCTGTTGGATGTCTCGCGGCTCAGCTCGGGGCGGTTGGGGCTGCGGCGCGAGGAGGTGGACCTGGCGGCGCTGACGCGCGAGCTGGTGGGCCGCATGTCCGAGGAGCTGGCGCTGGCGGGCAACGAGGTGCGCCTGGTGCTCGACAAGCCGGTGTCCGGGCAGTGGGACCGGCTGCGCCTGGAGCAGGTGCTGGTGAACCTGCTCTCCAACGCGGCGAAGTACGGCGCGGGCCGGCCGGTGACGGTGGAGGTGGACGCGGTGGGCCCGGTTGCGCGGCTGTCCGTGCGCGACGAGGGCATCGGCGTGTCGCCGGACGAGCAGGAGCGCATCTTCGAGCAGTTCGAGCGCTCCGCGTCGGTGCAGCACTTCAAGGGCCTGGGCCTGGGCTTGTGGATTACCAAGCGCATCGTCGAGGCCCACGGGGGCCGCATCCGCCTGGCGAGCGAGCCGGGGAAGGGCTCCACCTTCACCGTGGAGCTGCCCCTGCCGGCCTGAGCGTCTGGACAGGGCGCACCCGCTGCGCTCTGGTGCCTCGGATGACGACGCGCGCACTCCACCCATGGGTCCTGCTCGCCGCCGTGCTGGGCGCCTTCGCCTCGGGCTGCCGGCATGCGCCCGACCTGAACCCGGCGCTCGACGCGGATGGCGACGGCGTCCTCAACGGGGAGGACGCCTGCCCCACCGTGCGGGGGCTCGCGCGGCTCCAGGGCTGCCCCTCGAAGGACACGGACGGGGACGGCGTGGAGGACGCGGTGGACAAGTGCCCGCGTCACGCCGGGCCGGCGTCGCGCGACGGCTGCCCCATCCGCGACTCGGACGAGGACGGCGTGGAGGACGCGAAGGACGCCTGTCCTCGCGTGTTCGGCCTGCTGGAGCGCCAGGGCTGCCCCATTGAAGACCCGGACCGCGACGGGGTGGAGGGCGCGGCGGACAAGTGCCCGGACGAGCCCGGTCCGGCCTCGCGCGACGGCTGCCCGCTGCGCGACGCGGACGGGACGGCGTTCCGGACGAGGAGGACGCCTGCCCGACGAGGAGGGCTGCCCTCGCTGCGCGGCTGCCCGGAGCGGGACGTGGACGGCGACGGCGTGCCGGACCACCGGGACAACTGCCCGCGCGAGCGGGGCGCGGCGGACAACCAGGGCTGCCCGGCGGCGCGCAAGCAGCGCGTCAGCATCCGCCCGGACCGGCTGGAGTTGCTGGAGCGCGTCTCGTTCGCGCCCGGCACCGCGACGCTTCAGCCGCGCGCCCAGCCGGTGCTCGACAACGTGGTCGAGGTCCTGCTGGCGCACCCCCGGCTGGGCGTCATCGCCATCGAGGGCCACACAGACAACCGGGGGGACCCGGACGTGCAGCGGGAGGTGACGCTGGCGCGCGCGGAGGCGGTGCGAGACTACCTCGTGGAGCGGGGTGTCCCGCCGGACCGCCTGGAGGCCTGGGGCTTTGGCCCGGACAAGCCCGTCGAGTCGAATGAGACATCTCAAGGACGCGAGGCCAACCGCCGCCTGGACCTGCGCATCGTGGCGCCGCGGGGCAGGCCGTAAGCCCCGGACTCCCCGTGAGTGGGGGGCGTGGGGTACGCTGGAAGGCCATGAGTGCTTCCAGCCCCTTGTTCGGTGACTTGCTGCTCAAGCTGGGGATTGTCTCGCCCAGCCAGGTGCAGGAGGCGCTCGCCCTCCAGGCCCTCACCGGTCAGCGCGTCGGCGAGGCCCTCATCTCCCTGGGCTACGTCACGCGGGAGCAGATTCAGGACGCGCTGGGCGAGGCGCTCGGGCTGCACCAGGACAAGAGCCCCCTGCAGCCCGCCCTGGGTGAGCTGCTGGTGGGCCTCAAGTACGTGACGCTGGCGCAGCTCGACGAAGGGCTCGCCCGTCAGCGCCGCGATGGCCGCAAGCTGGGCGAAATCCTGGTGGAGCTGGGCCACTGCACCTACAAGCAAATCTACGAGGCGCTGGGGCTGCAGAACCGCATCGCGGGCCGCCAGGATTTGGCGCGCCCCGCCACGGACGGCCGCCGCCGCGTGGTGGTGGTGGATGACAGCCCGCTGGCCTGCGCCTTCGTGCAGGAGGGGCTGGTGGCGCTGGGCTACGAGGTCCTCTGCTTCCAGGACCCCTTCGAGGCGCTGGAGAGCATGGGGCGCCTCCAGCCCGTCATCGTGCTCAGTGACTTGGAGATGCCCGGCCTGGACGGCGTGGAGCTGTGCCGCCGCTTGAAGGAGGGCCCCCGCCACGCGGTGCCCGTCATCATCCTCACCGCCAACGACGTGGAGGCGGAGCGCGTGCGCGGCCTGCGGGCCGGCGCGGATGACTACGTCAACAAGTCCGCGTCCATGGACGAGCTGGCCGCGCGCATCGAAAGCGTGGTGCGCCGCACCGGCGAGACGGAGCGCATGCGCAAGCTGTTCGCGCGCTACACATCCGACGCGGTGGTGGAGGAAATCCTCAAGAGCGCGGACGCGGTGGTGCTCACCGGCGAGAAGCGCGAGGTGACGCTGCTGTTCGCGGACATCCGCAACTTCACTGGCCTGGCGGAGAGCCTGCCGCCGGAGCAGGTGGTGGGGGTGCTCAACCAGGTGCTCGGGCGGATGTCGGACGCGGTGCTCACCTGCGGCGGCACGCTGGACAAGTTCCTGGGCGACGGGCTCATGGCCGTCTTCGGCGCGCCGGTGGCCCGTCCGGATGACGCGCTGCGTGCACTCCAGTGCGCGAAGATGATGATGGACGCGCTGACGGACCTGCGCATCGAGGCGGAGGCGGAGTGGGCGGCGGGCGGGCGCGAGGGCCAGCCGCTGGTGTTGGAGTTGGGCGTCGGCATCAACTCGGGCGTGGTGGTGGCGGGCAACATCGGCAGCACCCAGCGCGCCGAATACACCTGCATCGGTGACGCGGTGAATGTCGCCGCGCGGCTGTGCGCGCTGGCGGGCCCGGGGGAAATCCTGGTGGGGGAGCGCACCCGCGAGCTGGTGGACGCCAACGAGACGGCCTTCGAGGACCTGCCTCCCGTGCGGCTGAAGGGCAAGCAGCAGCCCGTTCCTTTGTTCCGTGCACTGTAGGTGGGTGAAGTCCGCGCGCGCCTCGCGAGCGGAAAGCGGCTATAGGGAGGGGTCATGAACGCCTCCGCTGACGAGCCCCCTCCGTCCCGCCGTTCCCCCGTGCTGTTCGTGGGGCTCGTGTTTGGACTCGGGTTGGTGGTCGCCATCCTGGTGGGCGCGCTGAGCGGCTCCAAGGCCGTGCACGCCGACCGCATCCACCAGGACTTCACCGTGCTGGAGGAGGCCCTGGGCCGCTACCGCGCGGACAAGGGCACCCTGCCGGAAGATGCGGACCTGGAGGAGTTGCTGGTGCCCGCGTACCTGCCCTCCGTGCCGCTGGACCCATGGGGCCGGGCGTACCGCTACACCAGCAACGGCGAGCAGGTGTTCCTGGCCACCTTCGGCAAGAGTGATGACCGGGGGGGCTCGGGCGAGGAGCAGGACCACACGAACCACGACGGTCACGTCGCGCCCAAGCTGGCGCGCTGACACGGTCGACGTGCGGGCGGGCAGGCGCCGGGGCGAGCCGCTGCCCCGCGAGCCCACGCACGCGGAGTGAGCCGGGCCCCGGAGCGAGCCAGCGTGGGGCAGGTGCCCGCTTTCCGGCGTCGCCATGGCCATCTGTTCCTTCACGGGGAAGGGTTTTCCCGAACCTGGAGGGCAGCCATGGCCATCGTGTGCGTCACCAACCTGTCCCCTGAATCCCTCGCGGCGGCCCACGTGGCGGCGGCCGTGGCGGGACGGCTGCAAGAGCCCCTGTTGCTCCTGGGCGTCGCGGAGGGGGACGCCTTCCTCGGACGACGGCTCCGGCGAGCTGACCCTCACCCAGCAGCGGCCTGGCGGCCGAGGCCGCGCGGCTCGAACGCTGGCGCGGGTGGTGCGCTACCGGCGTGCAGACGGGCACCTCCGCGGACGACGGTGCTCAGCGACGAGGAGTGCCGGCGCGCGCGGTGGATTGTGG
>JBKGHI010000318.1:0-8991 GCA_046520405.1 Myxococcus sp. 1LA
CACGGCGGCGCCCCGGCGCAACCCCGCACGCAAGTGCGCCAGGCCCAGGCGCGCATCCCCGAGCGTCCCGGACACATAGAGGAGGTCCCCGGGCCGCGCCCCCGCACGGGTGAGCGGCGCGCGGGACAGCTCACCCGCGGCGGTGATGGTCACCGACAGCTCCCGCGCGGAGGTGAAGTTGCCGCCCACCAGTGAAATCCGGTGTTCGACCGCCAGCGCGGCCATGCCCCGCGCCAGGCCCGTCAGCTCCCGCGGGGGATAGTCCCGGGGCAGCGCGAGCGCGCAGACGAACCAGCGCGGCGTGGCGCCCATGGACGCCAGGTCCGACAGGTTCACCGCCAGCGCCTTGTGACCGATGTCCGCGGGCGAGAACGCCGCGCGGGTGAAGTGCACGTCCTCCACCACCGCATCCGTGGTGACGCACTGCGCGCCGCGCTGAGGCGCGAGCACCGCGCAGTCATCCCCCGGCCCCACCGGCACGCGCGCGGCCGGGAAGTGCGCGAGGAACCGGCGGATGAAGTCGAACTCACCAGACATGGACGCGGAGGAAAGACCAGACGGCCTGTCAGGGCAATGACACTTTTTGACACTTTGAACAGACGCAACATCCTCACCGCATTCCAAGACAAAGTAGAGATTGCGGAATCCATCTCCCGGGGGGAGTCCATGTCGAAGATTGGGGAACGGCTGCCATCCATCACCACGCCCAAGCCGAAGGCGGAGCAGGCCGGCACGGGCACAAAGGCAGTCACCGCCAGGCAGCTCGTGGACCTGCTCGGCTCGGTCCTTCCGACGCAGAGCGCCACAAAAGCATCTCCAGCCAGCACCTATGCCACACAGCCCCCCCGGGCCTCCGCCTCCACGCAGCAGGCGGCCTCCGCGAAGGAGGTCCTCCCCTCCTCCCTGGGAGTGCTCAAGGATGAGCGGATGGCGCGCTGCATTGACGAAGCCTTTCGGGAAATCTTTGAAGGAGACCGCTGGCCCAGCGGCCCGGAGCGCTCCAAGTGGATGGACTTCGCCAAGGAGTTACGCGCCAAGGACCCGAAAGTCACCGCCGAGCAGGTCCGTTCCGCCATCGCCAACGAATTGCGCTTGCAGCGTGACGGCCTGGATTCGGCCTCTCCGGCGAACATCGACCGCTTCATCGAGGACGCCGTGAAGTGGGTGTCCCAGTGCTACGAGGGACAGGAGCGCAACGCCTCCCCGGCGGAGATGCAGCAGTGGCGCGACTTCGCGGCCAAGCTCCAGCAGGAGAAGCCGGAGCTGACGCCAGAGCAGCTCAAGTACGCCATCACCGACGCCGTGCGCGCCCAGATGACGGGGACGGACAAGGCGTCGCCCGCGAACATCGACCGCTTCATCGAGGACGCCGTGAAGTGGGTGTCCCAGTGCTATGAGGGACAGGAGCGCAACGCCTCGCCCGCGGAGATGCAGCAGTGGCGTGACTTCGCCGCGAAGCTCCAGCAGGAGAAGCCGGAGCTGACACCGGAGCAGCTCAAGCACGCCATCACCGACGCCATCCGCGCGAAGATGACGGGAACGGACTCCGCGTCCCCCACGAACATCGACGCCTTCATCCAGGACGCCGTGAAGTGGGTCTCCCAGTGCTACGAGGGCCGGGAGCGCGGCGCCACCGACGCCGAGCTGAGGCAGTGGCGCGACTTCGCGGCGAAGCAGATGGCAGAGAAGCCGGACATGACGCCGGAGCAGCTCAAGTACGCCATCAGCGACGCGGTGCGCGCCCAGATGACGGGCATGGACAACACGGGCAGCGGCAACGTCGACCGGTTCATCCAGGAAGCCGTCCAGTGGGTGTCCCAGTGCTACGAGGGCCAGGTGCGTGACGCCTCGCCCGAGGAACTGCGGCGCTGGCGCGAGTTCGCCGCGAAGAAGAAGGAAGAGAAGCCGGACATCACGCCGGAGGAGCTCAAGTACGCCATCAGCGACGCGATTCGCGGCGAGGTGACGGGCACCAGCGCGCCCGCCGAGCAGAACATGGACCGCTACATCAAGGAGGCCTACGCCTGGGTGTTCCAGGTCTACCGGGGCGTGCCCGAAGGCACCCCGCGCGAGCCCTCCGCGCGCGAGCTGCACGAGTGGCGGCAGTTCGCCCGCTCGAAGATGAACGAGAAGCCGGACATGACGAGCGAGGACCTCAAGTACCTGCTGCTCGAAGGCGTGCGAACGGCGCTGGCCAATCAGTGACGGCGGCCCATCCCGCGCTCGCCCTCAAAGCGAGCGCAGGAAGGCCACCAAGGCTTCGCGCTCCGCCTTGCCCAGGGCCCTGAATCGCTCGCGCGACCTGGCCCCCTCTCCGCCGTGCCAGAGGATGGCCTCCTCGAAGCTGCGGGCGCGGCCGTCATGGAGCATGCGCACCTGGCGGTTCACCGTCTCCAGCAGGCCCAGGCCCCACAAGGGCGGCGTCCTCCACTCGGAGCCGCTCGCCTCGCCGTCGGGGCGGCCGTCCGCCAGCTCCGGCCCCATGTCGTGCAGCAGCAGGTCGGTGTAGGGACGGATGCGCTGGTTCGACAGCTCGGGGACGTCGTCGACGGGGCCGGTGGTGAACTCCCGCTGGTGACACGCCGTGCAACCCACCTGCTGAAAGAGGACCTGCCCCTTCACCACCGTGGGCTCCAACACGTCGCGGCGCGCGGGCACGCCGATGAGCCGCAGGTACAACGTGGTGCGCTCCAGGACGTGACGCGACAACGCGGGGCCCTTCGCGGCCACCCGCGTCAGACAACCTGCCTGCTTCGCCGTGCAGTTGCTCTCCGGGTAGAGCGGTGACGTCAGCCCCAGGTCCTCCGAGAAGGCACTGGCGACCTGCTGCTCCAGGTTGGGCTGGTTGGCCTTCCACCCGAAGCGGCCCAGCTCCGCCTTGCCCGAGTCCGCGCTGACCACGCGGTTCGGACGGCCTGAGATGCCATCCCCATCGCGGTCCTCCGCGTCCGCCAGGGCGTGGATGGCCTCATCGGGAATGGCCGCCAGCAACCCCAACCCGAAGAGCTGGGAGGGAATGCGCGGCGAGCGCATCACCTCCGGAGCCAGCTCCCCGTAGCCCAGTTGGGTGATGCGATAGCGCGGCTTGCGCAACGTGTACGGTGTCCCGTCCGCGTACTTCCCCTTCACGTCCGCATAGGAGACATGGACCGTGCCCTCCGCGGGGACGTCCGCGGAGCCCCGGTCATTGAGCTGAACGCCGTAGACGGGCTCGTGGCGCCCCGCGGGCGAATCCTTCGCGGGCACGCTCAGCCGGACGAGCAGCGGCGCCTCCGGGCCCACGTCTGGCAACGGGCGGCCCCGGCCATCCTTGAAGTGACACGAACCACACCCGGTGGCATTCGTCAGTGGGCCCGCCAGCCCTTCTTCATGGGCGGCCCAGTCCCGCATGAAGAACAGCTTGCCTTCGCGCATCTGGAACCAGCGCGGGCGCGCCAGGTTTCCCAGCGCCCGGCCAAAGGCATTGTGCGAGGCGTCGAACACCGTCGTGCCGCCCCCCGCCAGGGCCTCGTCGTCCGGGCCCTCGGGCACCGCCGGGACGGCCGCGCCAGGCGCCGGTGCGTCCTCCTGCCTGGGAGCCCCCGCCGTGAGCAGCAGGGCCGTCAACCACCACAATGCCTTCATGGGACGCTCTTCGGAGAGAGGACTTGAGACTGGAAAGACAACGGCCCGGAGCGGGCTTCCCCCCTGCGCCCGCTCCAGACCGAGATGACACCGCGACTACTTGCTGGCCGGGATGAAGGACTCGCCGGTGATGACCGTCGAGCGCGCGGTGGTCTGCACGTCGATGCGGTTGAAGTTGAGGTACGGGTAGTTGGACGGGCCCGTGACCTCCTCCTGCATCACGATCTGGTCCGCCCGGACAACCTGGCCGTTCGGCAGCCGGACCCCCGGCTCCGCGACGGAGTGCTGCCAGAAGCAGGCGCTGTGGTACTGGGCGTTACCGAAGCCCACCGCGATGGGGCACAGCGTGTTGCAGTAATTGCAGTTGTAGTACCCGTTCGCGTAGCAGGACGCCTCACACTGGGTATACGTCTGCGTGCGCGGGCGGCAGTTCGGCGTCCAGTCCGGGTTGGGAACCATGATGCCCACGGCGCCCGTGTCGCCACTGCGGATGCCACCGACGGCGGCCTGGAGCCGGCCGTTGTAGTACGCGAGCACGGAGTAGGTGGTCGCGTCACCGGAGCCGGTGAACGTCGCGGAGTACGTGGTCGCCTCCCGCGCCGCGTTGACGGAGGAGGTGCTGACCGGAACCTCCTCGGCGTAGGCGGTGAAGAAGTTGCGCTGCGCGCCTTCCGACACGGCTTCGGACGTCCAGGCCGCCGCGGGCGGCATGTGGATGGCGACGCCGCTCTTGCCGGACGGCTCCTTCTCCTGGTTGTCGATGCGAACGCCCTTCTCCGAAGCGCTGACCTTGACCGCGCCAAGGCCACAGTGCTGGAGCCCCTGGAACTCCACGCAGTCGTCGGCGGCGTGAGCCTGGCTGAGCGGAAGAGCGAGCGAGAAGACGGCGGCCCAGAGGGCGGTTCCAACGCGACGAGACGAACGCATGAAGACTCCTGATGACCCAGGGGGAATCCCTGAAATCAGGAAATGCAAATTCAAGCTTCGTGCCACGTTTTACCGCACTCTCGTAACACGCCAGGCTGTGACAGGAATCACCACAGCCCAGACGGGTCATGTGACTGCCATTGCTACAAAAACACTCCGGGGTCGAACTCGTCCACGTTGACGGGGAGCATGCGCGGCAGGGGCCGGTTGAACACCTTGGCGTTCATCTCCAAATCCAGAATCTTGAGCCCGGAGGGGACCAGCTCCCGGAAGCGCTGGCTGACATACTCACGGAGGCCGAGCACCGCCACCTGGCGCTTCTCCTCCAGCATGGGCTTGAGGGCTTCCGCGAAGTCCGCGCCGTCATGGCTGGCGAGCACCACCGCCGCGCCGGGGCGCTGGGTGTGGATGTTCTCCAGCAGCTTGAGGATGCCCAGGTCCACCACCTTCTGGTCCGGGCGGCCGTAGAGCAGGGCCACCTCGCAGCCGGCGGACTTGAGCGCGCGCACGAAGCCAATCATGACGTCCGGCAACTGCTCGCCCCGGGCGTTGAGCACCACCACGCAGCGCACGGGCGCCGGGAAGTTCGTCTCACAGAAGGACACGAGCCGGTCGAACTGGACACGGTCCTGGGACTCGGGCTTGCGCCCGACCACGTTGGATACGGCCCAGTCGATGTTCTCTGCGTCGATGAGTACGTAGGAGGCTGCGGGGGGGCGTCCGGAGAGCATGCGCGCGAGGATACGCGGGAGCCCTTCCTCCCGGGGAACTCAGTTCAGTCCCCCGGCTCGCCCGTGTGCGTCAGAAGCGGTCGTGCCCCGACGATGACGGCATGGGCGCCATCACGGCCAGGCCGCCGTGCTCCGTCAGGGGCGGCTGGAGCGGCAGCACCACCGTGAAGCGCGAGCCCCGGCCGAACTCGCTCTCCACGGACACGCGGCCGCCATGGCCCTCCACCAGGCTCTTCACGATGGCCAGCCCCAACCCCGCGCCGCCGTGCTCACGCGTGGAGCTGCCGTCCACCTGGTAGAAGCTCTGGAAGATGTGCTCGAACTGGTCCTCGCGGATGCCCACGCCGGTGTCTTCCACGCTCAAGCGGTAGCCCGGCCCGCCCAGCTCCTTCTGCGAGGACGCCTCCGACATCAACACCGACACCCGGCCTCCGGACGAGGTGAACTTCACCGCGTTGGCGAGCAGGTTCACCATCACCTGGCGCAGCTTGTCCGCGTCCGCGGCCAGGCGAGGCTGGGGCAGCGGCGGCAGGCGCACCTCCAGCTCCACGCCCTTGCGCTGCGCCTGGGGCGCCACGCTGGACACCGCGGTCTGGATGACGCTGCCCAGGTCCACCGGCCCCATCACCAACCGCAGCCGGCCCGCTTCAATCTGGCTCAGGTCCAGGATGGAGGAGATGAGGTTGAGCAGTGATTCGCCCTTCTCCACGATGGTGCGGACGTAGAGCAGCTGCTCCGGGTTGAGCGCGCCGGCCAGGCCCTCCGCCAGCATCTCCGAGTAGCCGATGATGGACGCCAGCGGCGTGCGCAGCTCGTGGCTCACCGTGCCCAGGAAGGTGGACTTCAGCCGGTCCAGCTCCTTGAGGCGGGTGTTGGCCTGCGCCAGCCGGGCGTTGTTGGCCTCCAAATCCCGGTGCGTCTCCAGCATCGCCTCGATGTGGAGCTGCGTCGTCAGGAAGGCGCGCTGCCCGCTGGCCACCAGCGCGGCCAGCACCTGCCCGAAGTGCACCAGCACCTGCGCGGCGGTGCGCTCGGGCACGCGGCGCACGCGCCCCACCAGCTCGTGCGCCCGCGACAAGTCGACTCCGGAGATGTCCGTCAGCGACGGGGGGAAGTCCGCCAGCTCCTCTGGCGTGAAGGGCCAGGATGACGCGCCCCAGCTTGTCCCCTTCCCAGCGCACCGGCATCACCAGGTAGCGCAGGCCGGTGAAGCACGGCAGCGCGATGATGCCCGCCGCCTCCGCGCCGTCTCCGCGCGCGGGCCGGGCGCCTTGCACCGGCGCCATCGGTCCGTCCTTCACCCGGGCCACCGTGGCGGTGCAGCGCGAGCGGCCCTCCGGGAAGCCGAACACGTACGAGCAGAAGTCGCCGTGGCCCACCTTCACGTCGGCCAGCTTGTCGCCCGCGGTGTCCAGCACCTTGATGCCCACGCGGTACAGCTCGCTGAAGCTGCGCACCACCTCCACGAAGGAGGGCAGGTCCAGCATGTCCGCCAGCGACAGCCGCCGCTGGAGGACCGATTCGCGGCGCGTGGCGCCCACGCCGTCCGGCGTCCCGTTGCCCGGCGCGCCGCTCATCGCCCGTCTCCGCTGCGCGCTTCGCCGGCCGCGCGTCCGTACACGGCCGCCAGCGCCGTGCCGGTCAGGTCCATGCGCCGGAAGATCTGCCCCAGGAACTCCTGCTCCGTCAGCCCCAGGTTGCGCGCCAGATGGGCGCGCGTGTCCAGCCGCCGGTAGGCCGCCTGCGCCACCGCGTGGAAGGTCTCCAGCACGCCCTCACCCCGCAGCGCCACCGCGCCCACCACCGCCTCGCCGCCTCGCCGGCGCGACTCCTCGATTTCGGCTTCCGTCCGGGCGTCCGGCAGGTCCTTCTTGTTGAACTGGATGACCACCGGGACCTGGCTGGGGTCCAGGTTGTTCTCCTTCATGTTCTCCTGGAGGTTGCGCCAGTAGGCGTTGTTGTCCGCCGTGGCGCTGCGCCGGCTGTCCGCGATGAAGGCCACCGCGTCCGCCCCCTGGAGGACGATGCGCCGGGTGGCGTTGTGGATGACCTGGCCTGGCACGGTGAAGAGCTTCACCTTCACCTTGAAGCCGGAGGACGTGGAGAAGAAGACGGGCAGCAGGTCGAAGAAGAGGGTGCGGTCGTCGTGGGTCTCCACGGTGAGCAGCCGCCCCCGCACCTCCGGGGACGCTTTCGCATGGAGGTGGCGCAGATTCGTCGTCTTCCCGCTGAGGCCGGGCCCGTAGTAGACGATCTTGAGCGTCAGCTCTCGCTGGGCGTGGTTGAGTTGCAAGGTGGGGCTCTGGCTGACGGTCGAACCCGGGAGTTTGACTCCTTCGCGCCCGACTGCGGGTTTTTATAGTGGGAAGCGGCCCGGCACGGAAGGCCGGCGGGGAAGCAGGCGTGGTAGCGGGACTCATTCCTGGAATGGGCTGAACGCATGGCCCGTTTGACGGAATCCGGCTGCGCTCCACGGGGAGGAGGGCCTCTCCTCACTTGATGGGACAATGTGCGCGGAATGACTGCGTGCACCCGTGGCGCCGGAGCGGTTAGGATCGCAACTCGACGGAGGAGCAAGGCGATGACGATGAAGCAGGTGGACGCAGGCGTGGAGGTGGCCCCAGCACCGGTCCTGGATGTGGCTGGCCTCCCCAACGACCTGATGGCGGCGGTGAAGTTCAGCCTGCCCACCGACGAGGACATGACGGCGGTGGCGGACCTGCGCGCCGGCTCCGAGCCCTGGAAGACGCGGGGTGAGACGCAGGAGGACAGCCTGAAGGCCCTGACGCAGCTCAAGCCCTTCATCCACGTGGCGAAGCTGCAGAGCCAGCTTGTCGGTTATGTCACGGTGGAGCGGGACGGCCCGGTTCCGGGCGCGGCGTACCTGCGCAACATCGTGGTGAAGCCGGAGCTGCGCCGCAAGGGACTGGGCAACGTCCTGCTCGAGCAGGCGCTGAAGGCGGCGCGGGACATGTACCGGAAGACCATCGCCCTGCGGGTGGATCCGTCCAACTCGCCCGCGGTGAGCTTCTACCGCAAGGAAGGCTTCACCACCGTGGCCACGGTGGTCTCCAAGAAGTCCGGGAAGCTTCGCCTCCTGATGTCCCGCGAGCTCTAAAGCCCGCCGGACGTGTTGCCTCCGGGCGGGAGTTCCCTCTCCCGCCCGCCGCTCCGCGCGGACCCCGGTGGGTCCCGGAGCTCCCTCCCCTTCCCGCCCCTTGTCACCCAGGTGACGGCTTCCCGCCGGACACGGATGTTTTTGGTGTGTCCGGAAGCAGGCGAGCAGTCCGAGGACAAGGGGGTGGCCGCATTCGGAGGAATGTCGTTTATCCTGCGGCTCCCCCGCGCCCGCGCGCCGTCGCGGCCTGAGCCGGCATCCCGCATGAAATCGCTCGCAGAACTGTTGCGGCACCTGTCGCGTCCGGGTGTCACCGAGTTGACCCTGGCAACCGGGCGTCCGCCGATGATCCGCGGCGCCAACGGCTACGAGCCGGTGGACCCCACCGCGGCGACCGCCGAGGACATCACCCGCGCCCTCCAGGCGATGGTGGGCGTGGCCCGAGCCTCCACCGTCACAGAGACGCCGGTGCAGTGGTCCGTCAACGCCACGGGGCTGGGCTCGCTGTCCATCGCCGCCATGCGGCGGGGAGACCTCATCCACCTGCGCCTCAGCAAGGCCGCCGACGCGGGCGCCGCCGCCCATGCCGCC
>JBKGHI010000319.1:0-8925 GCA_046520405.1 Myxococcus sp. 1LA
CGCCACCGCGGGCCCGTGCGCGCCCGCCGTGCTCGACGCGCTCCACACCGCCGCGCGGATGCTGGACGTCCACCTGCCCGAGCTCGTGCTCGCCGAGGATGACGGCCCGCCCTTCACCGCCGTGCACGCGGGCCATCCGCGCCTCCTCGTGGGGCGCGCCCTGCTGCGAGAGCCCATGCCGCTCCCGGAGCTGCGCTTCCACGTGGGCCGCGCCTTGCTGTCCCTCTCACCGGACCTGCTCGCGCTCCGGGCCCTCAAGGGCGGCCAGCTCCTCCGAGCCCTGGCGCTGCTGACCACCGTGCTGAAGGACCCGCGCGCATCCGGAGAGGAGGCCCGCGTGGTGCGCGAGTCCCTGTCGCCGCGCGCCCTGGAGCGCGCCCTGGCCCTGGTGGAGCCCGGCACCCAGAACTTCAAGGCCTCCGCGCTCGCCGACGCCGCGCGGGACTCCGCCAACCGCGCGGGGCTGGTGGCGTGTGGGAGCATCGGGCCCGCGCTGGCCGTCCTGCGGACCCGCCGTGGCAACGAGGCGGAGTTGGTGGAGCTGCTGCGCTTCGCCGCGTCGGAGCGTTACCTGCCGCTCCGGGCGCCGCGCTGACTCAGTTCATGTTCAGCTTGATGGTGAGCGCCAGCATGCGCCCCTTCGGGCCGCCCAGGTCGTGGCGGTAGCCGAAGTCCAGCCCGCCGCCGCCCTCGGACATGTAGCCGAGCCCCGTGCTGATCTGCGACGTGCGCGTGAAGCCGTCGTAGGAGTAGCCCGCGCGCACCGGGAACATCTGACCCAGGATGTACTCCAGGCCGCCGTGGTACGTGAACGTCGTGGTGTCGTTCGTCGTGAAGTCCGCGCGCACGTCGCCGGCCAGCGTCAACAGCCCCGTCATCACCCCGATGTGCGCCGAGTAGTAGCGCGTCAACTCGTCGTTGTCGGTGTCCACGAGGTTGTGCGCGGAGAAGCCCGCCATCAGCGACTGCGACAGCTTCAGCATGATGCCGGCGTCACCGGTGACGGAGTTGGCGAACCGCGACTGGCCACTCATGCGCAGATAACGCACCGTGGCGCCCAGCATGAGCGACTGGCTGATGGGCAGTCCCACCCCCAGCGAGCTGAGGTGGGCGCTGGCCCGCGCGCCGCCGCGCCCCACGCTCACCCAGTGGTAGTCCATCCCCATCCCCAGGCGGCTCGTGGCCGCGTCGATGACGGACACCCCCAGCAGCCCTTCCTTCCGATGCGAGTCCCACGCGCCGGTGCCTTCCATCCGGTAGGAGGGGTAGAGGACCATCGCGGCGGGATTGCCCATCATCGCGTCCACGCCCAGCCCCAGGGCCCGGTAGGCGCCGCCCATGCCATAGGCGCGCGCGCTCATGACATCCCGCAGGTCCTCGGCGGGCTGCGCCAGAGCGGTAGTGGACACACAAAGGGCAATCAGCACGAGGGCGCGGAGCAACATGACAAGTCCATCCTATCCGGCTTGATGGGGTCAGGGGCCATCAATAGATTCCCAGCCCTCATGGCCTCCAAAACCCCGAAGGTAGAGCCCCTCATCCGCAAGTGTGTCATCCCGGCAGCCGGCCTGGGCACGCGGTTCCTGCCGGCGACCAAGGCGGTTCCCAAGGAGATGCTGCCTATCGTCGATACGCCGACGCTTCAGTACATCGTGGAAGAGGCGGTATCCGCGGGCATCGAGGATGTCGTCCTCATCAATGGCCGCGGCAAGGGCGCCATCGAGGACCACTTCGACATCGGCTTCGAAATCGAGACCACGCTGCGTGCGCGCGGCAAGGAGTCCGAGGCCGACAAGCTGCGCGCCATCGCGGACCTGGTGCGCGTGGTCAGCATCCGCCAGAAGGAGCCCAAGGGCCTGGGCCACGCGGTGCTGTGCGCCAAGAGCGTCATCGGCGACGAGCCCTTCGGCGTGCTGCTGGGCGACGACATGATTGACGCCGAGGAGCCGGGAATCCGCCAGCTCGCTCGCGTGTACCGCCAGTACAACCAGGCGGTCATCGCGCTGATGGAAGTGCCGGAGAACGAGACGCACATGTACGGCATCGCCGCGGGCACGGACCTGGGCGACGGCGTGATGCGCATCGACCGCATCGTGGAGAAGCCGAAGAAGGGCACCGCGCCCTCCAACCTCGCCGTCATCGGCCGCTACGTGCTGCCGCCCGACATCTTCCCCATCCTGGAGAACCAGACGCCGGGCGTGGGCGGCGAAATCCAGCTCACCGACGGCCTGGCCACCCTCCAGCAGTCGAAGGGCCTGCTCGGCTACCGCTTCAAGGGGCAGCGCTATGACGCCGGCGACAAGGTGGGGTACCTGAAGGCCAACATCGCCTACGCGCTCAAGCGCCCGGACCTGCGGGACGGGCTGCTGGCCTACATGCGTGAAGTCGTGAAGACGGAGAAGCCGTGAAGCGCACCGTTGCACTCCTCGCTGTCCTGGTCTCCTTCGCCGCGGCCGCCTACGTGCTGCCCGGCAGCTCCATCATCCGCCGCATGTCGGCGGAGCGCGCCGAGCTGAGGCTGTCCACGCTGCGCGTGGAAGGCTCCCTCAGCTTCGGAGGGCCGGCCGTGAAGGAGGCCGGCGCCGCGCTGGGGACGCCCACGGACCGCCCGGAGGTGCAGGGGGACGGCGTGCTGTCCATCCGCGTTCCCGGCCGCTGCCGCTTCGAGGCCTCCGCTCCCGACGGCAACGCCACGTCCACGGTCATCCAATCTGGTGGCCGCCGCCGCGCGCAGGGCACCGAGATTCCCGCCATGTCGGTGCTCGTCTCGCAGGTGTGCCCGCTGCTCGCCACGGGCAGCGGCAACGTGCAGGACCTGAAGGAGGCGGTGCTTCGTCACCTCCAGAGCCTGGGCATCGAGACGGGGCGCACCGGGCTGGCGCGCTTGGGCGGGGAGGTGACCTACGTCATCGGCGAGATGGCCGAGGGCCGGCCGCAGTTCTGGGTCTACAAGGACTCCTTCCGCCCGGCGCGGCTGCGCTACTCGGACGCGTCCGGGACGGCCTGGGACGTGCGCTTCCTGGACTACAACTCACCCGCCACGGGGGAGTGGATGCCCCGCACCATCGAGGTGTGGCGCGGCGGCCAGCGCAGCCTGCGCTTCACCGCCTTGAAGGGCGACAACCGGGCCAGCGTGCCCGACTCGCTCTTCACGCTGTAGCCCGAAGTCCAAACCGGCACTTTCCTGAATTCCTTGCGGCGTAGGCGGGGGCCATGAAGAGTCTGGCCCCGCCTGGCCGGGACTCCCCCCGGCCCGCCACGCAGAGGAATGTCCCATGAAGGTGTACGGCCTCCCGATGAGCACTGCCACGCGCATGGTCCTCGCCACCCTGGCGGAGAAGGGCCAGGAGGCGGAGCTCGTCTCCGTCGACCTCACGAAGGGGGAGCACAAGGCCTCCCCGCACGTGGAGCGCCACCCCTTCGGCGTCATCCCCGTGCTCGAGGACGATGACGGCTTCCGGCTCTACGAGTCGCGCGCCATCATCCGCTATCTGGACCGCAAGCTGCCCGGGGCCTCGCTGACGCCGTCCGACGTGCACGCGTACGCACGCATGGAGCAGTTCATCAGCGTGGAGCACTGTTACTTCTCGCCCGCCGCGATGAAGGTCATCTGGGAGCGTCTCTTCAAGAAGTTCCTGGGCGGCGCGCGCCGGACGAGGCGCGCATCCAGGAGGGCTTGGAGGGCGTCGAGCGCGTCTTCGGCGTCATCGAGCCGGTGCTGGGCAAGCAGCAGTACCTGGCGGGAGACAGCTTCTCGCTCGCCGAGGTGACGTGGATGCCCTACATGGACTTCTTCATCGTCGCGGGTGGCGCGGAGCTCGTCGCCAAACACCCGAACGTGGCCGCCTGGTGGGAGCGCATCCGGAGCCGTCCTTCGTGGCAGAAGGTCACCGGGGGCTGAGCCCCAGCGTGCCCGCCTGACACCCCGGGTCCTGCCTCACGGTGGGACCCGCCGGGGAATGTCAGACCCTTCGCGCACTGTGGACCCCGGTAGCAGGACGGATGGGGCCGGGGCGGTGGTTGAAGGGAGTGTCATGGAACAGCGACCCTTGTGGAGCGAGGCGGACGCGGCACCCGCGAAGGCCCCCACGACGCGGGGTTCCAGGTCGGTGCGCACCTCCGGTGTGAAAAGCCGCCGGGAACTGTCAGAGCCCGCCGCCGCCGCTACAGTGCGCGCCGAAGTGAGTACTCCCGCTCTGGCCTCCATCGCCGTTGGCCGCCCCGTCCGGGGCGAGTTCACCTACTCCCTGCCGGATGAGCTGGCGGGCCGCCTGGAGCCGGGGCAGCGCGTGCTGGTGCCCTTCGGCCGGGGCACGGCATTGGGCTTCTACCTGGGCCCCGCATCCCCGCCGACGGGGGAGAAGGTGCGGCTCAAGGCCGTCCAGCGCGTGCTGGAGGACTCGCCGTCCCTGCCCAAGGACCTCATCGCGCTGCTGCGCTTCGCGGCCGTGCACTACCGCTATCCGCTGGGTGAGGTGATTCGCGGCGCGTTGCCGCCCGGCCTGTCGAAGGCGGTGGAGGAAAAGGAGGCCAGGCCGGAGGTGCAGCACTTCGCGGTGGCGCTGGTCAACGAGGTGCCGCCGGAGCTGTCGCGCGCGCCCGCGCAGTCCGCCGCGCTCGCGTACCTGCTGGCCGTGGGAGGCCGCGCGCCGCTGGAAGAGGTCGCCCACGCGATTCCCGGCGCGCGCGAGACGCTGAAGAAGCTGGCCACGCGCGGCTTCGCCCGTCTGGAGGAGAAGACGGTGGAGGCCAGCGTGAAGGAGGGCCTGATTCAGGGCCGCCCGGACCACCTCACGCCGGAGCAGGACGCGGCGGGCGTGGTGCTGCGTGGGGCCCTGGACGCGGCCACCTTCCAGCCCTTCCTCCTGCACGGCGTCACCGGCAGCGGGAAGACGGAGGTGTACCTGCGCGCGGCGGAGCACGCGCTGTCGCTGGGGAAGGGCAGCCTCATCCTGGTGCCGGAAATCGCGCTGACGCCCCAACTGGTGGGCCGCTTCCGCAGCCGCTTCGGCGCGGAGGTGGCGGTGCTGCACTCGGCGCTGAAGGACCGGGAGCGGCTCTTCCACTGGCAGGCGCTGCGCCGGGGCGACGTGAAGATCGCCGTGGGCGTGCGCTCGGCGGTGTTCGCGCCGGTGGACAACCTGGGGCTCATCGTCGTGGACGAGGAGCACGACCCGTCCTTCAAGCAGGAGGAGAAGCTTCGCTACCAGGCGCGCGACCTGGCTGTCGTGCGCGGCAAGCAGGCCAGCGCGGTGGTGGTGCTGGGCTCGGCCACGCCCGCGCTGGAGACGCTGGAGAACGTGAAGCGCGGGCGCTACCAGCTCCTGGAGCTGAAGCGCCGCGTGGACGACCGGCCCATGCCCACCATCGAGATGGTGGACCTGCGCGTGGAGCGCCCCCGCGAGGGCGTGGTGACGGAAGAGGCGCCCATCCTCAGTCCTCCGCTGTTGGAGGCCATGGCGGAGACGATTGGCCGTGGCCAGCAGGTCATCCTCTTCCTCAACCGCCGGGGCCACAGCACCGTCCTCCTGTGCGAGGTGTGCGGCCTGTCGCTCAAGTGCAGCGAGTGTGACGTGTGCCTCACGCACCACCGCTCGCAGAACCGGGTGGTGTGCCACTACTGCGGCCTGGCCATGCCCGTGCCGGAGCAGTGCCTGGAGTGCACCGGCCCCATGCTCAAGCTGGGCATCGGCACCGAGCGCGTGGAGGCGGAGGTCCTGGAGCGCATCCCCACCGCGCGCGTGGCCCGGCTGGACCGGGACTCGGCCAGCAGCGCCGAGCGGCTGACGGAGATGCTGGCCTCGTTCGCGCGCCGGGAGCTGGATGTCCTGGTGGGCACCCAGATGGTGGCCAAGGGGCATGACTTCCCGGGCGTGACGCTGGTGTGTGTCGTCATGGCGGACACGTCCCTGTCCATCCCGGACTTCCGCGCCGCCGAGCGCACCTTCCACCTGCTCACCCAGGTGTCCGGCCGCGCGGGCCGGGGCAAGGACCCGGGGCGCGTGCTGGTGCAGACCTACAACCCGGACGCGGAGCCGGTGCGGCGCGTGCTGGCCCACGACTTCGACGGCTTCGCCAACCAGGAACTGGAGTGGCGCAAGGCGCTGGCCTACCCTCCCTATTCGCGCATGGCCGCCATCCGCCTGGAGGGGGAGCACCCCGAGCAAACGGCCAGTGTGGCCCGCTCCCTGGGGAACATCGTCTCCCGGCACATGCCCCCCGCGTCCGCCGGGGTCCGCATGCTGGGGCCGGCCCTGGCGCCCATCTCCCGCATCCGGGGCAAGACGCGCTGGCAGCTCCTCCTGAAGGGGCCAACGCATACGGCGCTCGCCCCGCTGCTCGCCCGGGTAGAAGCGGCCCTGGCTGATGTTCCTTCCGCGGTGAAGGTCGTGATCGACGTGGATCCGGGGGCCATGCTGTAGACTCGGTGCCCCCCCATGGGCGCACCGGTCCTTCTCGTCCACGACGACATCGCCAATATCGCCGCCGTGCGGCGCCTGCTCACGCGTGAAGGGTACGAGGTCATCCTCGCCACCTCCGCCGCGGATGCCCTCATCGCGTACGGACACCACCTGCCCGTGCTGCTCGTGCTCGCGCCTGGCGTGGAGAGCGGCCGAGGGCGCCTCGTGCTGGAGGAGCTGCTCCAACACCCGGATGGCAAGTCGGCCCGGGTGCTGCTCCTGGGCGAGTCCATCCCCGGCTTCAGCGCCCCCGTGGCCCCGCTGCCCCTGGAAGGGGCGGCCTTCGTCGAGTTGGTGGATTCGCTGGTCAATGCGCCCGCGGATGCGGACGCCTGGCACGTGGTGGAGAACCGGGAGCTGCCGCCGTCCGGTGGTGGCGCCTCGGCGGCCGTGGGGGCGGAGACCGAGTCCTGGCACGCGACGCCGCCTCCCTCGGTGGCGGGGGACCCCGCGCTGGCGAACGCGCTGTTCGGAGACCTGGCGCCGCTGCACCAGACGGACTGGGAGCTGGCGGCCATGACGGACGCGGAGCGCTCCGCCCACGAGGCAGCGCAGCAACGCGAGCTTCAGCGCACGCGCGACCTGGACACCGCCCTGGCGCGGACGCACCTGGACGTGGAGGCCCAGGCGATGGCCTCCATCGACTCGGCGCTGGCCCAGGACTCGTCGGATGGTTGGGGCGAGCCTTCGCAGGGGCAGGACTGGGGCTCGGCGGTGGAGGGGGATGCTGGCGCGCAGACCCTTGGAGATGGCGCGTACGGGGCGGGTGAGGACGCGCTGGGCCAGGGCGGACAGGCGCCCGGAGACGATGCCTACGGGGCGCACCCGGCGGGCGAGGACTCGCAGGCCGAAGGTGGAGAGGCGCCCCCGGTAGGGCAGTTGGCGTGGACGGAGGAGCCCGTCTCGCAGGACTCGCTGCGCACGGCGGCCTTGGCGCCCCAGTTGGGCGATGAGGGGTTCTTCGACGTCGACACGCCAGCGGCCCCGACCGGAGATGCCCTGTCCGCGGCGGAGGCGGAGCTGGCCGCCATGCGTGCGACGCCGGCTTATGACTCCGTGGCCACGGATGGCTCGCCGTGGACGGAGCTGCCGCCCGACCCCGAGATGGAGCACGCCGCGCGTGAGGGCGCGGAGCGGGGGAGGACGCGGCCAGCGATGAACCTGGCGAGGTTTCGCCCTCCGAGCCCCCAGCAGGCGGCGCAGGCTGCGTCATCGGAGTCCGACGACGCGTGGGGGGGGGACGGAGGCGGCGCTCGGGGGGGAGTCCGCGGACGAGGACACGCAGGAGCACGGCGCGAAAGGTCCGGACGCGGAGGCGGTCTCCGCGTCCAACTGGGAGTTGCTGGAAGCGGAACTGCAAGCGGCGGCGTCGCAGTCCGACGCTGACGCGGAGGCGCCGCCGTCTCCAGGGGACGACTGGTTCGACGGGGAGCCGGGGGCGACTCCTGCCGCGGAGCCGAGCGCCGGGTCGGACTGGTTCGACTCGGAGGCGGAGGCTGCGAGCCCAGCGCCCGAGGCTCCTGCCGAGCGCCCGGCGTGGCTGCTGGTGGTTTCGCGGTCCCGGCGCTGATGGCGCAGTGGCAGGCCCAGCAGGAGGAGGCGGAGCGCCAGCTCGAGGAAGCCCACGCACGGGTGAGCGCCGTCACCGAGGCGCTGGAGCGGGAAGCCGCGCTGCGCCGCGAACTCGAGCAACAGGTCCAGGGGCTCCAGGCTCGGCTCGCGGAGGAAGAAGAGGAGCACTCTCGCGAGTCCTTGCTCCGAGCGGAAGCCGAGGCGGAGCTGGAAGGGCTTCGTCAGCGGGCAGCGCCTTCTCCCAGGGACGCCGTTGTCCGCGCGGTCCCCGGGGGAGACGAGGCGGCGACGGGCGACGTCGCGGCGCTGCGCGCGGAGCTGGAAGCGCAGGTCCAACTCCGCGAGGAAGCGGAGACGCTCACCGCCGAGGTCGAGGCCCAGGTCCGCCGGTTCGAGGATGCGTGCGCGGAGGCGGAGCTTCGGGCCATCGACGCGGAAGCACGTGCGGAGGCCGAGGCGAAGGCGCGTGAGGAGGCGGAGCTTCGCGCCGCGGCGAGCACGCAGGCGTTGCAGGCGCTCGAAGCGCGCCTGGAGTCGGAGGCCGCGGGGCGCGTCGTCTCGGAAGTCCGTGCCGAGTCGGAGTCCAAGGCGCGGCAGGCCGCGGAGAGCCGGGTCGAGTCCGCCGAGGACATGACCACCATGTCGGAAGCGCGCATCGACGCGGAGGCTCGTGCTCGCGAGGCCGCGGAAGCCCGCGCCGATGTGGAGGCGCAGGCCCGGCTCGAAGCGGATACGCGTGCGCAGAGCCTGTCTCAGGCCTTCGAGGAAGCCGAGGCCCGAGCGGAGCTGGCGACGCGCTCGCAGGCGGAGCTTGAGGCGCGCGCGGCTCGGGCGTTGGCGGAGGCCGAGGCACGGGCGGAGCTGGCGACAGGTGCGTTGGCGGAGGCCGAGG
>JBKGHI010000031.1:0-55832 GCA_046520405.1 Myxococcus sp. 1LA
GGCGGCGCTGCGCCGGAGCTGCCGGGCCTCGTTGTCCCCGGGCACGCCGGTGGACCCGGGCGCCGAGCTCATCCGCATTGGTGAGTGGGTGCAGAGCCGGGGCCTGGACCAGGACTTCTACGGCAACAGCGCGTTCGTGGAGGACTTCGAGGGGCGCATCGCGAAGCTGCTCGGCTGTGAGGACGCGTGCTTCATGCCCACGGGCACCATGGGGCAGCTCATCGCGCTGCGCATCTACGCGGATGCCAGCGGGAACCGGAACGTGGGCCTGCACCCGTCGTCACACCACGTCCTGCACGAGAACAACAGCCACACGCTGCTCCATGGCCTGCAGGACGTCCTCATCTCACCGTGGAACCGGCCGCTGCTGGCCTCGGACGTGAGGGGCGCGCGAGAGCCGCTGGGGACGGTGAGCGTGGAGCTGCCGGTGCGCTGGCTGGGCGGTCAGCTCCAGACGTGGGCGCAGTTGGAGGACCTCAAGCGGACCTGCCGGTTGACGGGCGTGAAGCTCCACATGGACGGGGCCCGGCTCTGGGAATGCCAGCCGTTCTACAAGCGCTCCTATGCGGACATCTGCCGGGGCTTCGACTCTGTCTACGTGTCCTTCTACAAGACGATTGGCGCCATTGGCGGCGCCATGGTCGCCGGCCGGCGCGACTTCATCCGGAGCGCGCGCACCTGGCGGCATCGCCATGGCGGGAACGTCTATCAGATGCTGCCCTACGTGGCCTCCGCCGCCATGCGATTGGACGCCGCGCTGGCGCGCATCCCCGCGGATGTCGAGCGCGCGAAGCGCCTGGCGGACGCGTTGGCCACCGACGAACGCCTCACCGTGTTGCCCCATCCGGTGCAGACGAACATGTTCCGCGTCTACCTGCGGGGAGAGCCCGCCGAGCTGTCCGCCCGGAGGGACCGCATCGCCCGCGAGGACAATGTCTGGGTGGCCAACGGCTTCAGCCCCACGCGCGTGCCGGGCGTGGCGGAGACGGAGTTGCAGGTGCGCGAGGAGCTGGGGGATTTGACCGACGAGGCCGCCGCCAAGGCCTTCACGCGCTTGCTGGACGCGGCATGAGCCCAGGCGGTTGTCCGCCCGCTTGCCCAGGCTGTGCCTGGCCGGCTGCTTGCGGCGGGGTGGGGCTGCGTTACCTCAAGGACATGACCGAAGTGAACGCAACCTCGCGTGACTACACCCTTCCCGAGGGGTGCCCCGTGTGCGCGGCGGACCTGCCGGTGCGCGTCACCTCCTCGGGTCCCAGCGCCGTGTGCCGGCACTGCGGCTGGCTGGGCCGGCCCCTCATCACCGTCACCCATGGCGGCCTGCGCATCAGCTACGACGGCGCGCAGGCCTGAGCGACGTCAGCTCGCGGGGGCCGCCGGGGGCTCCTTCGTCTTCGCGAAGGACTCCAGGCGGTCCACCCGGCGCAGCTCGGGGAAGGCCCACGCCCACAGCGCCACCACCGCCAGGGTGCCCACCGCGCCCGCGACCACCGCCGGCACGGCGCCCACGGACTCGGCGAGCCCGCCCGCGCGGAACTCTCCCAATTCGTTGGAGGCGCCAATGCACATCATGTTCACCGCGCCCACGCGGCCTCGCATGTCATCCGGGGTGGCCATCAGCTCCAACGTGTGACGGACCACGACGCTGATCATGTCCGCGGCGCCCGCCACCGCCAGGGCCAGCAATGACAGGGGCAGCGAGCGGCTCATGCCGAAGACGAGCGTGGCCACGCCGAAGATGCCGACCGCGATGAACATCTTCCGGCCGGTGTTTCCGCCCATGGGCCGCACGGCCAGGAAGACGGCCACCACCGCGGCGCCCGCGGCCGGTGCGCACCGCAGCAGGCCCAGCCCCCACGGCCCCGTGTGCAGGATGTCCCGCGCGTAGATGGGCAGCAGCGCCACCGCGCCTCCGAAGAGCACGGCGAACAGGTCCAGGGTGATGCTGCCCAGCAGCAGCCGCTGCCGGCGCACGAAGCCCAGCCCCGCGACCAGCGTGGACAGGGACAGGGGCTCCGAGGACGCGCGGCCGGTGCGCACCTTGAGGGTGAGAATCCAGACGACGGAGAGGGCGCACAGCGTCGCGGAGGCGGCGTAGGCGCCCGTGGCGCCCGCCCAGCCATAGAGGATGCCGCCCACCGCCGGGCCGCCAATGGTGGCCACCTGCCACGTGGTGGAGTTGATGGCCACCGCGCGAGTCAGGTGCTCGGGCGGCACCAGGTGCGGCGTGAGCGCGGAGCCCGCCGGGGCATGGAACGCACGCGCCGCGCCGAACAGGACCAGGACGCCGTAGACGAAGCGGACGTCACGGATGTGGCCCAATGTGAAGGAGAGCAGGAGCAGGCTGCACAGCAGCATCACCGTCTGGCACACGGCCAGGATGGTGCGCCGGTCCACCCGGTCCGCCACCTGTCCACCCACGAGGCACAGGGACACGAATGGCACGAACTGCGCCAGGCCCGTGTAGCCCAGCGCGAGCGCGCTGCCCGTGAGCTCGTACACCTGCCAGCCGATGGCCACCGACTCAATCTGCACCGCCAGCACCGCGCACAGCCGGGCCAGCAGATAGAAGCGAAAGTCGCGATGATGGAAGATGGAGTGCCCGGAAGCCGCAGCCTGATGAGTCATGCTGGCGGCGCTGTAATCCACGGGCGCGCTGTGCGCCACCGTCTGCCTGTGTCGGCCTCCGAGGGGACGGGGGCATGGGTACTCCAAGGTCGCCGTGATACCTTCTTTTCACGATGCTCCCGCGTCGCGACGCTCGCGAAGCGCCGGAAGCAGCCGCAGCCTCGCCAGGCCGGGCGAGGCGTCACGAGGCCATGGTCCAGCTCTCCGATTTTCGCGCGGCTCCGTCACACGCCCGGCAGTCCGGGTGTCCACCTCTCCTCGGACGCGTCCTCACCGTGGTGCTGGTCGCGGTCCTGAGCGGCTGCCGCAAGTCCGATGCGGAGCGCGCGGCACAGGAGCGGGCCGAAATCGAGGCTCGCATTCGGGACGCCTATGCATTGGTGCCATATCGGGCGCTGAAGCTGACGCTGCGCGCGGAAGGCCAGCCGAACGCTCCCGCCGAGGTCGCCGCGCTCTGGCAGACCCTGTCCGCCACGCGGGAGCTCCCGGCCAAGGCCGCCTCGGAGGAGGAGACGCTCCGCGTGGCGAAGGCGTACCTGGACCTGGGCGTCGCGTTCTACAAGGCCAAGAAGACGTTGGAGCAACGCGACGAGGATGAGTTTCCCCTCCTGTGGAGCCGCTGGCAGCCGGACCAGCCGCTTCCTCTGGCGGGCTATGACGCGGGCCAGGAGCACGCGTTCCTCTCCGCGCTGTGGTTCGTGTTGGATGCCGCGGACTCCGGCAACCGCGTGCCCGCCACCGACCTGGTGCTGTACGAGCTGTCGCGCGCCACGCCTCAACCCGGCTGGCCGCCCGGACTTCGTGTCTCCGTGCGCGGGAGCCGGGGAACGGCCTTCTGCAACGCGGGGTACCACTACGCGGCGGAGGAGGAGCTGAACGCCTTCCTGGCCGAAGCCGAGGCGCTCCCCGCCCATGACTTTCCCTCGGTGCGGGACGCCACACCGGCGCAGGTGCGAGAGACGCTGCTCGCCACCGGGTACTTCCTGCGGGCCTGGAACCGCATGGGGCTCAAGCGCGAGCGCGCGGCCGAGGACGACCTGGAACGGGGCCTGGGGGCCTTGGAGAAGCTTGGCGTCGAGAACGAGCTGACGTGGTGGGGCTGGGCCTTCATCCACTTCCGCCGGGAGCGGTACGACGAGTCCGCGCGCGCTCTAGACACGCTGGCGAAGAGTCCATACGTGGGTGACGCCGCGCGGCGCGACATCCAGGCCAGCGCGGACGCGATGCGCGAGCATGGCGAGCAATTGCCCATCTTCCTCCAGACCCGGGCCGCCGCCATCCTGGGACAGGCGCTCGTGGCCCGGGCGGGAGGACCCGAGAAGATCGTCGTCACGTTCCTGGGACCGGAGCGGGCAGGGCAGGTCCTGGCGCCCCTCCTTTGGATGGAGCGGGTGCGACAGGGCCTCGCCCAGCGCTCCGTGGACGACTTCACCCGCGCGGCGGGGGAATCCTTCCATGGCGTGCGGGCCGCTGGCGGCAAGGGCTTGAACGCATTGAAGGAGAAGCTGCTGGGGGGCGGGGGAGACACGACGTCGGCGGCAGGGAACCCTCCTTCGATTGGCGACGCGCCGGGAGCCCGTGGTATCCGCTGAGGCCGCCATGAGTCCGACGAAGAAGGCCGCCGCCCGGAAGTCCGCGACCAAGACGACCGCGATAAAGAAGCCCCCCGCTGCCGAACTCCCCGTGATTGCCTTCGCGTCGCCCGCCGCCTGGTCGGCCTGGCTCAAGGCGAATCACACCTCGCCGCAAGGGCTCTGGCTGAAGCTGGCGAAGAAGGGCTCGGGCATCGACTCCGTCACCTATGCGGAGGCGCTCGACATCGCGCTCGAGTGGGGCTGGATTGACGGCCAGAAGAACGCGTTCGACGACACCTATTGGCTCCAGAAGTTCACGCCCCGGGGGGCGAGGAGCGTCTGGTCCAAGATCAACTGCGAGAAGGTGGAAGCGCTCATCGCCGCGGGCCGGATGAAGCCCTCTGGAATGAAGGTCGTGGAGGAGGCCCGGAAGGACGGCCGCTGGGACGCGGCCTATGAATCCCAGAGCAAGACCACCGTGCCGGAGGACCTGGCCCAGGCGCTGGCCGCGAACCCCAAGGCCGCCGAGTTCTTCGCCACCCTCAACGCGGCGAGCCGGTACGCCATCCTGTGGCGCGTCCACACCGCGAAGAAGGCGGAGACGCGCGCCCGGCGCATCGAGCAGTTCGTGGAGATGCTGGCCCGGCGCGAATCGCTGCACGCCTGAGCCCGGCGCAGGGCAGGTGCCGGAGAGCCGTTCGTGAGACGTGCCGGAAATCCGGCACCCCCGCCGGAAGCCCGGCGGTGACCCGCCCCCGCAGGGTGGCAAGACTCGTACGCCGGGGCTGGGTTTGCCGCACGCAACTTCATCCTTTTTTACGAAAAGCCCCCTGGAGCCCGTGGCACGGTGCCGTTCGCCTCTTCCGCGCGAAGCGGCATGCCCCGGAGAAGGGCCGGACAACCGGTGGCATCACCATTGCTCCAAGCCCGATGCGTTTCACCGTCCACGCATCCGCCAAGGGGAAGGCATTCCATGTTGCTCGACATGTACCTGTACTTCGGCCTGCCGTTGCGGCCCGCGCCGCGCCGTGCGGTGGCGTCCCAGGCGGCCTCCTCGCGCGCTGTCTCCGCCGAGCGCACCGGGGCCGGACAGCGCGTGCCCTCCGCGCCCCACGACCCGGAACCCAAGGCGGGGCCCCGGCTGACCGTCATCGAGGGAGGCCAGGCTGGCGTACCCTGAGCCAGGAGGCGTGAGCGGAAGAGGCCACCATGGACTCGCGGACCCAGCGCTACTTCGAGGACATCCAGTTCAAGCTCTTCGGCCGCCTGTCCGGCCGGCTCGTTCGTGTCCGCTTGTTCCTGTCGGTGTTGCTGCTGTGGTCCGCCATCTGTGTCGCCATCACTGACGGCGCGCCCTGGCGCTGCGTCTTCATGAGTGTCCTGGGCGTGGGCGCCTTCAGCTACTTCCTCCATGAGTTCCGCCGCTATCAGCGCGGGGCCATTGACGCGCGCAGCGTGCCCCTCAACCTGTGGATGGGGCAGATCATCCTGACGGGCATCATCGTCGGGACGGGAGGCATCGCCAGCCCGGTGCTGCCGGCCGCCTTGCCGCTGGGCTTCCTGTCCAGCCTCGCGGCGACGCCCCGGAATCGTTCGCGGCTGCTGATGGCGCAGCTCTCCACGCTGACGGCCGTGTCCGTCGTCCAGATCTCCGGGCTGGTGCAGGGGCTGCCCCTCTGGTTCGTTGGCTCGCCTTCGTCCGTCCTGCTCGCGGCGGGGGCGCTCGTCACGGCCGGCATGCTCTGCGTCTGCAGCGTCGCGGGTGGTGCCATCCGGACCACCTTCGACAACATGCTGAGCGAAGCGCTCGCCAGCCGCGATGAACTGCTGGCCACGCACCGCTCGTACGCGGGAGCCCTGGAGGCCATGTCCGGGGAGATTGCCCACGAGCTGAAGAACCCGCTGGCCACGGTGAAGGGACTCACCCAGCTCATGGCCCGCGAGGCCGGCCGGGCCCAACCCGCCGAGCGCCTCCAGGTGCTGTCGGGCGAGGTGGTGCGGATGCAGGGCATCCTGGAGGAGTTCCTCAACTTCACCCGTCCGCTGGTCCCGTTGACGGTGGGCCCCGTGGACCTGGGCGCGCTGTGTGACGAGGCCCTGGTCCTGCACGAAGGCCTGGCGGCGGCGCACGGCGTGCGGCTGGAGCGGAAGGGCACCGAGGGCGTGGAGGCGGTCTGTGATTCGCGCAAGGTGAAGCAGGTGTTGATGAACCTGCTGCACAACGCCATCGAGGCGAGCCCCTCGGGCGGGCACGTCACGGTGGAGGTCCTCGCGCTGCCCGTGGGCGAGGCCCGGGTCTCCGTGCGCGACTCCGGGCCGGGGCTCTCGCAGGAGCTGGTGGGCCGCGAGTTCGACGCGGGCGTGACGACCAAGGCCAAGGGCTCCGGACTGGGGCTGACGGTGGCGCGCGCCCTGGCGCGGCAGCACGGCGGGGACGTCACGCTGGCGAATGCGGTGGACGGTGGCTGCGAGGCCGTGCTGATGCTTCCCCGAGAGCTGCCCGCGGAGGTGCTGGGGCCCTACACGGAGTCGCGAATGTGGGATGAGGCCAATGATGGCGGCACCACGCGCGTCCTGGTGGTGGATGACGACGCGGGCGTGCGCTTCACCCTCAAGGAGATGCTGAGGAGCCTCTCCAGCGTGGAGGTGGACGAGGCGGTGGATGGCGAGGACGCGCTGGAGAAGCTGTCGGCGCGTCCCTACGAGCTGGTCATCTCCGACCTGCGCATGCCGCGGATGGATGGCATGGCGCTGGTGCGCCGGCTGAGCGCGTTCCCCCGGTCACCTCGCGTCATCGTCATCACCGCGCATGGCTCCGAGCGCTTCGCCGTGGAGGCCATGAAGGCCGGGGCCTACGACTACTTCCGCAAGCCCTTCGAGGTGGACGAGCTCCTCGCGGTGGTGTCCCGCGCGCTGGAGTCCGTACGCCTACGCGAGGAGAACGCGCGGCTGTCGGGTGAGCTGAACCTCTCCCGCTCCATGGTGTTCGTCTCCGAGCCCATGGCCCGGCTCGCGCAGCTCGTGCAACTGGCGGGCTCCCGGGACGTGACGGTGCTCATCACCGGTGAGAGCGGGACGGGCAAGGAGCGGGTGGCGGACGCGCTGGTCCGGGCCTCGCCGCGCGCGAACCGGCCCTTCCTGCGCTTCAACTGCGCGGCCCTCACGGAGGAGCTGGCGGAGGCGGAGCTGTTCGGCCACGCTCGGGGCGCCTTCACCGGGGCCCACCGGGCCCGGCCGGGCCTCTTCCGCGAGGCGGACGGGGGCACGCTGCTGCTGGACGAGGTGGGCGAGCTGGCGCCCACGCTCCAGGCCCGGCTGCTGCGCGTGCTCCAGGAGGGCGAGGTGCGCCCGGTGGGGGAGGACCGGCCGGTGACGGTGGACGTGCGCATCATCGCCGCCACCCACCGCGACCTGCGCCGGCTGGCCACCGAGGGCACGTTCCGTGACGACCTCTACTACCGCCTCAACGTGGTGCAGCTCCGGGTCCCCTCGCTGCGTGAGCGCCCGGAGGACATCCCCGTGCTGGCGCGGGTGTTCCTGGACCGCTTCATCGACCGGTTCCACACCGGCCCGCTGAAAATCCCGGAGGGGCTCTTCGACCGGCTGCGCGCCCTGCCGTGGCCGGGCAACGTGCGCGAACTGGAGAACACGCTGGAGAGCCTGGTCGCGCTGTCCAGCGAAGGGCGCCTGGATTTGGGGCAGTTGCCCGCCGCCGAGCCGGCCCCGGTGGAACGTGACGCCCCGGGGACGTCCATGGAGCCCGTCCGTCTGGAGCCGCAGGACGGGGCGCCCGGCGCGGGGCTGAAGGAGCGGGTGGAGGCGTACGAGCGCGGGCTCGTGCTGGACGCGCTGCGCATGGCGGGCGGCAACCGCAGCGAGGCGGCGCGGCGGCTGGGCATCGGCCGCGCCACCCTGCATGACAAGCTGCGCAAGTACGGCCTGGACGACGGCGGGGAAGAGCGCATCTGATTCCGGGAACAAGCGGGCCGCTCCGGTGTTGCGGGGCGTCCCCCAGCATCATCGTTCCTGGAGCGTGCATGCATCCCGTGTCCCGATGCCTCGCGGCCATCCTGCTGGCCACCGCCGCAGGCCCGGCGCAGGCGCAGTCCACCCCGCCAGCCCCCAAGCGCCCCTACAGCATCTCGCCCGAGCGCACCGAGCGCGTCCGGTCGCAGTACACCAAGTTCGAGTACCGCATTCCCATGCGGGACGGGACGCGGCTGTTCACCTCCGTCTACGTCCCCGCGGACGCGTCACCCGGCAAGCGCTATCCCATCATCCTGGTGCGCACGCCGTACACCGTCGCCCCCTATGGCGTGGACCGCTATCCCCCCGCGCTGGCGCCTACCGAGGACTTCGAGAAGGACGGCTTCATCTTCGCCTTCCAGGACGTGCGCGGTCGCAACATGTCCGAGGGCGAGTTCGTCAACGTCCGTCCGCACAAGCCGAAGAAGGCCGGGCCCAAGGACTTCGACGAGAGCACCGACACGTACGACACCATCGACTGGCTGGTGAAGCGCGTGGCGCACAACAACGGCCGCGTGGGGCAGTGGGGGATTTCGTACCCGGGCTTCTATGCGTCGGCGGGCGCCATTGATTCGCACCCGGCGCTCAAGGCCGTGTCGCCGCAGGCGCCCATCGCCGACTGGTTCTGGGACGACATGCACCGCCACGGCGCCTTCAACCTGGCGCTGGCGTTCAACTTCTTCTCCACCTTCGGCAAGCCCCGGCCCCAACCCACGGACAACGAGGAGTGGCAGCGCTTCGAGCACGGCACGCCGGACGGCTACCAGTTCTTCCTGGACCTGGGGCCCCTGGGCAACGCGGACGCGAAGCACCTCAAGGGGGACGTGGCCTTCTGGAAGGACATCACCGCGCACCCCAACTACGATGCCTTCTGGAAGGCGCGGAACCTGCTGCCGCACCTGAAGAACATCAAGGCGGCGGTGCTCACGGTGGGCGGCTGGTACGACACGGAGGACCTCTACGGTCCGCTGCAGACCTACGCCGCCATCGAGAAGCAGAACCCCGGCATCGCCAACAGCCTCATCATGGGCCCGTGGCCCCACGGCGGCTGGCAGCGCGGCGGCGGCGAGTCGCTGGGCGACGCGGACTTCGGCTTCGCCACCAGCGAGGCGTACCAGACGCTGGCCCTGGACTTCTTCAAGCACCACCTCAAGGGCGGCGCGAAGCCGGACCTGCCGGAGGCCATGGTGTTCGAGACGGGCGCCAACCGCTGGCGCCGCTTCGACACGTGGCCGCCCAAGGGGCTGAAGGCGACGCGGCTCTACTTCCAGCCCAAGGGCAAGCTGGCCACCTCCGCGCCCAAGACGGCGGGCGAGTCCTTCGCGGAGTACGTGAGCGACCCGGCCAAGCCCGTGCCGTACACGCAGGAGATGATGACGGGCTGGAGCAAGGAGTACATGACGGAGGACCAGCGCTTCGCCGCGCGCCGTCCGGACGTGCTGGTGTTCGAGACGGAGCCGCTGGAGCGCGAACTCACCGTGGCCGGACCGCTGGAGGCGGAGTTGTGGGTTTCCACGACGGGCACCGACGCGGACTGGGTGGTGAAGCTGGTGGACGTCAATCCAGGCAAGTTGCGCGGGTCGCGCAAGGGGGATGAAGAGAAGGGGAAGAAGGACCGGGGCCATCAGCAGACGCTGGTGCGCGGCGAGCCCTTCCGTGGCCGGTTCCGCGACAGCTACAGCGAGCCCAAGCCCTTCAAGCCCAACGAGGTGACGAAGGTGCGCTTCGCCATCAACGACGTGTTCCACACCTTCCAGCGCGGGCACCGCGTGATGATCCAGGTCCAGTCGAGCTGGTTCCCGTTCATCGACCGCAACCCGCAGACGTACGTGCCCAACATCTTCGAGGCGAAGGAGGAGCACTTCACGCGGTCCTTCCACCGCGTCTACCACTCCGCGGCGAACCCCAGCTTCGTGCAGGTGGGCGTGCTTCCGGCCCTGGACGAGTAGCCGCCATCAGGGCCGCTTCTGTAAAGCGGTGGAGGGACGGGCGTTCTCCTGGGGGTGCCGGTCTTGCGTTCCTGTTACCCTGGGCATTCACGCGGTGGCACCCGAGGCGGGAGGGACATGACCGGCACCCAGGGGCCCGAGGCCGGGCTGGTGCGGCTGGATGGGAGTGAGGGCGAAGGGGGCGGGCAGATTCTCCGCTCCGCGTTGTCGCTGTCGCTCATCACCGGCCGCCCGTTCCACATCACGCGCCTGCGCGAGCGACGTGATCCGCCCGGTCTGCGTCCCCAGCACCTGGCCTGCGTGCGCGGCGCGGAGGCCTTGTGTGGCGGCGCCGCCTCGTCGGAGGGCGCCACCGTCGGCGCGTCCGAGCTGTCCTTCACCCCCGGCCCCGTGCGCGCCGGGGACTACCTGCTGGAGGTGGGCACCGCGGGCAGCACGCCGCTGCTCTTCCAGTGCCTTGTCTATCCCTTGGCCCTGGCCGGCGGCGGACGCCTGACGTTGCGAGGCGGCACGCACCTGTCCCACAGCCCCAGCTTCCACTACGTGGCCACCGTCTGGCAGCCGGTGGCACATGCGTACGGACTGCCCGTGCTGCTGTCCCTGGTCCACGCCGGCTTCTACCCGGAGGGCGCGGGGGAGATTGTCGCGGAGGTGGGCGCGCCGCAGGAGCCGCCCCAGTTGGTGGAGCTGCCCGCGCGCGGCATGCTGCGCGAGGTCCGCGTGTCGTCCTTCACGGGTGGGCTGCCCTTCACCATCGCCGAGCGTCAGTCGCGCGCCGCCGTGGGGGCGCTGCGTGAGCGCGGCATCCTGGCGGAGGCGGACAACCGGCCGCTGGCGGTGACGCGCTCGGTGGGGACCGTCACCTTCGTCCTGGCGCAGTTCGAGCACACCATCGCGGGCTTCACCGCGCTGGGGGAGCGGGGCCGGCCCGCCGAGGACGTGGGACGCGAGGCGGGCGAGGCCCTGGCGCGGTTCATGGAGACGGGTGGGGCGCTCGACGAGCACCTGGCCGATCAGATTCTCCTGCCCGCCGCGCTGCTGGCCGCCGGTCGCCTGGGCGCCGCGACGCGGGGCACCACGCGCTTCACGGCGGCGCGAATCACGGACCACCTCACCACCCACGCTCGCGTCGGTGGAGCGCTTCCTTCCGGTGCGCGTCACGGTGGAGGCGGGTGGTTCCGTGGAGGTCCGGCCCGCCGGATGAGGTGCGGGCCGGCTGCGGCTCAGGCGGCTTCTTCGTCGTCGCCGCGCTTGGAGCCGAAGGTGTTCTGCCCCGAGATGTCCTTGGACGTGTTGCGGTAGGCGCGCAGGCCGAAGGGCACCGCGACCACGAACACGAGCCCCGCCAGGCCGATGGCCATCCAAGGAATGGGCTTCTGCTTGAGCTGGACGTCCTTGCCGTAGGCGTTGAGGTTGTTGCCCATGGCGCGCTGCTTGGCGGCTTCACGCTCCTCCGCGCTCATTTCGCGGGGGGCCTGGAACTCCTGGACCTGCTTGCGAGGCTGGGCCAGCGCGGCACCACCCGAGCTGAGAGCGAGGACGAGGAGCAACCGGGGAACGAGGAATCGCATATGGCCGGGGAGGCTATCACGACCCAACGGATGGACTGAACAGGGCTTGCACCCTGAGTGAGCGTCCGTTACGGGCCGGGGACCCACATTTCCATTCCGGACGCCATGCTGCGCCTGCCCTTCATCGTCCTCGCCAACCTGTACCTCCCCCTGGCCACACTGCTGGGCGCCCCCTTCCGGATGCTGGCCGCCAGCCACCGGCCGGCCTACGTCCGCTTCCGTTTGACGGGGGATCCGCCGTACCGGGAGCGGCGGCGCCGCCGGTTGCAACTGGGAGGCAGCCGGCCGGAGCCCTCGGATGTCACGTCCGTGGAGCGCCTCCGCGAATCGTTGGAGCTGCTGGCGAAGGACGGCCGGGTGAAGGGCATCCTCCTGGAGGTGGAGGACCTGACCGTGCCCCCGGCGAAGCGGGATGCCCTGGTGGCCGTGCTGACGGCCTTCCGGGCTCAGGGGAAGCGGGTGGTGGGGTGGGCGATCCACGTGGACAACGAGGCTTATGCCCTCCTGTGCGCGGCGGACGAGGTGCTCCTGGCCCCCATGGGCCGCGTGGAGCTGGTGGGTTATGCGGCCGAAACGACGGCCCTGGGCGCGGGCCTCTCCCGCGTGGGCATCCGGCCGCACTTCGTCCGGCGCGGGGACTACAAGACGGCGCCGGAGCTCTTCACTTCGCCCGTGGTGTCGGACATCCAGACGCGGACGGTGGAGTCGTTCCTGGACGAGCGCTACGCGGACCTGGTGGACGTGGTGGCCCGGGGACGGCGGAAGACGCCGGAGGAGGTCCGGGCGCTGATCGACCAGGGGCCCTTCAGCGCCCGGCGCGCGCTGGACACGGGGCTGGTGGACGCGCTGGTGAGCGAGTCGAACCTGCCCACGCACCTGGGGCTGGCGAAGGTGGAGGACGAGGAGTCGGAGCTGGAGTCGATGGAGACGTACCTCTCCACGGTGCCGTTTCCGCCGGTGCGTTGGAAGCGGCTGCGGCGCAACCCGCGCGTCGCGGTGGTGCCCGTGTCGGGAATCATCGTCCCGGGCAAGGGCTCCAGCGGGAAGATGGCGACCGCGGAGAGGGTGGTGAAGGCCTTGCGCGCGGCGGGGCGGGACAAGCGCTCCAAGGCAGTGGTCGTCTACATCAGCAGCCCGGGCGGGACGCCGCTGGCGTCGGAGCAGATGCTGGAGGCCGTGCAGCGGGTGGCGCGGAAGAAGCCGGTCATCGCGTACATGGACCGGGTCTGCGCCAGCGCCGGGTACATGGTGGCGGTGGGCGCGAAGGAGATCTGGTCCGCGCCGCACGCCATGGTGGGCTCCATTGGTGTCTTCGCAGGCAAGTTCGACGTGTCTGGGCTGATGGAGAAGCTCGGGGTCCACAAGTCGGTGCTGACCCGGGGGCAGAACGCGGCCATCTTCTCGATGGCGCGGGACTTCACGCCGCAGGAGCTGGCGACGCTGGAGACCGAGGTGGAGGAGATGTACCAGGCGTTCCTCGACATCGTCGCCAAGGGCCGAGGGCGGACGAAGGAGGAGATCCACCAGTTGGCGGAGGGCCGCGTGTACTCGGGCGTGCGCGGGAAGGCCGTGGGGCTGGTGGACCAGGTCGGGGGCTTCGAGGAGGCCTGCCGCTATGCGTTGTCGATGGCGAAGGTGCCGGCGGCGGAGCGCTTCGAAATCATGACGTATGGCGGGCCCAAGCAGCGGGTGAACCTGCTGCGTTTGTTGATGGGGGCGTCCCATGCGCAGACGTATGCGCTGTGTCCCACGGCGCTGAGCTTCAACGGGCTCAAGGGCTCGGAGGCGTTCGATGATGACGGTGTACGCTTCGACGTGGCCGACGTGGTGGGTCGAGTGTTGCCCGCTGACCAGTGGCCATTCGGGGGCTGACGGGCGCGAGCGGTAGACTGGAGGGATGCTGAAGGCACTCGCGCTGCTGACCGCATCCTGGCTGGCTCAGGCGGAGGGAACCTCCGTCACGAAGGTGGAGGAGAAGCTGCCCTTCGTCACGAGCCTCCACTTCGAGAATGACGTGTTGGCCAAGAGCGACCGGCTCTACACGAACGGCATTCGTATCGAGCACTACGGTGAGTACGACGGATGCCGGTCCATCGCGCGGACGCTGGGGCTTCCGGACGGCTTGGAGCACCGGTACCTGTGCGGTGGCTCGCTGGCGCAGAACATGTACACGCCGAGCCGGATTGTTCCGTTGCCGGATCAGGAGGTGTTTCCGGATCCGAACGACCGGCCCTACGGCGGCTGGCTACACGGTGGCATTCTCTTCCAGCACATCCGCGCGGGGCGGGAGCCGGCGGATTCATCGAGGCTGACGCTCCAGGCCACGGTGGGAGTCACGGGCCCGGCGTCCGGGGCGGCGCAGACGCAGCGGTGGCTGCACCGGACGTTGAACAACATCTTCGGGCACACGGTGGCGCGGATTCCGGTGGGCTGGGAGAAGCAGCTCCCGACGGAGCCTGCGTTCCACTTCTCCGCGCTGCGCGAGCAGCCTTTGATTTGGAGTCCCGTGGTGGATGTGACGTGGTCCGCCGGGGCGATGTTGGGCACGGTGTTCGTGAACGGGAGTCTGGGCGGGACGGTCCGCGTGGGCTACCTGGCGCGGCCGTATGGCCTGGCGCCCATCATGCCGTCCGTGCTGGAGGAGCTGGAGGAACGACGGGTGCGGAGTGGTGCCCCGCGCTCGGAGGCCATGCCTTTGCGCGATGAACGTGCCTGGGAGGCCTACCTGTACGCCCGGGGGCAGGTGAGGGTGGTGGCGCGGAACCTGTTCCTGGATGGCAGGTTGTTCCGGCCGAGCATCAGCGTGCGAAAGGCGCCCATCGTGGGGGACAGCGAGTTCGGTGCGGCGTTCCGGACCGGTGGATTCCAGTTCGGCCTGGGCATGGTGTTCCGCTCGCAGGAGATGGAGGATCCGCCGAATCCACTTCTGTCAGGTCACCGGTTCACGCAGATTCAGCTGTCGTACCTGCACTGAGAGGTAATGGAGTAATGGTCGACGAGGTGAGTTTTGGTGATGCCCCGATAGCGCTGGGTAACGCAATTCGACCACGACTGGATCGATTATTTGGTCCAGGGGTTGTTGAGATTATTCCAGACGCTTGGCTCGAGAGAGAGCACCTGTGTTGGATTCATCAATTCGCCAGCATATGTTTTGACGCGAGAGCAGAAGGATTTTGCAATTGGATATGGTCCTTTGATTGTTGAGCGCTCTTCGGGGCGCGTTTATTTTGCTGGCAGTGCTCTGGGAGTAGAAGGAGCCCTCCAGGAACTGCGCACCGGCAGACTGCGCGGACTAATTTTTATTGGAAGCACTTGAGGTGCTTGGGTTGCCCGAGGATGGGTGGACCCAAGAGGATTCAATTGTGACGGACGAGGAGATCCTGACCGCCCTCCGGGCCGAGGGACATCGGATGACGCCGGTTCAACTCGCACACCTGCTCGACCGTCTTCTGGGCGGACGTTTGGGGCAGGGCGAGATCATCACCTTCTTCAAACGTGCCTTTCCCGAGATTCCTCTTCGAACCCTGTTGGAGTCAGGCGTGTGGTGGAGGGTGTCTGGCGGTGTCTTCTCCGAGCGCTCCGATGAGGAGTTCAACCAGACTCTTCAGCCATGGCTCCCTCGACGGCAGGCGGGTGACTCCTGAGTGCCGAAGTCCCGTTGGGCAGGAGCGCCCATGCGGCTATCCTCCCGGGATGTCCACGCGTCGTACCCTGGTTGCCTGCCTCTTTCTGACGGGCTGTGCCACTACCCGAGAGCCCACCTCCGTCGCGGAGGAATATGCCCGTGCGCTTGAGGAAGGCCGCGTCCAGGAAGCCTACGCGCTGACGGCCGGTGGCCAGGATGACGAGGCCGCGTTCCTGGAGCGCTACGCGGATGCGGACACACGAAAAGCCCGGGCCGCAGACGTCCGCACCGGCGCGTCATTGCTCGAAGCCAGGGCCCCTTCACTGACAGTCGCCCAGACGCCCGAAGGGTGGCGCGTCGTCGAGGCCCGGCCCGCCGATGTGCCCCGCGCCGCGCTCCGCCGCTTCATTGACAACGTGGAGTCCCGTGAATGGAAGGCCGCCTGGGATCAACTCGCTGGCCCCCTGCGCGCGCGCTACACGCCCGAGCGCCTCCGCGAGGACTTCGAGCGTGAACCCCTCGCCAAGGAGCGCCTCCGCCGGGCGAAGCTGGCGCTCAACACGCACGTCCGCGTGGGCGCGGGCGAAGCCGTGTTCCCCCTGGGCGACGAGCGCGCCGTCCGCCTGGTGCTCGAAGACGGTGAGTACCGCATCGCGGCAATCGAGTAGCGCACCGGGCCCTCGTCCTTCCGGCAGGGGCCCGCACCAGCGCTGCTGATGGACCCGTTCAGCGGGCCGACACCCAGCAGCCGTGCCTGGGACCTACAGGGTGCGCCAGCCGTACAGCCCCGTTAAACGACGTTGACAGCCCCCCCTGGGCTGGCAGATTCCGCGCCCGTTGGCGGCTTACAACCGCCCGTTTTCCAAAAGGTTTCAGGTGTCCTGATGAGCGTTACCCAGGCCGACATCCTCTCTGCGATGTCGAAGGTGATGGATCCCGAGCTCCACGTCGACCTCGTGAAGGCGGGGATGGTGAAGGACATCCGCGTCAGCGGCGACACCGCGAAACTCAAGATTGAGCTCACCACGCCCGCCTGCCCCATGAAGGGGAAGATCCAGGCCGATGCCGAAGCCGCGCTCAAGGCCGTCCCCGGCCTCAAGTCCTTCGACATCGAGTGGGGCGCCCAGGTCCGCGCGGCCGGCGGTGGCATGCCCGGTGGCGCGCTGCTCCCCAAGGTGAAGAACATCATCCTCGTGGGCGCGGGGAAGGGCGGGGTGGGCAAGTCCACCGTCGCCGTCAACCTCGCCACCGCCCTGGCCCAGCACGGCGCCAAGGTGGGCCTGCTCGACGCGGACTTCTACGGCCCCTCCGTCCCCCTGATGACGGGCCTGGGCGACAAGCGCCCGGTCAGCCCGGACGGCAAGTCGCTCAACCCGCTGGAGGCCCACGGCCTCAAGGTCATGTCCATCGGCTTCCTCGTGGAGGCAGACCAGGCGCTCATCTGGCGCGGCCCCATGCTCCACGGCGCGCTGATGCAGCTCGTCCGGGATGTGAACTGGGGCGAGCTCGACTACCTCGTCCTGGACCTGCCCCCGGGCACCGGTGACGTGGCCCTCACGCTGTCCCAGTCCGTCCGCGCCGCGGGTGCAGTGCTCGTCACGACGCCGCAGGACGTGGCGCTGGCCGACGTGGTGCGCGCCAAGCAGATGTTCGACAAGGTGCACATCCCCGTGCTGGGCATCGTGGAGAACATGAGCCAGTTCGTCTGCCCGAACTGCTCGCACACCACGCCCATCTTCAACCACGGCGGTGGCCGCAAGGCCGCGCAGATGTTCGGGATTCCATTCCTCGGTGAAATCCCGCTGGACCTGAAGGTGCGGGAGTCTGGAGACTCCGGCGTTCCGGTGGTCGTGGGCGCCAAGGACAGCCCGGAGGCCAAGGCCTTCCAGGACGTCGCGCGGAACATCGCGGGGCGCGTGTCCGCCCAGAGCGCCAAGAGCATCCCGCTTCCTGTGATGCAGGCCCGCTAACTATCGAGGAGACATCATGGCCCCGGCCGGCAACGACGATTTCCCGCCCGACCCGCTGCTCGACGATGACGAACGGCAGGGCCGCTCGGGTGGCTCCAACGGGCCCGCGGGCTTCGTTCCGGAGTTCGTCCGCCGCATGGCCGTGGCCGGCCTGGGCGCCCTCTTCATGACCGAGGAGGGCATCCGCAACCTCGCGGGCCAGCTCAAGCTCCCCAAGGAGGCCCTGGGCTTCATCCTGGGCCAGGCCGAGAAGACCAAGGACGAGGTGACGCGCGCCGTCACCGAGGAGCTCCGCCGCTTCCTCCAGTCGGAGAAGCTGCGCGACGAGTTCCTCAAGCTCATGTCCGGCATGACGGTGGAGATCAAGGCGCAGATCCGCTTGGTGCCTCCGGAGAAGGAGGAGAAGCCCTCCGAGCCCGAAGCCCCCGCGGAGCCGGCCAAATCCTCCCGCCGGTCCGCCACGCCCAGCGTGGTCATCTCCGAGCTCAACGCGAAGCGCCCCGGCGCCAAGCGCACCAAGAAGGAGTAGCGGTGGCGGACACGCCTCCTCCCTCCGAAGCGCCGCCGCCGCGCCGGGATGAACGGAAGAGCGCGCTGGCGAAGCGGCTGCCGCTGCTGTTGCTCGTGGGCCTGGGCCTCTACCTGTGGCAGGTGACGGGCACGCCGGAGCGCGACCTCGCGTTCCAGTTGTCCGGACCGGGCTGGGCCTCCGTGCGCGCCGTGGACCTGCAGATCTCCGACCCGGAAGGTCAGCTCCTCAAGCGCGAGGAGCGCTTCTTCCCGTCCGGGCCTCCGCCGGAGCTGACCTACAAGGTGGACCTGCCCGAGGGCACCTGGGACGCGGCGCTCTTCGTGAAACGTGAGGGCAGCGACGCCCGTGTGCGACTGGAGACGCCGCTCGTCGTCGGCGAGGACCGTTACATCGTCCAGCAACTCCAGTTGCCCGCCGCAGTTCGTTGACCGTCCCGGGGGCGTGGGCTAAGGCCGCCCGCACGCCGTACTTCACGCTTTCCGACCCAAGAGGTGCGTACACGCCATGGCAACGGAACACATTGTCGTCGTCGGGGCAGGGCAGATGGGCGCGGGCATCGCGCAGGTGGCACTGGTCGCGGGCCTCCGCGTCACGCTGGCGGACGTCTCCAAGGAGGGGCTCGCCAAGGGCGCTGACCGCATCCGCGCCGGCCTGAAGAAGCTGGTGGAGAAGGGCAAGCTCGACGCCGCCAAGCAGCAGGCCGCCGAGGCCAACCTCGCCACGCTGACGAACGTCACCGAGGCCAAGGACGTGGACTTCGCCGTCGAGGCCGTGACGGAGAACGAGGACCTCAAGCGCCGCATCTTCCAGGACCTGGACGCCGTCGTCCGGCCGGGCGGCATCCTGGCGACGAACACCTCGTCCATCCCCATCACCCGCATCGCCGCGACCACGAAGCGCCCCGAGGCCGTCATCGGGATGCACTTCATGAACCCGGTGCCGGTGATGCAGTTGGTGGAGCTCATCCGTGGCGCCGCCACGTCCGATGAGACGTACAACACCACGCGCGCCCTGGCGGAGAAGATGGGCAAGACGACCGTGGTGTCCAAGGACTACCCGGGCTTCATCGTCAACCGCATCCTCATCCCCATGCTCAACGAGGCCTGCTTCGCCGTCATGGAGGGCCTGGGCTCCGTCGAAGACATCGACACCGCGATGAAGCTGGGCACCAACCAGCCCATGGGCCCGCTCCAGCTCGCGGACTTCATCGGCCTGGACACGGTGCTCTACATCGCCGAGGTGCTGCACAAGGGCCTGGGTGACTCCAAGTACCGCCCCAGCCCGCTGCTGCGTCAGTACGTGGACGCCGGCTGGTACGGCAAGAAGAGCGGCCGCGGCTTCTACAAGTACTGAGCGCCGCCGCGCGGTTACCCACTTCCACCCCAGGAGCCTCGAACATGGCCTACGAGAACATCCGGCTGGAGCAGGAGGGCGCCATCGCGACCCTCTTCATCGACCGTCCCAAGGCGCTCAACGCCCTCAACACGAAGACGCTGCAGGAGCTCGAGGCCGCGCTGAAGTCCCTGCCCGCGAACGTGCGCGTCCTCATCGTCACCGGCGGCGGCGAGAAGGCCTTCGTCGCGGGCGCGGACATCGCGGAGATGGCCGCGCTCACCGACGCCCAGGCCCAGGAGTTCGGCGCCCTGGGGCACCGGGTCATGGCCGCGCTGGAGGCGCTTCCCATTCCCACCATCGCGGCGGTGAATGGCTTCGCGCTGGGCGGCGGCTCCGAGCTGGCCCTGGCGTGTGACTTCATCTACGCCTCCGAGAAGGCCAAGCTGGGCCTGCCGGAAGTCGGCCTGGGCGTCATCCCCGGCTTCGGCGGCACCCAGCGCCTCACCCGCGTGGTGGGCCGCGCCCGCGCCAAGGAGCTCATCTTCACCGGCGACCGCATCGACGCGGCGAAGGCGAAGGAGATTGGCATGGTGCTGGAGGTCCTCCCCGCGGACGGCCTGCTGCCGCACTGCCGCGCCGTGGCGGAGAAGATCCTCAAGAACAGCCCGCTGGCCATCTCCAAGGCCAAGCAGGTCATCGAGGCCGGCGCCGACCAGGACCTGCGCGCCGCCAACGAAATCGAGCGCCAGGCCTTCGGCGACCTGTTCGGCTCCGCCGACCAGCGCGAGGGCATGAAGGCCTTCCTGGAGAAGCGCACCGCGGCCTTCACCGGGAAGTAGCGCGGTGAGAGGGCTCGCGGCCGGGGGACTGCTGGCGTGTCTCCTGGCCGCCACGCCGGCCCGGGCTTCGGAAGACGGCGGAGAGGAGGACGGGCGGGCCCCCGTCCTGGTGTCCTGGAAGCGCTCGCTGTGCATCTACACGGGCTGCTTCCTGGAGCCGCTCATCCCGGATGTTCGCTACGAGTGGGGGCCCCAGGCCCAGGAGGGCTGGGTGTTGTCCTGGCCCATCCACCCGTGGGCACTGCCGCCACTGGACGTGCCGGGCCCCACGCTGGTGGTGTCACCGTTCCTGGAGCCGCAGCTCCGGTTGGGACGGTCGACGTTCCGGATGCTCGCCGGGGCACGGGTGTATGCGTTTCCCGACGCGGCGCGCTTCGGAGTGTTGGCCGAAGGCGCGGGGTTGTGGGGGCAGGACGGATCGGGGGGCGTGGCCGGGCTGGGGTTGTCCTATGACTTCATCGAGCGGCACCGCGACACGGTGCCGTGGACCCTGTCCGTGGTCGTGCGGAGGGCATGGACGGGGGAGGGGAACCGGCTGGACGTCAGCCTCGACGTCACGGTGCCCCTCAACATGTTCTTGGGTAGTCCCGGGGAATCCCGGGTCTCAGGCGACCGGACGGTGTCCCACCGGTAATCCACGGCGCGCTTCCGCGCGTGCGCCGCGTCTTCACTATTCCAGAGGGAAGCCCCTCATATTATGGAGGTTCCATGAACTTCGAGTTGACCGACATCCAGCGCGAAATCCAGCGGATGACCCGCGAGTTCGCGGCCAAGGAGCTGACCCCCAACGCCCGCAAGTGGGATGAGCACCACGCCTGGCCCACGGACGCCGTGAAGAAGCTCGCCGAGCTTGCCCTGCTGGGCGTGGCCGTCCCCGAGCAGCACGGCGGCGCCGGGTTGGACAACGTCTGTTACGCCATCGCCATGGAGGAGATCAGCCGCGGCTGTGCCTCCACCGGCGTCATCATGAGCGTGAACAACTCGCTCTACTGCGACCCCGTCATGAAGTACGGCACGGACGCGCAGAAGGAGCAGTTCCTGGCGCCCTTCGCCAGCGGCCAGAAGCTGGGCTGCTTCGGCCTCACGGAGCCCGAGGCCGGCAGCGACGCCGCCGCGCAGAAGACGGTCGCCGTGCGCAAGGGTGACGAGTACGTCATCAACGGCTCGAAGAACTGGATCACCAACGGCCCCAAGGCGGACGCCATCGTCCTGATGACGATGACCAACCGGGAGGCGGGCCACAAGGGCATCACCGCGTTCCTGGTCCCCACGGACACCCCGGGGTTCATCCGCGCCGAGCCGGACAAGAAGATGGGCATCAGCGCCGCCTGGTCCTGCTCCATGTTCTTCGAGGACATGCGCGTGCCGGCCAAGTACATGCTGGGCAAGGAGGGCGAGGGCTTCAAGATCGCCATGAGCACCCTGGACGGCGGCCGTATCGGCATCGCGTCCCAGGCGCTGGGCATCGCGCGCGCGGCGTACGAGGAGGCGGTGCGCTACTCCGGTGAGCGCAAGTCCTTCGGCAAGCCCATCCGCGAGCACCAGGCCATCCAGTTCATGATCGCCGACATGGCCACGGAGATCGACGCGGCCCGGCTGCTCGTGTGGCGGGCGGCCCTCCAGAAGGACAAGGGCGTGCGCCACAGCGCGGAGAGCGCCATGGCCAAGCTGTACGCCAGCGAGATGGCCAGCCGCGTGGCGAACAAGGCCCTGCAGGTGCACGGCGGCATGGGCTACAGCAAGGAGATGGACGTGGAGCGCCACGTGCGCGACGCGCGCATCACGGAGATCTACGAAGGGACGAGCGAGATCCAGCGCATCGTCATCGCCGCCAACCTGCTGAGGGAGTAACCGTCATGACGCGAGCGCTTCTCTCCGCAGTCGTTCTGGCCTCGGCGGTGGCGCTCGCGCAGGGCGCTCCGCGGAAGGCCCCCACGGGCGGCAAGCCCGCCGCAGCCACGCCGCCCCCGCCAAGCGCGACGGGCCGGACGTCGAGCGGCTGCCCTTCACCCCGGACTCCATCCGGCAGGTCGTCCAGCATCACCAGCGCCGCATCCAGGAGTGCTACGAAGACCACATGGCGGAGAAGGACACGACGGTGCAGGGCCGGCTGATGACGACCTTCACCATCGACGCCAACGGGCTGGTGAAGAACGCCAGGGTGGTGAAGAAGGCCAGCACGCTGAAGGACCCCAACCTGCATGACTGTGTGCAGGCCGTCCTGTCGTCCATGACCTTCCCCAAGCCTCCGGATGGCGCGGACCATCCCATCGAGTATCCGTTCAACCTCAAGGCCATCGAGTAGGACAGCCGCCGTGAACCTCGAGCTCACCGAGACGCAGACCCTCATCCGTGACACCGCTCGCAAGTTCGCCCGGGAGCGCGTGGCGCCCCTGGCCCGGACGTTGGACCGCGAGGAGCGCTTCCCCACGGACCTCTTCAAGCAGTTGGGCGAACTGGGCCTTCTGGGCGTGAACCTGCCGGCGCAGTACGGCGGTTCGGAGGCCGGGGTCGTGGCCTACGCGCTGGCGATGATGGAGATGGCCGCGGCGGACGCGTCCACGTCGGTGGCCATGGCCGTCACCAACATGTGCGGCGAGCTCATCAACGCGTTCGGCACGGAGGCGCAGCGGGAGAAGTACGTGACGCGCCTGGCGTCCGGCGAGGCCATCGCGGGTTCGTTCGCGCTGTCCGAGCCCCACGCCGGCTCCGACCCGGGCGCGCTGCGCACCACGGCGGTGCGGCGCGGGGACGTGTGGGTCCTCAACGGCAGCAAGCAGTGGATCACCTCCGGCGCGTACGCCGGGGTGATGGTGGTGTGGGCGCGCACGGCCAACACCGGCAACAAGGGCCTGTCGTGCTTCATCGTCGAGGGCGGGACGAAGGGGCTCATCATCGGCAAGCACGAGGACAAGATGGGCCTGCGCTCCTCGAACACGGTGTCGCTCACGTTCGAGGACTGCGAAATCCCCGCGGAGAACCTGCTGGGGGCGGAGGGGCAGGGCTTCAGGCTGGCGATGGTGGCCCTGGACGGCGGGCGCATCGGCATCGCGGCGCAGGCCTGCGGGGTGGGCCGCGCGGCGCTCGAGGCCGCCGTGGCCTACGCGAAGGAGCGCGAGGCGTTCGGTCAGCCCATTGCCGAGTTTCAGGGTCCGCGCTTCATGCTGGCGGACATGAAGACGCAGTTGGACGCGGCGGAGCTGCTGACGCTGCGCGCGGCGTCCATGAAGGAGAAGGGGCAGCCGTTCTCCCGCGAGGCCTCCATGGCGAAGCTGTTCGCCAGCGAGATGAGCAACCGCGTGGCCGACAAGGCGGTGCAGATCCACGGCGGCTACGGCTACATCGACGAGTTCCCGGTCGAGCGGTACTTCCGCGACGCCCGCGTGCAGACCATCTATGAGGGCACCAGCGAGGTGCAGCGGATGGTGATCGCCCGCGAGAGCTTCAAGCTCCTGGGCTGAGGGACGGGAAGAGGCCCGGGGCCGCCAGCGGTTGGAAGCGGCCCGGTGCGCCCCCTGGAATTCCAGGCCCTTGTCCGCTTGTTCGGACCCCAAGCTGGCGGTTGACGTCCCGCGGGGCGGGGCTGCACGGCGGGGCAGGCGTTCTTAACTAGGAGCCAGGGTCCGTACGGCCGGGTTTCCACGCCCTCCCGCCTGGATTCCAGCAGGGCGGACGCCGAACCGGGGCATTGACTTCTCCGGGGTAGGACATCCACTCAACAGCACAGGGGGCACGAGCTCGCTTGACTACCGGAATCACCGGTGTCTAGGGTGCGCGGCTTCCATTAAATCAAGTCCTCAATGAGGAGGACGAACGTCCTGGCCCGCTGCTCCCCGCAGGCCCCGACGGAAAAACCACCATCAGGGGGCAGTTGTACCGGTTTCAAAGGACTTCCATTTCATGCAGCAGAACGTGAACCAGCAGGTCGGGATGGACGGCGGCGACGAAGACTTTGCCGCAATGTTCGAGGCCTCGCTCAAGGAGCGCGGTGGTGACGGCATCCTGAAGGAAGGGGAGATCGTCAAGGGCACCGTGGTCCAGGTGACGAAGGACTTCGCGATTGTCGACATCGGATACAAGTCCGAGGGACAGGTCCCGATCTCCGAGTTCACCAACCCTCGCGGTGAGGTCTCGGTTCAGGCCGGTGACCCCGTCGAGGTCCTCCTGGAGAGCCGTGAGAACGACACCGGCATGGTCGTCCTCTCCAAGGAGAAGGCCGACAAGATGCGCATCTGGGACGAGATCAGCGCCGCCTGCGAGCGCGACGAGATCGTCAAGGGCACCATCGTCGGTCGCGTGAAGGGCGGCCTGTCCGTCGACATCGGCGTGAAGGCGTTCCTGCCCGGCTCGCAGGTTGACATCCGCCCCGTGCGGAACCTTGACCAGTACATCTCGAAGGAATTCGAGTTCAAGGTCATCAAGTTCAACAAGAAGCGCGGCAACATCGTCCTCTCCCGCCGCGTGCTCCTCGAGAAGCAGCGCGAGGAGATGAAGAAGGAGACCCTCAAGAACCTCAAGGAGGGTGCCGTCCTCAAGGGCGTGGTCAAGAACCTCACCGACTACGGTGCGTTCATCGACCTGGGCGGTATCGACGGTCTCCTCCACATCACGGACATGTCGTGGGGCCGCATCGGTCACCCGAGCGAGATGTTCAACGTGGGTGACGAGGTTCGCGTCGTCGTCCTCAAGTTCGACCCGACGCAGGAGCGCGTCAGCCTGGGCCTGAAGCAGATCCAGGAGGACCCGTGGCACCGCGCCGACGAGAAGTACCCGGTCGGCACGCGCGTTCGCGGCAAGGTCGTGTCCATCACGGACTACGGCGCGTTCATCGAGATCGAGCAGGGCGTCGAGGGTCTGGTGCACGTGTCCGAGATGTCCTGGACCAAGCGCCTCAAGCACCCGTCCAAGATCCTGGAGGTCGGCCAGGAGGTGGAGGCCGTCGTCCTGGACATCGATCCGAAGGCCAAGCGCATCGCGCTGGGCATGAAGCAGATCGAGCAGAACCCCTGGACGCTGCTCGAGGACAAGTACCCGATCGGCTCCGTCATCAAGGGTCAGATCCGCAACGTCACCGACTTCGGCGTGTTCGTCGGCGTCGAGGAGGGTGTGGACGGCCTGGTGCACGTCTCCGACATCTCCTGGACGGTGCGCATCAAGCACCCGGGCGAGATGTTCAAGAAGGGCGACGAAGTCGAGGCGGTGGTGCTCAACATCGACGTCGAGAACGAGCGCTTCAGCCTGGGCATCAAGCAGCTCCAGCCGGACCCCTGGGAGACGCTGTCCGAGCGCCTGCCCGTGGGCAGCCGCGTGAAGGGCAAGGTCACCAAGGTCACCGACTTCGGCGCGTTCGTGGAGATCGAGCCGGGCATCGAGGGCCTCGTCCACGTCTCCGAGCTGAAGGAGGAGCGTGTCGAGAACCCGCGTGACGTGGTGCAGGAGGCGCAGGATGTCGAGGTGAAGATCATCGACATCAACACCCCGGACCGGAAGGTCGCGCTGTCGATGAAGGCGCTGATCGGCGAGGGCGAGGACTACCGCGAGTACCTCCGCAAGCAGGCGGAAGGCTCGAAGGCGCGCCTCGGCGACGTGATGGCGAGCAAGCTGAAGAAGTAGTCTTCAGCCCGCACGCGCCAACACGGCGAGACGGCCGGGTTCCCGAAAGGGGGCCCGGCCGTTGCCGTTTGCACGGTCTGCTTTGACTTGGAAACACCGGGCGGCTAAGGACGGCCTCACGCGCTTCGGGGCCGAGCGCGTGGGGGACACATTCCATGTTGGTTCGTTCTTTTATCCGGGGCAGCCGCGCCCGGGTGGCCTGCGCGCTCGCAATGAGCGCGGTGTTGGGTTGTTCTGATGAGGGCTCCGATGGGGGCGCGTCGAAGCCGCCGGGCACGGCGCGCATCGAGCGGCCCGCCGAGGCGTTCACCGCGGGCGTGGCGGGGACCTTCCGCTGCGTCGCCGAGGATCCGGACGGCGACGCGCTGACCTACGTGTTCGACTGGGGGCGCGCGAAGGCCGACACGGGCGTGTCCCAGCGCGTGCCCAGCGGCACGGCCGCGGACGTGACGGCCACTTTCGAGAGGGTGGGCGAGTTCTCGGCCCGCTGCCGCGCGGTCGACGCGCACGGCCAGGTGGGTGCGTGGTCCGAGTATGCGGGCTTCGCCGTGCGAGCCCCGCCGCCCGCGGATGACGGGAAGCGGGAGCTCACGCTGGAGGTCCTGGGGCTGGGGCAGGTGAGGAGCACACCCGCGGGGTTTGAGGGCTGCACGGGCACCTGCAGCGCGCGCTTCAACCTGGGGACCCATGTCGCCCTGGACGTGGAGCCCGCGGCGGGGTGGCGCTTCGTGGGGTGGTTGGGCTGTGGCGCCGAGCCGATCCCCAACGTCATGCTGATTGAATCCGACCGGCGCTGCACCGCGAGGTTCGCGCCGAAGGTGGAAATCGCCGCCGAGTGGCGGCAGACCAGCGCCTGGCGTCCGAGTGACGCAGCCTGGGGGCCCGGTGGCACGCTGCTCGCCGTGCTGGACCCCATTGGCATGCAGGGCGTGGTGCGCGTCTGGAATGTGAGCCAGGGACACCTGTCCCAGGAGATTCGCATGAAGAGCGCGGCCCTGCGCTCGGTGGCCTGGGGCCCGCGGGTCGACGACCTGGCCGTGGGGCTCGCGGATGGGCGCGTGACGCTGTTCTCCCCGGGCACGGAGGAGCCCTACCGGACGTGGAAGGCCCACACTGGCGCCGTGGCGAAGCTGGCCTGGCTGCCGAATGGGGCTGAGCTCGCCACCGTCCACAACATCGCCGCGGGCGGGGCGGAGGTGCGCTTCTGGGACGCCGCCACGGGGACGGAGAGCCGGCCCCTTCTGAGCGCCACGCGCACCGTCCAGGCGCTGCACTGGAGCCCGGATGGGCTGCGCATCGCGCTGGAGGTGCAGGAGGGGCAGGTGGAGCTCCACACGCTGGACTCCGTGGGCCCGCCCCTCGTGGTGGACAACGCGGAGAGCTTCGCCTGGAGCCCGGACGGCGCCCGCTACGCGGTGGGCAGCTACCGGAACGTCCGGGTGTACGGGACGGCGAGCCAGGCGCTGGAGGCGTCGTGGCCGGGCTCGTGGAGCGTGTCCTCCCGCCTGGATTGGAGCCCGACGAAGGACTGGGTCGTGGTGTCGGACCGGATCCGCAACCTGGTCGTCCTCGACGTCACCACGGGCGCCGTGGTCTCGGATGCCTCCGAGCTTCCGGCCGACCCGCTGAACGGGACGGGCTACAGCGCCGTGCGGTTCCACCCCACCGGCGAGTCGTTCGTCGCGGTGGAGGGCCTTCCGGCGGCGGTCTCCGTCTTCACCGTGGAGGCGCAGGCTCCGCGGGCCCACCGGCGCGAGCTGCTGGCCCATGCGGGGCCCGTGAAAGCCACCGCCTGGGCCCCTGGAGCAAACACCCTGGCGTCGGCCGGAGGCGACGGCAAGGTCTTGCTCTGGAACGGCTCTGGACAGGCCCAGGCGACGTTGGATGGGCATGGCGGCCAGGAGGTGAGCGCACTCGGCTGGGACGCGGGCGGCACCCTGCTCGCGACAGGGGGCGCGGACGGCCGGGCCAACCTCTGGAATGCCGCGACAGGAACCCTGGCCCGCACGCCGTTCCAGATGACGCCACGGGACCCGGAGCGGACGCCGCGCATCGACTTCGTCGCGCTCCACGCGTCCGGCGGCGAGGGTTACCTGGCCGTTGCGGGGCACGCCCCCGTGCTCACCGGCAGGCTGAGCGGCGTGCAGGTCTGGAACATCACCACGGGCGCTGAGCTGCTCTACATCCCGCTGACGGACAGCCCGGTCGTCGCGCTGGGGTGGAGTGCCTTGGGGCTGGTCATCGTCTACGACGACGCGACCTGGGACTTCTGGAACCCAGAGACGGGAGCGCGCCAACGCGTGGAAGGCCCGCGGGAAATGCTGTCCGCCGCGGCCATCAGCCCGGATGGGACGCAGTTGGCGTGCAGTGACCGCCTGGGCGTGTCCGTCCTGAACCTGGCGACGGGCGCCCTCGTCGCGGAGGCGGCGAACACCACCATCCAGGAGACCCTGGTGTGGAGCCCGGATGGGAAGCGCTTCGCCGGTGGAGGCTGGGTGGGACTCGTCTTCCAGTGGGCGCTCCGCGAGGACCGGCACCTCCTGACCTCCGTGGTCGGCGCCCACGAAGGCACGGTCCTGGGCGCCTCGTGGCGCATGGATGGCCAGGTCCTCACCACGGGTGGAACGGACAGGGCGCTGGTCTCCTGGCGTACCCCGCGTTGACCGTCCGACCGGTCGGGCGGACAGGCCCCCGACGGGCGCGACGCCGGCCCTCGTGACTTCGCGTGGTTACGAGGGCTGGTGCGTTGCGTCGTGCACAGTGGACGCTCACGTCCGTGTGACGAGCAAGGATGCTTGAACTCAGGGAAGTGGCCGGTGATAAGGGCCACCGCCGCTGTTATCGAAGCTCATTCGCACATCCTCATTAGGAGGCAGTTTTCATGGCTCGTGACGTCGTCATCGTGGGCGCGGCCCGTACTCCCATTGGTGCCTTCCAGGGCGCGCTCGCCAAGCTGACGGCACCGCAGCTGGGCGCCATCGCCATCAAGGCGGCGCTGGAGCGCGCGGGCGTGTCGCCCGAGGCCGTGCAGGAAGTCATCATGGGCTGTGTGCTCACCGCGGGCGTGGGCCAGGCGCCCGCTCGCCAGGCCGCCATCTTCGCGGGGCTGCCGGAGACCGTTCCCGCCACCACGCTGAACAAGGTCTGTGGCTCCGGCCTCAAGGCCGTCAGCGCGGGCGCGCAGGCCATTGCCCTGGGTGACGCGGACGTCGTCGTCGTGGGCGGCATGGAGTCCATGAGCAACGCGCCGTACATCAGCCACGCCCTGCGTGGCGGTGCGCGCATGGGCAACGTGGAGTTCAAGGACGCGATGATCCACGACGGCCTCTGGGACGTGTACGGCAACGTCCACATGGGCATCTGCGCCGAGGAGTGCGCCACCACGCAGGACATCAGCCGCTCGCAGCAGGACGAGTACGCGCTGGAGTCCACGCGCCGCGCCATCCAGGCCCAGAAGGAAGGCCTGTTCAAGGCGGAGATCGTCCCGGTCCAGATTCCCGGCAAGAAGCCGGAGGACGTCGTCACCGTCTCCGACGACGAGGGTCCCCGCAACGCGAAGCCGGAGAAGATTCCGGGCCTGAAGCCGGTGTTCAAGAAGGACGGCACGGTGACGGCCGCCAACGCGTCCTCCATCAACGACGGCGCCGCGGCGCTGGTGCTGATGAGCGAGGAGCGCGCGAAGGCCGAGGGCCGCGCCATCCTGGGCCGCATCACGGGCTACGCCCAGGCGGCGCGCAAGCCGGTGGAGTTCACCATCGCCCCCACGGACGCCATCAACAAGCTGCTGAAGAAGCAGGGCATCAGCGCGGGTGACGTGGACCTCTGGGAGATCAACGAGGCGTTCGCGGTGGTGTCCATCGCGAACAACCGGCTGCTCAACCTGGACCCGTCGAAGGTGAACGTGCGCGGCGGCGCGGTGGCGCTGGGTCACCCGATTGGCGCGTCCGGCGCGCGCGTGCTGGTGACGCTGCTCCAGACGATGATGGACCAGGACAAGAAGCGTGGCGTCGCGTCGCTCTGCATCGGCGGCGGCGAGGGCATCGCGCTGATGGTGGAGCGCTGAACTTCCTCTCCCCATCATAGGGGGGGAGGGGCACGGGGTGGGGGTCTGAACAGGGCCTTCACCCCGTTCCACATGCGGGAGGGCGGATGAACAAGGTCTACGCGAACGCGGACGAGGCGGTCGCCGACATCCCGGATGGCTGCACGCTCATGAGCGGCGGCTTCGGGCTGTGCGGCAACCCGGAGAATCTCATCGAGGCACTTCACCGGAAGAACGTGAAGGACCTCACCATCATCTCCAACAACTGCGGCACCACCGAGCTGGGGCTCGGCATCCTGCTTCAGAACAAGCAGGTGAAGAAGATGGTGTCCAGCTACGTGGGAGAGAACAAGGAGTTCGAGCGCCAGTTCCTCTCCGGCGAGTTGGAGGTGGAGCTGACTCCGCAGGGCACGCTGGCCGAGCGCATCCGCGCGGGCGGCTGCGGCATTGGCGGCTTCTTCACCCCGACGGGCGCCGGCACCCAGGTGGCCGAAGGGAAGGAGACGCGCGTCATCGACGGGCGGCTGCACGTGCTGGAGACGCCGCTGAAGGCGGACTTCGCCATTGTCCGCGCGTGGAAGGCGGACCGCTGGGGCAACCTGGTGTTCCGCAAGACGGCGCGGAACTTCTCCCCGATGATGTGCATGGCGGCCAAGGTCACCATCGTCGAGGCGGAGCACATCGTGGAGCCCGGCGAGCTGGATCCGGACCTGGTGCACATCCCGAGCATCTTCGTGAAGCGCATCATCCAGGCGAAGAACCTCCAGAAGTGGATTGAGCGGCGCACCGTCCGCAAGTCGGCCTGAGGGACCCATCCATGCCACTGACTCGTGAACAGATCGCGCAGCGCATCGCCCAGGAGCTGCAGGACGGCTTCTACGTGAACCTGGGTATCGGCATGCCCACCCTGGTGGCCAACTACATCCCGCCGGGCATGGACATCGTGCTCCAGTCGGAGAACGGCCTGCTGGGCATTGGCCCCTGGCCGGTGGAAGGCCAGGAGGACCCCGACCTCATCAACGCCGGCAAGGAGACGGTGACGGCGGTGCCCGGCGCCGCGTTCTTCGACTCGGCGCTGTCGTTCGGGATGATCCGCGGCGGCCACATCGACATGGCCGTGCTGGGCGCCATGGAGGTCAGCGAAGAGGGTGACCTGGCCAACTGGATGATCCCCGGGAAGATGATCAAGGGCATGGGCGGCGCCATGGACCTGGCCGTCGGCGCCCAGCGGATCTTCGTGGCCATGGAGCACGCCAACAAGGACGGCAAGCCGAAGATCCTCAAGAAGTGCTCGCTGCCCCTGACGGGCCTCAAGTGCATCCACCACATCGTCACGGACCACGCGTACATCGACGTGACGCCGGAGGGGCTCGTCCTGCGTGAGCTGGCACCGGGCGTGACGGTGGAGCTGGTGCAGAAGCTCACCGAGCCGAAGTTGAAGGTGGCCCCCGACGTCCGTGAGATGAAAGTCTGAGCGTGTGGGGTTAAGGTGCACCGCCGCGGGCCTTCTTCAGTTCCCGCGGCGGAGCGCATCCCATGGCAGACAGTCCGGACACCTCGATCCCTCATCCCCGCGCGCCCCGACTCGAGTACGAGCTGCCGGTGGCCTACCGCAGCGTCTCTGGCTTCGTGACGGACTGGGCGGTGAACCTGTCGAAGGGTGGCCTGTACATCAACACGGACAAGCCGCTGCCCGTGGACACGGTGGTGCGGCTGCTGGTGACGCTGCCAGGTGCGCACTTCCCGGTGGAGCTGAAGGGCCGGGTGACGCGAACCAACCCCGTGGGCGTGCCCTCGCCCCAGTCCCCGGGGATGGCGCTGGAGTTCCTGGACGTTGACGACGACAAGCGATCGCGCATCGAGGAGTTCGTGGAGCGCTTGCGCTCGGAGCTCCCGCCGGATGAACCGGGCGCGACCCGGAAGTAGGGCGGCCGTCCCGGGCACCGCCCGATGAGTGCCTGAATGCTGCCGCTACCTGAGCTTCCCATCCAATTGACCATCGAACGCCTTGGCCAGCTCGGCGAAGGCGTGGCCTCCTGGCAGGGGCGCACCGTCTTCGTCCCGGGGACCTTCCCGGGCGACACCGTGCGCGTCCACCTGGAGGTGCAAGGCCGCGTGCTGCGCGGCATCCTGCGGCAAGTGGTGTCGCCAGGGCCGGACCGGCGTGAGGTGCCCTGTGTCCACGCCACGGAGTGTGGCGGCTGTGACTGGCTGGCGCTGGCCGAGCCCGCCCAGCGCACCGCGAAGCAGGAGATTGTCCTCTCCACCCTGGAGCACCTGGGCCGACTGTCCCGTGAGCGCTTCACGGTGCGTCCGCTGATGGTGGCACCCCGCGACTGGGGGTACCGCCGCCGAGCGGTGCTGCACCCCATGGGCAAGGGCGCGCTCGGTTACTTCGGCCGGCGCAGCCACGAACGCGTGCCGGTGGAGGTCTGCGGCGCGCTCACGCCCGTGCTGACCGCGCTGCCGGGAAAGCTGGCGCCGCTGCTCAAGCCCCTGGCGAAGGACGCGGAAGAAGTCCTGCTGCTGGCGGAAGGGGACAAGGCCGCGTTCGCGGTGAACCTCGGCGGCCCGGTGACGGCGCGCCACCTGGAGGCAGCTGAGGCGGCGGTGCGCGCCCTGCGCCTGGAGGGCGCGGTGCTGACGCCGAAGGAGGGGTCCGCTCGCCTCCTGGGCAAGCCGGCGCTGCGCTCGTATTCGCCGCTGCGGCCCGAAGTCCCCCTGTACCTGCGGCCGGATGCCTTCGCCCAGGCCCATGCCGAGGCCAACGTGGGGCTCGTGACTTCGGCGGTGTACGAGCTGGGGGCGCGGGAGTCGGACACCGTGCTGGAGCTGTATTCGGGCAACGGCAACTTCACCTTCCCCCTGGCCGGTGGCGCAGCCTCGGTGCTGGGCGTGGAGTCTTCCCCCGTGGGCGTGGAGCTGGCCCAGCGGAGCGCTCGCGAGGGTGGGGTGACGAACGTGCGCTTCGTCCAGGGTGACGCGCGCAAGGTGTGCGATGGCCTGGTGACGGAGCAGCGCCGCTTCGATGTGTGCCTCGCGGACCCGCCGCGCGCCGGAGCCCCCGGACTGGCGAAGTGGATGACCGCCCTGGGCGTGCGGCGCGTGGTGTACGTGGCGTGTGACCCGGCCTCGCTGGCCCGGGACGCGGCGGACCTGGTCGCTGCGGGCTACCAGCCCCTGGCCCTCCAGGTGGTGGACATGTTCCCCCAGACGCACCACGTCGAAGCCGTGATGTCCTTCGAGCGGACATCCTGAACGGCGGCAACCCGCACCTTAAGTATGAGTCTCGCGTGGCTTCATGAAGGCGTCGCCTTCATGCGGCCGGGACTGCCTTTCGGAAGTTTCCCTTTCCAGAATGAGCAGTTACATCATTTGCCAGAAGTCAGATTAACCAGGAAGTCAGTAAATTTTAGTGATTACGCCGCGTGTACCAGGGAGACGAGCAGGCGCTGGCTTCAGGGAGATGCATTCCCGATTGCGCGCGGGCTCGCCCCGGACATGATGGTTGCGTGGATGCCCGCATCGTCGAGTTCGCCGAAGTCCTTCGCCAGAACGGTGTGCGTGTCAGTACGTCCGAGGTCCAGGACGCGCTGCGCGCCACGTCCGAGGTAGGCCTGAAGGACCGGTACCTGTTCCGTTCGGTGCTCCGCACCACGCTGGTGAAGCGCGAGCTGGACGTGGACACCTTCAACCGCGCCTTCGAGTTCTACTTCTCCGGCGCGGCGAGAACGTTCGAGGCCATCGACAAGTCGCTGGCGCGGCAGTTGGAGGAGGAAGGCTACCTGGAGGGCGACCTGCTGAAGATGGTCCTCATCCAGATGCACCAGCTCCTCCCGGAGATGTCCCCCCTGGCCCAGGCCGTCCTGATGGGCGACCGGGCCCGGCTGGCGCAGATCTTCCGGATGGCGTCGCTGCAACTGGACCTGTCCCGGATGGAGAGCCCGCTCCAGGCCGGCTTCTTCTCCCGGCGCATGCTGGCGGCGGCCGGGGCGGACAAGGCCCGGTCCGACATGAAGTCGCTGGAGGACGAGCTCCGGGCCCGGGGCCTCACGCCCGAAGGGGTGGAGATTGTCTCGCGCCACGTCGCGGCCGCGATGCGGAAGATTGAGGACGCCGCCCGCCAGGAGGTGAAGCGCCAGGCGGAGGCCCGCATCCGCCGCCGCACCGACACCGCCGCGGACAAGCCGCTGCACCTGCTCACCCAGGCGGAGGTGGACCAGATGGAGTCCGCCGTCCGCACGCTGGCGGAGAAGCTGCGCAGCCGGCTCATCCGCAAGCAGCGCTCGCACCGAAAGGGCGCCCTCAACGTGCGCCGCACCCTGCGCAGGAACCTGCCGTGGGGCGGGGTGCCCATGGTGCCCCAGTTCCGCACCCGCCGGCCGGAGCGTCCGGAGCTGGTGGTGCTCTGCGACGTGTCCGACTCCGTGCGTCAGGCGTCACGGATGATGCTGCTGTTCATGCACACGATGCAGTCGCTCTTCGTGCGCGTGCGCTCGTTCGTCTTCGTGTCCGACGTGGGCGAGGTGACGCAGTACTTCAAGGACCTGGAGGTGGACGCCGCCATCGACATGGCCACCGCCGGAAAGACGGTGTCGCTGAGCGCGAACTCCAACTACGGCCGCGCGCTGGCCGACTTCACCCGGGACCACCTGGGCAGCATCACCCGCCGCACCACCGTCATGGTGATTGGCGACGGACGGAACAACTACAACGCGAACAACGCGTGGGCCCTCAAGGACCTGCGCCGCAAGGCGAAGCGACTGTTGTGGATCTGCCCCGAGGAGCGTGGCAACTGGGGCATTGGTGACAGCGAGATGCTCACCTACGAGAAGCACTGTCACCAGGCTGTCGTCGTCACCTCCGTGTCGGACCTGGCCCGCATCGCCGACCAGCTCGTGCCCGTGTAGACCCGGGCTCCTTCCCCCCAAGGCACCTCATGTCTTCCTTCCTCTTCGACGACAACGGCTTCCAGGACGTCCCCAACCGGGAGTCGAGCACCGACCTCGTCGCCGCCGACGACCGGACCCTCCGCTGGGCCGCGCCGCCCCTGGACGCGGCGATGCTCGACGCCCTGGTCCGCTACCAGCAGACCTACCTCTCCCACGCCTCCGGCAAAGGGACAGAGGCCCTGGGCCAGGCCCACACCGAGGCCCTGGCCGCGTCCGGGCTGACCTCCAAGACGGCGGAGCAAGGGAGCGCGCTGCTGCGGGCCTTCGGCGGCCGGCGCTGGGCGGTCCGCAAGCTCCAGGACAAGCTGGGTCAGCTCCAGGACGGCGGGGAGGGGGAGCTCCAGGGCCGCATCCAGGACGAGCTGGCCAAGCAGGAGCGCGCGACGGATGCCCTGGCGCGGCGTTATGGCGAGGACGCCCTGACGCTGCTCCGCGCCCGCGAAGCGGAGCTGGTGGACCTGCACACCCGGCTGACGCACCTGCTCAGCCGGGGATGAAGCCGGGCGGGCGGCTGGTTGCATTCCGCGTCCGGCCATCGGATAAGGGCACGTACTTGCTCAGGGTTCTTCCATGAAGCGCTATTTCATCCACACCTTCGGCTGCCAGATGAACGTCAACGACTCGCTCCGCATGAGCGAGGTGTTGAGCCAGATGTCCTACGCGCCGACGCCGGTGCCGGACAACGCGGACCTCATCATCCTCAACACCTGCTCCATCCGGGAGAAGGCCGAGGACAAGATGCTGTCCGCCCTGGGCCGGTACAAGCCGGTGAAGGCCAGCCGCGGCGCGCTGATTGGCGTGGGCGGCTGCGTGGCGCAGCAGGAGAAGGACAAGCTCCTCAAGAAGGTGCCGTACCTGGACTTCGTCTTCGGCCCCGACAACATCGCGCGCCTGCCGGACATCATCGGCCGGGTGTCCGAGGAGCGGGCGCGGGTGGTGGAGACGGCCTTCGTGAACTCGGAGGAGTACGTCTTCCCGCGCGCCGACCCGGAGACGTCCCGCGGCAAGGTCACCGAGTTCGTCACGGTGATGAAGGGCTGCGACAACGTCTGCTCGTTCTGCATCGTGCCGCACACGCGGGGCCGCGAGGTGAGCCGCGCGTTCCCCGACGTGCTCGTGGAGGTGGCGGACCTGGCGAAGGTGGGTGTGCGTGAGGTGACGCTCATCGGCCAGAACGTGAACTCGTACGCGGGCGGCATCTCCTTCGCGCAGCTCCTGCTGCGCACCGCGGAAGTGCCAGGCATCGAGCGCGTGCGCTTCACCACCAGCCACCCGCATGATTTGTCCGACGAGCTGATCGAAGCCTTCCGCGTCCAGCCGAAGATCACCCCGCACTTCCACCTGCCGGTGCAGTGCGGCAGCGACCGCATCCTCAAGATGATGCGCCGCGACTACACGGTGGAGCAGTACCTGGAGCGCCTGGCGAAGCTGCGCGAGGCGCGGCCGGGCATCGCCGTCACCACGGACATCATCGTCGGCTTCCCCGGGGAGACCGAGGAGGAGTTCGAGATGACGATGAAGCTGACCGAGCAGGTCCGCTACGACAACCAGTTCTCCTTCGTCTACAGCCCGCGTCCGAAGACGGGCGCGGCCCTGCGCGAGAAGGACTGGGGCCCGGTGGCGCACGAGGTGAAGATTGCCCGCCTGGAGCGGCTGCAGAAGCTCCAGCGGCGCATCAGCGGCGAAATCACCGCGGCGCTCGTGGGCACGGAGGTGGAGGTCATGGTGGAGGGGCACTCGCGCTACGACGCCACCAAGCGCTTCGGCCGCACGCCGGAGAACCGCACCGTCAACTTCGACGGGGACGCCCCCGCGGGCGCCTTCGTGACGGTGAAGGTGGAGCGCGCCACGCCCAACCAGCTCGCCGGCAAGCAGGTGGCGCTGCTCAAGCCGCCCACGGTGGAGCCGCTCCCGGTGCCCCTGGCGGAGAACCCCTTCCACGTCGTCGCGGAGGCTTGAGCCCATGCCGATGAGGTCCTTCCGGGGCGTGTCCCCCCGCGTTCCCGCCGGCTGCTTCGTGGACGACTCCGCCCAGCTCGTGGGGGACATCGAGGTGGGGGAGGAGTCCTCCATCTGGTTCAACTGCGTGCTGCGCGGGGACGTGAATCCCATCCGCATCGGGAAGCGCACCAACGTGCAGGACCTGTCCCTGATTCACGTCACCAGCGGCCGCTCCGCCACCACCGTGGGGGACGACGTCACGGTGGGGCACCACGTCATCCTCCACGGGTGCACCATTGGAAACCGGGTGCTGGTGGGCATGGGCGCCACCATCATGGACGACGCGGAAGTGGGGGATGACTGCATCATCGGCGCCGGGGCCCTGCTGACGCCGGGCACGAAGATTCCACCGGGCTCACTGGTGGTGGGCTCTCCGGGCCGGGTGAAGCGCCCCATCACCGACGCGGAACGCGAGTTCCTGCTGATGTCGGCCCAGCACTACGTGCTGCTCGCGGCCGAGTACCGCACGGACCGCTGACTCGCTCGCGGGCCCACGCTGGGCGTGTTAGGAGCACATCCATGGCTCTCGTGCCTGCCACAACGCTCAAGGCGTGTCCGCTTTTCAAGGGCTTCACGGACACCGGCATCCAGATTTTCGCCGGGGTCGCTGTCGCGCGTGCGTTCCCCAAGGGGACGGCGCTCTTCGCCGAAGGCAAGACGGGGGAGTCGCTCCTCATCGTCGGGGAGGGCACCGTGCGCTTGAGCGCGAAGAGCGCCTCGGGCGAGGACGTGTCCCTGGGCGAGGTCGGCTCCGGCGAGCCCCTGGGCGAGCTGGCCCTGGTGCAGAAGGGTGAGCGGTTGTGTACCGCCACCGCCGTCACCGACGTGTCCGCCCTGGAGATTCGCGCCGCGGACTTCCAGAAGCTCCTGGCCACCAAGCCCCAGGCCTGCGTGAAGCTGCTGATGGGCATCGTCGCCCACTTCGGTCAGAAAGCCCGGGATAACCGGGACATGCTGCGCACGCTTATCGGAAAAGCACCCGCGGCTTAAGCCGAGGGAGACGCCATTCAGCCGGGCGGTGGTTAAGCTGCCTGCTGCTTTGATTGGCAACGGTGCAGGTAGGTACAGGTGGCCAGAAGGTCCACCTTATTCCACGCTGCGGGTGCCAGGGCGGGCATGGGCCTCCTGGACGATTGGCACCCAGGTGGGCAGGCTGCCCGAAGGGGCGTCGAGACGTCGGGACAGTGGGGCAGCGGGAGGCGGCGGTCGGAGAATAAGAAGCGAGACAGGGCGCCAGACCGGGCCCGAGAGGAGGCCGGGTGTCAGGGGTTTTTGAGGTCGAGTCCCCTTGCCCGGAGTTTTGACGACCCGCGCCCGGTTGATGTCTGGGCGCTAGAGGGGCTGTCCCAGGTGATTGCCGGACAGGCCCTTCAGACGTGAACGGACGGGACGACGCGTGCAAGAACTTCTCACCAACCTCCTTGGCGACTCGCAGGGATTCTTCGCCTATGCCACCGTGTTCGGCATCCTGGTGGCCTGCGGTCTGGGTGTTCCCCTGCCGGAGGACATCTCACTCATCCTCGGGGGCTTCCTGGCCCACAAGGGGGCCGCCAGCCTTCCGGTGATGATGGTGGTCGGCTTCGCGGGCATCCTCGTGGGTGACAGCCTCATCTACCTGGCGGGCCGACGGCTGGGTGGGAAGCTGGGACGCGAGGGCAGCGGTGGCTTCTTCGCCCGCATCGTCACGCCGGAGAAACGCGCGAAGGTGGAAGGCCTGTTCGGCAAGCACGGGCACAAGGTTGTCTGCATCGCCCGCTTCATGCCGGGCGTACGCGCGGTGACGTACTTCACGGCCGGCTCCGTGGGCATGTCCTACTGGCGCTTCATCTTCTGGGACGGCCTGGCCGCGCTGCTGTCCGCGCCCGTGTTCATCTGGCTGGGCTTCCACTTCGGTGGCGAGCTCGACTCGATGATCGCCAAGTTCAAGGAAGGGCAGTTCGCCGTCATGGGCGTGCTGGCCGTGGCCGCCATCGGCTACTTCATGTGGCGCCGCCGGCAGGCCGCGCAGCGCGCCCAGGCCGCCATCGTGGAGCCGGTGCCGGTTCCCGCGCTGGTCCACGAGTCGGTGTCCGCCCCGCTGCGCACGTCCGTCTCCTCCGGTTCGAACGACGCGCTGTTCGTCGCGGCGCCGGAGCAGGCCACCGCCGACGCCAGCCACGAGCTGCAGAAGTCGTAACACGACGGTTGCCGCGCACGCCGGTTTCGCGTCGTGCGCGGTGGAGGCTGCACCAACGGATTCTTCCGTGGTTGCCGGGCTTCCGGGAACAGGGTCAGGATTGAGGGATAGCTTCACCTCGTCCTTCTCCTGAGCCCGCGAATGCCCAAAGCCCTCCTTCGTGCCTGTGCCGTGGTCCTGCTCGCAGCCACCAGCACCGCGCAGGCCCAAGCCGTTCCTCCCGTCCCATCCGACGCCGAGCGCGCCGCCACGCTGGACGTCCCGGCGCCAGCGGACGCCCCCGTTCCGGAGGACGCCGCGCCCTCCGAGTCCCCGCCGCCGGAAGCGGGTGCCAACGCATTGACGAACAGTGCCGGTACCGAAGCTTCGACGGCCGAGCGACCTCAGACGGCTGCGCCTCCAGCGCCGGCTCCGAACGAAGGGGCGTTCGCGAAGGACACCGGGCTCGTCCCAGAGGGGACGCCGTACCTGCCGCCGCACATCGAGGATTACGCCAGGGCCCGCGCGCTGGCGGAGCAGACGGAGCGCAGCGCGCCCGCGCTCGTGGTCAGCGGCGGCATCAGCCTGGGCGCGTATCAGGCGGGGTTCATCTCCACGCTGGTCCGCTTCTGGAGCGTCGCGCAGCGAGAGGGCGCCTCGGCGGACCTGGGCAACCCGGCGCCGCGCGTCTGGACGGGGGCCTCCGCGGGCGCGGTGAACGCACTGCTCGGCGGGTTGGCCTCGTGTGACACGGCGTTCTCCCAGCCCAGGTGGTCTCCCGAGCAGAGCCTCTTCTGGACGGTGTGGATCGACCAGTTGGACCTGGAGCGGCTGCTCCCCAAGGATGCGGCAGGGCCCGAGGAGGGCACGCACCTCTTCAGTGAGCCGCACATGGAGGACACCCTGGGGCTCATCCTGGAGAAGGCCCAGACGACGCGCTTCAAGGAGGACTGCACCTTCGCCTACGGCATCACCGTGACGAACCTTCGCGGGCGCGACGTGCCCTTCGGCGAGGGGGGACCGGAGTCCCAGTTCAAGCTGAAGCGCGTGACGGAGAAGCTGGTCGTCCAGGTGATGACGCAGGGCGAAGGGAAGCTCACCGCCCGGCTGCCCTTCATGGAGGGCGCGGTGAGCGCTTCGTTTCCGCACATCGGCGTGAAGCCCAAGGAGCTCGCCTACTACCCGGCCCTGGGCGCCCAGCCGACGGGGGACGGCGGACACGAGGTCTCGCTGAAGAACCTGTTGCGCACCCCGCAGGCCTCGGGGGCCTTCCCGCTCGCGTTCCCACCCGTGCCTGTGAAGATCTCCTTCTTCAACGAGGCGCAGTGGGGCCCCGCGGAAGAGATCAAGCTCATCGACGGCGGCGTGCTCAACAACAACCCCGTGGACCTGGCGGTGCGGCTCGGCTCGCGGTGGGTGGAGCGCAGCGAGGCAGGGGAGACGACGCTCAATCGCGAGCGATTCCCCGTTGTCTACCTGGACCAGGACGCCGTCCGCTGGAACTGGGCGCCACCGCCCGACCGGCCCAAGCGCTCCCGCAGCCCCTTGGATGAGACGTACTTCCAGCACCTGGGCAACGTGATGAGCGCCGCGCGCGACAGCGCCGTGCTCAACACGCTGGAGCACGACATCAATCTGTCGGGCCGCATCCAGATTCCGCGCCGCACGACGGTGCTCCCGTCGGAGTTCCAGTTCGCGATGATGGGCTTCTTCGACCAGCGCTTCCGCGAGCACGACTTCTATCGCGGCATGCAGGACGCCATCCGCTTCCTGTCGACCCAGCTCACCTCGACGCGCGCCGTGGACCTGCTGGTGCCGCGAATCGACAAGGAGCGCCTGAGGGATCGTGAGCTGCGGGTGCTCAACGTCCTGGGCATTGATTCACCCGGCTTCTACTGCGTGGTGGGCACCGACTGCACGTCAACGCCGCAGTTGGGGCGCCTGCGCACGGCCACCGATGAGCTGACGCGACAGGCGGAGGAGGGACAGCTCCAGAAGAGCAAGGTGGACGATCTGCTCGCCGCGCTGGGCGACGTTGGCTACCAGTACAGCGAGGGCGTCATGGAGGGCGCGGAGGCCACCGGCACGCGCGAGGACCTGGAGCCCGTCCGCCGGCGCGTGGGCACCGCCTTCCACAGCCTCGTGTCGAAGCAGAAGGGGAACCTCAAGATTCCGCTCCGCCCCGCGGGCGCCGTGTTCCTGGACGAGTGGCTGACGTACTCGAAGCCGCACCACGTCTGGACGCTCAGCGCCATGCGCCAGCGAGGCGTGGGCCTGGGCGTGGAGTTGCCGTTCGGCGCGTCCGAGCAGGGACGCGAGGAACACGCCTACAGCCGCAACGAGTGGCGCTTCGGCGCCGTGCTGTCCGCGCTGGGCGTGCGAGACATGGACCAACTCGTGCCCAACGACACGCGCATCCGCTGGGGCTCGCTGGGGCTCTACATCGACTGCGTCTCCGACATGGACGGCTTCTCCGGCGCGATTCCATTCCTGGACCTGGGGCCGTACGTCCGGTGGCGCGCCGGCCTGGGCGTGTCCGCGGGCTACCTCACCGAGCCCAATGAATGGGCACTGACCGTCCCGGAGGCCCGCCTGGGCGTGGACCTGGCGGAGCTCGTGGGCGTGCGCCTCACGGTGCCGGTCTACCTCCTCAAGCGGACGGAGGGAGACCGGCGGTTCGTGGGAGGGACGCCCAAGTACTTCAAGGAGCTGGGCCTGGGCGTCGAGTTCCTCCTCACCCGGTGGTGACGTTCAGCGCGCTCCGGAGCCGGTCCGCCAGCTCGCGGACGCCCGGGGCGCGCAGCACGCCGTAGTGGTCGCCGGGCACGGTGTGCTGTTCCAGCCCGGCTCCGACGAGCGCCTTCCAGCCGCCGTCCTCGGGCATGCCCTCCGAGCCCTCCGCCGCCTTCAGCCGCAGCACCCGGCCCGGATTCAGCGCGGGAGGCTGGTAGCGGCGGGCGGCGCGGAGGTTGGACTCGAAGACCTGGAGCAGGGCCCGCAGGTGCGCGAGGTCCATTCCCGGAGGCAGGGCCCCCGCGCGCTGGCCGGCTTCATGGAGCGCCTCGAGCTGGGCCTCGGGAGACAGGGCCGCGTCGGGCGGGGTCAGGTCGGTGAGCCGGATGCCCAGCAGATCGCTCGCGAAGGCGGAGACGACCTGGGTGGCGTCGGGCTCGGAGTCGGCGGCCTTGAGCGCGTCGGGTGTGTAGGCATCGATGAGCGCCAGCAAGCCCACCGTCTCTCCGCGCTCGCGGAGCTGGCGCGCCATCTCGTAGGCGATGACGCCGCCCACGGACCATCCACCCAGCAGGTAGGGGCCCGTGGGCTGGACTTCGCGGATGGCGTCAACGTACGTCGCAGCCATCGACTCCACCGTGTCCAGCGGGGGGGCGCTTCCGTCGAGCCCCCGCGCCTGGAGACCGTAGAACGGGCGCTCCGGCCCCAACAGCCGGGCCAGCTCCGCGTAGGCCAGGACGCTGCCTCCAACGGGGTGCACGCAGAAGAATGGAGCGTCCGTTCCACGCCGGCCCGCGTCGAACGGCACCAGCGGTGATGCCTGGCCGGTGTCCTCGCGGCGCAGCCATGCGGCGAGCTGCTCCACCGTGGGCGCCTGGAACAGCGCGGCCAGGGGAAGCGGCCGGCCCAGGGACTCACGCAGGGCCGCGATGAGCCGCACGGCCAGCAGCGAGTGTCCGCCCAGCTCGAAGAAGCTGGACCGCACGCTGATGGGCTCCACGCCCAGGACCTGCTCCCAGGCACGCACGAGCCGCAGCTCCAGCGCATCCCGTGGCGCGACGTGGGCCTCCTGGCTCCGCGTGTCCGCGAGCGTGGGCGAGGGCAGGGCCTTGCGGTCCACCTTGCCACTGGGCGTCAGCGGCAAGGCCTGCATGGAGACGAAGGCCGACGGCACCATGTACTCGGGCAGGCGCTGCTGGAGATGAGGGCGCAGGGTTTCCACGGTGGCCGGGTCGCCCACCACGTAGGCCACGAGCCGCTTGTCGCCGGGCACGTCCTCGCGCGCCAGGACCACGGCGTCTTGGACCGCGTCGTGCGCACGCAAGGCGGTCTCGATTTCGCCCAGCTCGATGCGGAAGCCGCGCAGCTTCACCTGGAAGTCGAGCCGGCCCAGGTACTCCAGCGTGCCGTCATGGCGCCAACGGGCCTTGTCTCCCGTTCGGTAGAGCCGTTCGCCCGGCGTGGTCGCGAAGGGGTTGGGGACGAAGCGCTCCGCCGTCAGGTGCGGCTGGCCCAGGTAGCCTCGGGCCAGGCCGTCACCGGCCAGATAGAGCTCGCCCGCGGAGCCCAGGGGCGCCAGTTGCTGCCGCGCATCCAGCACGTACGCCCGAGTGTCCGTGAGCGGCTTCCCGATGACGGGGACGGGGCTCGGGTTGTCCCGCACCCGCGCGTACGTGGCGTACACGGTGCTCTCCGTGGGGCCGTAGGCGTTGAACACCGTCGTCCGGTCCGTGCTCGCCAACCGGCTCCAGAGCGACAGGTCCATGGCTTCACCCGCGCACAGGATTCGGGCGGGAACGTGGGCGCGTTCCAGCAACCCGGCCTGGAGCAACAACGTGAGCTGCGCGGGCGTGCAGTCCAGCACATCCACACGCTGCGCCTCCAACCACGCCAGCATCGCCTCCGGGTCCTTCCGCGTGTCCTCGGGCAGCAGGCACAGGCAGTGCCCGTCCGCCAGATGGACGAGCTGATCCATGCTGACGTCGAAGTAGAGCGGCGCGTTCAGGCTGAAGCGCTGCCCCGGCGGCCCCCCTGCATGGAACGCCTGGTTCGACGCCCCATGCAGCGCGGCCAGCGAGTGGTGCTGCACCATGACGCCCTTGGGCGTGCCCGTGGAGCCGGACGTGTAGATGACGTACGCCAGGTGCTCTTCTCGGACGTCGACCACGACGTTCCGCGTCGGGAGTGACGCCAGCTTCTGCGCGTCCGTGTCCAGGCACAGCAGGTGCCGGACCTCGGGCTTCCAGGCCTCGGCCAGGTGCCGGACCGTGAGCAGCACGGAGGCGTCACTGTCCTTCAGGACGAAGGCCTTGCGCTGCGCCGGAGCCGCCGGGTCGATGGGGACGAAGGCCCCTCCGGCCTTGTGCACCGCCAGCACCGCGACGATGGCGTCCGGCGTGCGCTCCAGGCACAGGCCCACCCGGACCTCGGGCCCCACGCCCAGCGTGCGCAGGTGCGCCGCGAGCTGGTTGGCCTTCGCGTTGAGCTGGGCGAACGTCAACACCGTGGTCCCCAGCGTCACGGCGAGGGCATCGGGCGTGCGCGCGGCCTGCTGTTCGAAGCGTGAGTGGAAGAGCCCGCCACGCTCCGGTTCCGGCGCATCGGTGTGCCAGTCCACCATCAACTGCTGCTCCGTCTCCGTATGGAGGGGCAGGGTGGCGATGGCCACGTCCGGCGAAGCCACGCCGTGCTCCAGCAGGAGCCGGAGATGCGTTGCCAGCCGTTCCACCGTGGGGCGTTCGAACAGCTCGGTGCTGTAGAGGAGCGCGCCCTCGTAACCCTCCTCGCCACGCGCCAGGTCCAGGCTCAGCTCGAACAACGTCACACCGGAGTCATCGGCCTCCGCGGGACGCACCGTCAGCCGGGGCAAGGACAGCTCGGGGGCCTGGGTGTTCTGCAGCGCGAACATCACCTGGAACAACGGCGTGCGGCTCAGGTCGCGCGAGGGCTGGAGTTCCTCCACCAGCCGCTCGAAGGGCACGTCCTGGTGTTCGTACGCGCCCAGGGTGGTGTCGCGCACTTGCGCCAGCAACTGACGGAAGGTGGTCGCGGGCGTGATGCGGCCGCGCAGCACCAGCGTGTTGACGAAGAAGCCGATGAGGGGCTCCGTCTCCGCGTGGCGCCGTCCGGCGATGGGCGAGCCCACCAGCACGTCTTCTTGCCCGGAGTGCCGGGCCAGGATGCTCTGGAAGGCCGCGAGCAGCGCCATGAACGGCGTGACGCCTTCTTGCCGCGCCAGCGCCTCCAACATCAGGGCGAGCTCCTGCGGCAGCCGCACCGGTACCGCCGCGCCATGGTGGCGCAGCACCGCGGGCCGGGGCTTGTCGGTGTGCAGCTCCAGCGCGTGCGGTGCACCGGAGAGCTGGGACTTCCACCAGCCGAGCTGCTCCCTCAGCGTCTCGCCCTGAAGCCAGCCGCGTTGCCACACCGCGTAGTCGGCGTACTGCACTTGAAGCGCGGGCAGGCCGCCGGTGTCCCCGTGAGGAAGGACTCGTAGAGCGCCGTCAGTTCGCGGACCAGCACGCCCATGGACCAACCGTCGGAGACGATGTGGTGCAGGCACAGCAACAGGACGTGCTCGGACGGCTCCAGCGTCAGCAGCGTCACGCGCAGCAGCGGCCCCGTGGAGAGGTCGAACGGCTGCTGGGCATCGCGCGTGGCGCGCTTCAGCGCCTCCGCGTCCCGCTGCGCCCGGTCCTGGATGCCCGAGAGGTCCACCACCTCCACCGCGGCAGGGTGCGGCGGGTGGATGACCTGGCGGGGCTCGCCGGCCACCGACTGGAAGGAGGTGCGGAGCGATTCGTGCCGCTCCACCATGGCCGTCACGGCGCGCCGCAGGGCGTCGACGTCGAGCGCCCCCGACAAGCGGAGCGCGGACGGCATGTTGTAGGACACGTCTCCCGGTTTGAGCTGGTCCAGGAACCAGAGCCGCTGCTGGGCGAACGAGAGCGGCACCGGACCGTCTCTTCCCACGCGCGTCAGGGGCGGGAGCCGGGGACTGGACGACGCGGAGGACAGGCGCTCCGCGAGGGCGGCCACGGTGGGGCCCCGAAGAACGTGCGGAGGTTCAGCTCAACGTCGAACGCGGCCCGGATGCGGGCCACGACCTGGGTGGCCAGCAGGGAGTGACCGCCCAGCTCGAAGAAGTTGTCGCGCCGTCCCACGGCGGGGATGCGCAGCAGCTCCTTCCAGATGTCCGCCAGCCGGGCCTCCATGGGCGTCGCGGGCGGCTCGGTGTCGCGAATCCGCGTGAGCTGCGAGGCGTCCGGCGGCGGCAGCGCCTTCCGGTTCACCTTGCCCGTGGACGTCAGCGGCAGGGTGGACAGGGACACGAAGCTGGCCGGCACCATGTACTCGGGCAGACGCTGCTGGACGTGCTCGCGCAGCGCCTCGACGGTGATGGCGTCGCCCACGACGTAGGCCACGAGCCGCTTGTCGCCGGGCACGTCCTCGCGCGCCAGCACCACGGCTTCCTGCACCTTCTCGTGGGTCCGCAGCACCGCTTCGATTTCACCCAACTCGATGCGGAAGCCGCGCAGCTTCACCTGGAAGTCGAGCCGGCCCAGGTACTCCAGCGTGCCGTCATGCCGCCACCGGGCCTTGTCTCCCGTCCGGTACAGGCGAGCGCCCGGGATGCCGCTGAACGCATCCGGGACGAAGCGCTCCGCCGTCAGCTCCGGCCTGCCGATGTAGCCCCGCGCCACGCCTTCTCCCGCGACGCACAGCTCACCCGCGGTGCCCAGCGGGACCAGTTGCTGGCGGGCATCCAGGACGTACACCCGCGTTCCCGCGATGGGACGGCCGATGACAGGGACGGGACTCGCGTTGCCCTGGATGCGCGTCGCCGTGGCGCACACCGTGACCTCGGTGGGGCCGTAGGCGTTGTACGCCGTCGTGCGCTCCGTGCTGGCCAGCCGCTTCCACAGCGTCGGCGGCACGGCCTCGCCCGCGCTCATGATTTTGCTGGGGACGTGGCTGCGTTCCAGGAGCCCCGCCTGGAGCAGGAGCGCGAGCTGCGCGGGCGTGCAGTCCAGCATGTCGACGCGCTGCTGCTCCAGCCACGCCACCATCGCCTCGGGGTCCTTGCGCGTCTCCTCGGGCACCAGGCACAGGCAGTGGCCTTCCGCCAGGTGCACGAGCCGCTCGACGGTGCCGTCGAAGTGCAGCGGCGCATTGAGGCTGAGGCGCTGGCCGGCGGGTATTCCCATCTCCAGCGACTGCGTCATCCCCTGGAGCAGCCACGGCACCGAGCGGTGCTGCACCATGACGCCCTTGGGCGTGCCCGTGGAACCAGACGTGTAGATGACGTACGCGAGGTGCTCACCCCGCACGTTGGACGGGACGTTGTTCGTGGGCAGGGTTGCCAGCTTCGAGGCCTCGGTGTCCAGGCACAGCAGGTGACGGACCTGGGGCTTCCAGGCGTCGGCCAGGTGCCGGACGGTGAGCAGGGCGGAGGCGTCACTGTCCTTCAGGACGAAGGACTTGCGCTGCGCCGGAGCCGCCGGGTCGATGGGGACGAAAGCCCCTCCGGCCTTGAGCACCGCGAGCAGGCTCACGATGGTGTCCGGCGTCCGTTCCAGGCACACCGCGACGCGGACCTCGGGCCCCACGCCCAACGTACGCAGGTGCGCGGCGAGCTGGTTGGCCTTCGCGTTGAGCTGGGCGAAGGACAGCACCTGCTCTCCCATCGCCACGGCGGGAGCGTTCGGCGTGCGGCCCACCTGCTGCTCGAAGCGCGTGAGGAACAGCCCTCCACGGGGGGCGCTGGACGCGGTGCTGTTCCAGTCCACCATCAAGTGCTGGTGCTCCGCCTCCGTGTGAAGGGGCAGGGTGGAGACGGGCGTATCCGGCGACGCCACGGCGCCCTCCAGCACCAGCTTCAAGTGCGCCACCAGTTGCTCCGCCGTGGCGGGCTCGAACAGCTCGGTGCTGTAGATGAGCGCGCCCTGGTAGCCCTCCGGGATGCGGGACACCGCCAGCTCCAGCTCGAAGCGGCTGACCCCATGGGTCGGCTCCAGCTCCCGAAGGTTCAGATCCGGGAGGGAGCGCTCGACGTCGCCCGGTGCGTTCTGCAGGGCGAAGAGGGCCTGGAACAACGGCGTGCGGCTCAGGTCGCGCGAGGGCTGGAGTTCCTCCACCAGCCGCTCGAAGGGCACGTCCTGGTGTTCGTACGCGCCCAGGGTGGTGTCGCGCACTTGCGCCAGCAACTGACGGAAGGTGGTCGCGGGCGTGATGCGGCCGCGCAGCACCAGCGTGTTGACGAAGAAGCCGATGAGGGGCTCCGTCTCCGCGTGGCGCCGTCCGGCGATGGGCGAGCCCACCAGCACGTCGTCCTGTCCGGAGTGCCGGCACAGCAGCACCTGGAAGGCCGCGAGCAAGAGCATGAACGGCGTGGCACCTTCCTTGTGGGCCAGGGCCTCCAGGGTCTGGCTCAGTGGCAGCGGGAGATGCACCAGCACGCCGGCTCCGTGGTGATGCAACACCGCGGGCCGGGGCTTGTCGGTGGGCAGCTCCAACGCGTGCGGCGCACCGGCGAGCTGGGTCTTCCACCAGGCCAGGTGTTGCGTCAGCGTCTCGCCCTGCATCCACCCACGCTGCCAGGTGGCGAAGTCGGAGTACTGCACCGGAAGCTCGGGCAGGGCGGCGGGCTGTCCACGCTGGAAGGCATCGTAGAGCGCGCCCACCTCCCGGATGAGCACGCCCATGGACCAGCCGTCCGAGATGATGTGGTGCATGCACAGCAGCAACACATGGTCGGTGGGCGCGAGCTTCAGCAGGGTGATGCGCAGCAGCGGCCCCGCGGACAGGTCGAACGGCTGCTGTGCGTCGCGGGTGGCGTGCTTCAGCGCTTCCGCCTCGCGGTACGCCCGTCCCTGGAGCGCGGAGAGGTCCACCGTGCTCAACGTCAGCGGTCGCGGTGGATGGACGACCTGACGAGGCTCGCCATCCACGGCGTGGAAGGTGGTGCGGAGTGACTGGTGCCGCTCCACCATCGCATTCACGGCGCGCCGCAGGGCTTCGGTGTGCAGCGCCCCGGTCATCCGCAGCGCGGTCGGCATGTTGTAGGACACGTCTCCCGGATGAAGCTGGTCCAGGAACCACAGGCGTTGCTGCGCGAAGGACAGGGGAACCGGACCGTCGCCCTGGGCTCGGGTGAGCGGGGGGAGCCGAGGGCCGGATGACGCGGACCCCAGTCGCTCGGCGAGGCCCGCCACGGTGGGCGCCTCGAAGAAGGCGCGCAGGCTCAGCTCCACGTCGAAGTCGGCGCGGATGCGCGCCACCACGCGCGTGGCCAGCAGGGAGTGGCCGCCCAGCTCGAAGAAGTTGTCGCGCCGGCCCACCGCCGGGACTCGCAGCAGCTCCTTCCAGACCTCCGCCAGCCGGGCCTCCATGGGCGTCGCGGGCGGCTCGGTGTCACGGGTGAGGGCCAGTTGCGAGGCCTCCGGGGCCGGGAGGGCCCTCCGGTCCACCTTGCCGCTGGGCGTCAGGGGCAGGGCGGTGAGGGACACGAAGGCCGCTGGCACCATGTACTCAGGGAGACTCTGACGCAGGTGGTCCCGGAGGGCCGTGGCCTCCACGGGGGCCGCGTTGGGCTCGGACGGGGGGACGACGTAGGCCACCAGTCGCTTGTCGCCCGCGACGTCTTCGCGGACCTGCACCACGGCGTCGTGGACCGTGGGGTGCGCGCGGAGGGCGGCCTCGATCTCTCCCGGCTCGATGCGGACGCCGCGGACCTTCACCTGCGTGTCGGCGCGGCCCAGGTACTCCAGGTTCCCATCCCGACGCCAACGGGCCAGATCGCCAGTCCGGTACAGCCGCTCGCCTTCGACGAAGGGGGACGGCACGAAGCGCTCCGCCGTCAGCTCCGGCCGGCCCAGGTAGCCTCGGGCCACGCCGCTGCCGCCGATGAACAGCTCGCCGGGCACGCCCTGCGGAACGGGCTCCAGCTCACGGTCCAGCACGTACAGGCGCACGTTCTTCAACGCCCGGCCGATGGGCACCTCGCGCTCGGTCCCCGCAACCTGGGACGCGCCAGGGGATGACAGATCCACGGACGTGGCCACCGCCGTCACCTCGGTGAGCCCGTACGTGTTCAGCAAGGGCACCGCGGCCCCGGCGCTCTTTCGCCACTGGGCGACACGCTCGGGCGCCACGCGCTCGCCGCCGGTCACCACCCACTTCAGGCCTCTGGGAAGACGGGCGGTGCCGGCATCGAGGCTGGCCGTCACGTCATGCCAGAAGGCCGTGGGCAGGTTGAGCTGTGTCACCCCGGCCTCTTCACATTTCGCCAGGAACGCGCCGGGCACGTCGAGCATGTCCGGCGTTCGGAGGACCAGCGTCCCGCCGCTCGTCAGGCACGGGTAGATCTCCTCCGCGCTGGTGTCCCAACTGATGGAGGCGAACTGGAGCACCCGGTCTCCTGGCGACACCGGGAAGGACGTCCACGCCGCGCGGGTGAAGTTCACCAGCGACTGATGTTGGACGACCACGCCCTTGGGGCGCCCCGTCGATCCGGACGTGTAGAGCACGTACGCCGCGGCCTCGGGAGGCACCGCGACGGCGGGCGCCTGTGGCACGCCGGTGGAGGCCGGCACCTCCGCGTCCAGCCAGACACGGCCCGCCGCTTCCCCCAGGCGCTCCCGGAACGCGGCGCGGGCCACGATGACTCGAGCACCGCTGTCCTCCAGCATGAAGCGCAGGCGCTCCGTCGGGTACTCCGAGTCCAGCGGCACGTACGCTCCGCCAGCCTTGAGCACGCCCAGCAACGCGACCAGCAACTCCACCGAGCGCTCCACGCACACGGCGACGCGGTGCTCCAACCCGACCCCCGCCGCGCGCAGCCGGTGCGCCAGCGCGTTGGCCCGAGCGTCCAGCTCCCGGTACGTCACGGACTGCGCGCCCGCCACGACGGCCACGGCGTCTGGCGTGCGAACCACCTGCGCCTCGAACAGCGCGTGGATGCGCGCATCCGCCGGCAGCAGCTCCCGCGCGCCGTTCGATGCGTCGAGCTGGGCCTGACGCTCCGCCGGGACCATCATCGGCAGCACGGCCACGCGCTCATCCGGCCGGGCCAGGATGCTCTCCAGGAGCCGCTGGTAATGCGACGCCAGCCGCAGGGCCGTGCCGGCTTCATACAAGTCCGTGCTGTAGTTGAGCGTCCCCTCGAAACCGTCCGCGCCGCGGAACAGGTCCAGGCTCAGCTCGAACAGGGCCACGCCGGTGTCCTCGCCGTCGGCCGGGCGCACCTTCAGGCCGGGCAACACCAGCTCCGGGATGGGCGCGTTCTGCAACGTAAACAGCGTCTGGAACAGCGGGGTGCGGCTCGGGTCTCGCTCGACCTGGAGTTCCTCCACCAACCGCTCAACGGGGAGGTCCTGGTACTCGTACGCGCCCAGGGTGGTGTCGCGCACTTGCGCCAGCAACTGACGGAACGTCAGCCCCTTGTTGAAGCGCGCGCGAAGGACCAGCGTGTTGACGAAGAAGCCGATGAGGCCCTCCGTCTGCGCATGCTGCCGTCCAGCGATGGGCGAACCCACCAGCACGTCATCCTGCGCCGAGTACCGGTTCAGCAGCACCTGGTACGCCGCGAGCAACACCATGAACGGCGTCACGCCTTCACGTTGGGCCAGCGTCTCCACGGCCTCGCTGTGCGCCAGGGGAAGCCGCACTGGAACGGATGCGCCCCGGTTGCCGAGGAACGCCGGGCGCGGCTTGTCGGTGGGAACCTCCAGCGCGTGCGGCGCGCCAGCGAGCTGCTCCTTCCAGAAGCCGAACTGCTGCTTCAGCGCGTCGCCCTGGAGCCAGCCTCGCTGCCATACCGCGTAGTCGGCGTACTGCACCGGAAGCTCCGGCAGCGTCACGGACTGGCCGCCATGGAAGGCGCCGTAGAGCGACGTCACCTCGCGGACCAGCACGCCCATGGACCAGCCATCCGAAATGATGTGGTGCATGCACAGCAGCAGCACGTGCTCGGACGGCTCCAACTTCAGCAGCGAGACGCGCAGCAGCGGCCCCGTGGACAGGTCGAACGGACGCCGGGCATCGGCGGTGACGCGCTTCAGCGCCTCGGCTTCCCGCTGCGTCCGGTCCTGGATGCCCGACAGGTCCACCCCGTCCACCGGCACGGTGTGCGGCGGGTGGATGACCTGATGGGGCTCGCCGGCCTCCGCCTGGAAGGTGGTGCGGAGGGATTCATGCCGGCGGACCATTTCGTCCACCGCGCGCTGAAGGGCGGCCACGTCGAGCGCCCCGGACAGGCGCAGCGCCGTCGGCATGTTGTACGAGGCATTGCCCGGCTGGAGCTGCTCCAGGAACCAGAGCCGCTGTTGGGCGAAGGAGAGCGGCACCAGCCCGTCCCTCCGGGCTCGCGTCAGGGGCGGGAGCTTGGGACCGGAGGTGGCGGTGGACAGGCGCTCGGCGAGCCCGGCCACGGTGGGCGCCGCGAAGAACGTGCGCAGGTTCAGGTCCACCTCGAAGGTGGCCCGGATGCGGGCCACGGCCTGGGTGGCCAGCAGGGAATGACCACCCAGTTCGAAGAAGCTGTCGCGGCGACCCACCGCTGGGACGCGCAGCAGCTCCTTCCAGATCTCCGCCAACCGGGCCTCCAAGGGCGTCGCGGGCGGCTCGACGTCCCGCTTGGCGGCGAGGTTGGAGACATCGGGGACAGGCAGGGCCTTCCGGTCCACCTTGCCGGTGGGCGTGAGGGGCAGGGTGCCCATGAGCACGAAGGCGGACGGCACCATGTACTCCGGCAGCCGATCCTGGACGTGCTGACGCAGCATCTCCGCGGTCACCGGGGCTTCGGGGGTGACCACGACGACCACGTAGGCCACGAGCCGCTTGTCGCCGGGCACGTCCTCGCGCGCCAGCACCACGGCTTCCTGCACCTTCTCGTGGGTCCGCAGCACCGCTTCGATTTCACCCAACTCGATGCGGAAGCCGCGCAGCTTCACCTGGAAGTCGAGCCGGCCCAGGTACTCCAGCGTGCCGTCATGCCGCCAACGGGCCTTGTCTCCCGTGCGGTAGAGGCGGGCGCCCGGAACACTGCTGAAGGCGTCCGGGATGAAGCGCTCCGCCGTCAGGTCCGGCCGCCCCAGGTAGCCTCGGGCGAGGCCCTCTCCTGAGAGGTACAGCTCGCCCGCGATGCCCGCCGGGGCCACCCGCTGCCGCGCATCCAGCACGTAGGCGCGCGTTCCCTGGATGGGCCGCCCGATGACGGGCACCGGCGCCGTGCTGTTCCGGACGCTCGCGGCGGTGGCGCAGACGGTGCTCTCCGTGGGGCCGTAGGCGTTGTACGCCGTCGTGCGCTCCGTGCTGGCCAACTGCTTCCAGAGCGCCGGGGGCATGGCCTCGCCCGCGCAGACGATGCGCGAGGGGACATGGCTCTGCTCCAACAACCCGGCCTGGAGCAGCACCGTGAGCTGCGCGGGCGTGCAGTCCAGCACGTCCACGCGCTGTTGCCCCAACCACGCCAGCATCGCTTCGGGGTCCTTCCGCGTCTCCTCGGGCACCAGGCACAGGCAGTGCCCGTCCGCCAGATGGGCCAGCGGCTCCAGGGCCCCGTCGAAGTGGAACGGGGCATTGAGGCTGAGGCGCTGGCGCGTGGTGCCCGTGGACTGGAACACCTGCGCCGTGCCCTCGTGCATGGCGAGCAGCGAGCGGTGCTGCGCCATGACGCCCTTGGGCGTGCCCGTGGAGCCGGACGTGTAGATGACGTACGCCAGGTGCTCTTCTCGGACGTCGACCACGACGTTCCGCGTCGGGAGTGACGCCAGCTTCTGCGCGTCCGTGTCCAGGCACAGCAGGTGCCGGACCTCGGGCTTCCAGGCCTCGGCCAGGTGCTGGAGGGTGACCAGCACGGAGGCGTTGCTGTCCTTCAGGACGAAGGACTTGCGCTGCGCCGGAGCCGCCGGGTCGATGGGGACGAAAGCCCCTCCGGCCTTGAGCACCGCCAGCACCGCCACGATGGCGTCCGGCGTGCGCTCCAGGCACAGCCCCACGCGGACCTCGGGCTTCACGCCCAGGGTGCGCAGGTGCGCCGCGAGCTGGTTGGCCTTCGCATTGAGCTGCGCGTACGTCAGGACCTGGGATTCCAGCGTCACCGCGGGGGCATCAGGCGTCCGCGCGGCCTGCTCCTCGACGCGCAGGTGGAAGGTCGCCTCACGGGGGAAGTCCGCCTCATCGGATGACTGCGGCTCCTCCTCCTTTTCGAGCGACAGCGCGGAGACGGGGGTGTCCGGTGATTCCAGGGCCTCCGCCAACAGGACCTGGAGGTGCTTCACCAGCCGCTCCGCCGTGGCGGACTCGAACAGGTCGGTGTTGTAGACGAGCCCGCCCTGGTAGCCCTCCGTCACGCGGGAGAGGACCAGCTCCAGTTCGAAGCGGCTGACGGTGTGCTTCGACTCGAAGCCCCGGAGGGTCAGCTCCGGCAGCGTCAGCTCGGGCGTCGGCGTGTTCTGCAGGGCGAACATCACCTGGAACAGCGGCGTGCGGCCTTCCTCGCGGACGGGCTGGAGTTCCTCCACCAGCCGTTCGACGGGGAGGTCCTGGTGCTCGTACGCGCCCAGCGTGGTGTCACGCACCTGGGCCAGCAGCTCGCGGAAGGTCGGGTCCTGACCGAAGCGCGCGCGCAGCGCCAGCGTGTTGACGAAGAAGCCGATGAGCCCCTCCGTCTGCGCGTGTCGCCGTCCGGCGATGGGAGAACCCACCACCACGTCGTCCTGCCCGGAGTACCGGTTCAACAGCACCTGGAACGCCGCGAGCAGCACCATGAACGGCGTGGCCCGTTCCCGCAGCGCGAGCGCGTCCACGGCCTCGCTCAGCTTCGCCGGCAACTGGATGGGCGTGCTTTCGCCCTGGAAGGAGGGCTGCTCCGGCCTCGGCTTGTCCGTCGGGAGTTCGAGGTAGGCCGGCGCGTCCGCGAGCATCCCTCGCCAGTAGTCGAGCTGTGCTTCCAGGACCCGGCCCTGGAGGTACTTCCGTTGCCACGCCGCGAAGTCCACGTACTGGAACGGAAGCGCGGGCAGGGGAGACGGCTGCCCCTGCCGGTAGGCCGCGTAGAGCGCCGCCATCTCCCGGACCATCACCCCGTTGGACCAGCCGTCCGTGACGATGTGGTGCATGTTGAGCACCAGCACGTGCTCGGTCGCGGACTGCTTCATCAGGATGCCGCGAACCACCGGCCCCTGCGACAGGTCGAACGGGCGCCGGACCTCTTCCTGGACCCGGCGCAGCGTCTCCTCTTCACGGATGCGGGCGTTGGCCGCACCCGTCAGGTCCAGGACCTGGATGGGAACCGGAGCGGGCGGGTGGATGACCTGGACCGGGCTGTCGCCCTCCATGCGGAACGTCGTCCGCAGCACCTCGTGCCGAGCGACCAGCGTGTCGAAGCCCTGCTGGAGCGCGGGCAGGTTCAGGACGCCCGTGAGCTGGAGCACCAGCGGATGGTTGTAGGCGCTGCTCTCCGAGTCGCCCCACTGGCTGATGACCCACAGTCGCTGCTGGGAGAAGGACAGCGGCAGCGGCGCGCGTCGATCCGCATGCGTCAGTGCCGGCACCGCGGCGCCGGACTGCGCGGGCGCGTTCTTCTGCGCGTCCAGGAATGCCGCGAGGCCCGCGACCGTCGGGGACTCGAAGAAGGCGCGGAGCGGCAGCTCGATGCCGAAGCGCGTGCGGACGCGGACCACGACCTGGGTGGCCAGCAGGGAGTGGCCTCCCAACTCGAAGAACCCGTCGTGGACGCCGATGCGGCGGACGCCGAGCACCTGGGCGAACAGCTCGGCCAGGGCCTCCTCCGTCGGCGTGCGCGGCGCCACATAGGTGCCTTGCTGGAGAACGGGTGCATCGGAGGCGGGCAGGGCCTTGCGGTCGACCTTGCCGCTGGGCGTCAGCGGGAGGACGCCCAGGTGAACGAAGGTTGACGGCACCATGTGCTGCGGGAGCTGCTTCAGCAGGTGTGCTCGCAGCGCCTCCGCCTCCAACGGCGCCGAGTCACCCGTGACGTAGGCCACGAGGCGCGCATCCCCTCGCGTCTCCTCGCGGACCATGGCGACGGCGTCGCGGACACCAGGGTGGGCCCGGAGCGCGGCCTCGATTTCTCCAAGCTCGATGCGGAAGCCACGCAGCTTCACCTGGAAGTCGGCTCGGCCCAGGTACTCCAGCGTCCCGTCCGGCAGCCACCGCGCCACGTCTCCGGTGCGGTAGAGGCGGGCGCCGGGAATGCCGCTGAAGGCGTCGGGGATGAAGCGCTCCGCCGTCAACTGCGGCCGCTGCCAGTACCCGCGGCCCACCT